>JAISBO010000076.1 GCA_031266155.1 Puniceicoccales bacterium
GGAAACATTGGTGGAAAATTTGAAAAAATTGCTTCCGCCGAACCTGTCAAAATTTTTCTTTTCCGACAACGGATCTACTTCCGTAGAAGTTGCCCTCAAAATGGCCTATCAATACTTCAAAAACATGGGGATGGAAAAACGCGACCTGTTTCTTTGTTTGGAAGGAGGATACCATGGGGACACTTTTGGGGCGATGAGTGTCTCGGGAAAATCTTCCCAATACCATGGGACATTTTCGGAACTATTTTTCAATAGCCACCCCATAGATGTGCCGGAATATTACGAAGGAGTGGAAAACATAGAAGAACGGGAATCCAAAGCCATAGGAGAATTGGAACAAAAATTATCGGCAATCGGGGATAGGGTTTGTGCCATAATAGTCGAGCCTCTTCTCCAGGGAGCTGCGGGAATGAGGCTTCATCGCCCTGAATTTCTTGAGAAGCTCGTCCATGCCATTCGTCCCTATGGAATTCTCATAATTTTCGATGAGGTCATGACGGGATTCTACCGTACCGGAAAGATGTTTGCCATGGATCACACAAATGTAACACCGGATTTCATCTGTTTGTCGAAGGGTATCACCGGTGGATTCCTGCCCCTTGGAATGACCGTAACTACGGAAAAAGTTTACGATGCTTTTTTGTCGGACGATCCACGCAAAACTTTCATACATGGCCATTCCTACACTGCTAACCCAATTTCCTGTGCCGCTGCAAATAAATCGCTGGAAATATTTTTACGCCGAGAAACTCTCGAAGCCGTTGAAATGATATCGGATTTCCACAAAAAGGCCATTTTAAAAAATGTTCATCGGAGAAGAATCCTCGGTACGATGTCCGCCTTTGATATTGCTTCGCCGGCACAACGAGATTATTTGGTAGAGTCTGCTTTCCAAAAGGGAATATTTTTGCGACCACTGGGCAATACGGTATATTTTCTACCACCCTATTGCATAACGGAAGAAGAATTGGGTAGGGCCTATGCAATCGTTAACGAATTTTTATGAAAAATTACCATGAAAAATACTTTTGAGAAGGCGAAGGAAATTTTCAATTATCCATTTTTTAAGCTTATCCGAATGGCCCACGATGTGCACATTAAAAATTTCGACGGACAAACGGTACAGATAAGCGGCATTCTGAGTGTAAAAACGGGAGGCTGCTCGGAAGACTGTGCCTACTGTGCCCAATCCATCAGAAATGGGTCGAAATTTCCAAAGCAGCCGATGCTAAGCTTAGAAACCGTAGTAGCGGCGGCTCAAGAGGCTAAAAAGAGAGGAGCTAGCAGATTTTGCATGAGTACTTCCGGAAGGCGTCCATCATCGGAAACAGAGTTCGATGAAATTTGTAAAATGATAAAAGAAGTAAAATCGCTGGGCATGGAAACCTGCGTAACCCTCGGCATGGTTAGCGAGGAACAAGCCGTTAAACTAAAGCAATCAGGCCTGGACTATTACAACCACAACGTGGATACTTCTCCTGACTTTTACGGTAAAATAATTTCGACGCATACCATCGATGACCGGATCAAAACCATAACCATTGTCCAAAATGCCGGAATTAACATATGTTCGGGAGGCATCGTTGGCATGGGAGAAACAAATGATGATAGGATAAAAATGCTCGTTTTATTGGCAAATTTAACAGAACCACCTCGCTGTGTGCCCATAAACAAATTGGTAAAAATCCCCGGGACAAAGGTGGACGATAGTTATCCCATCGACGATTTCGATTTTGTTCGGTTAATCGCCTTGGCCAGAATCCTGATGCCGCGGTCCTATGTTAAAATCGCAGCAGGACGCAACACCTTTTCGGATGGAATACAGGCTTTGTGTGTGTTTGCCGGTGCAAATGCTCTGTTTTCCAGCGAAAAGCTCCTCACCGTTGATAACGTAAAAGATGGTACCGATAAAAATTTGTTTGCCAGGCTCGATATCCGATTGGAGCAACCATTAAACGTCTAAATTTTGTCATAAGCCTTTGGGCCCGATTGCGACTTGGCAGCTAACCTATTTCCGTCGTTTTACACCTGTCTATGCAAGCTTCTGCCAGGATCGACAGCGAATCGACTATGGGCTTGTTTTTGTAGTACTGGTCCATTACAGCCAAAGGAATTTCCGTACATCCCAAAACAATAGCATCGGCCCCTTGGGAGATTAAATCATCCATTGCGCCCACAAAAAATGCTTTGGCCTTTTCGGGCGAAGTGTATTGCAGTCCACGTTTTACCGCCGCAATTCCATCATCGACGGATTGCTGCAAATTTTCTTTGGGAAATAAAAATTCAAAATAGCAATTTAGAGATTGTGAATGTTTTTGATAAATTTGGGAAGACCGTGTGCCCTCACTACACAACAGTCCAATTTTTTTTGCTTCCGGATATTTTTCCAACATAAAAAATAATGTTTCATTTACTATGTTTAGGAATGGAAGGCCGACGGCATGTTCGATCTCTCCGATTACACAATGGGCCGTATTGCACGGAATGCAGCAAATTGTTGTCCCACAGGCCTTCAATTTCCTGCCGACTTCGATAAAATATGGTGCGAACGAAACGCTGCTCTTCCCCGCTGCAAAAGCAATCCTATTCGGTGCCCGGGTTGCCTGAAATAATATCAATTCGGGCTGTTGGGCATCGTCCAAACACCCAAGTTCAGTAAACCTTTTTTCAATGCGGTGGGCTAACTCATTGGCCGCTGCTACCCCGCAACCCCCAATAATCCCTATGGTCTCTTTCCTATAGCTAGCCATAAACATCATTTGGATTCAGGAATTTCAATCTTGTTTTCGATTACGGCATCCACAATTCCATATTCCTTCGCTTCCGTCGCAGTCATGAAAAAGTCACGGTCGGAATCCCTTTCGATCTGTTCTATGCTGCGGGTGCTATGCTTTGCAAGAATCTCGTTTATGACCTTACGCCATCTCAAAATTTCCTTTGCGGCGATGGAAATATCGGAAGTTTGTCCACTGGCCCCACCCGTCGGTTGATGAATCATGATCCTGCTGTTTGGCAAGGCAAACCGCTTGCCTTTTGTTCCCGCTGATAGCAGAATTGTTCCCATGCTGGCCGCCTGGCCGATGCAATAGGTAACGACGTCACAGCGCACAAACTGCATGGTGTCGTAGATGGCCATTCCCGATGTTACGCTTCCCCCCGGTGAATTCACGTAGACATGAATGTCCTTTTTAGGATCTTCCATTTGCAAAAAAAGTAGCTGGGCGACGACGGCATTGGCAACAAAATCATCGATCTGTGTCCCGATGAAAATGATCCTATCTTTCAGCAATCTGCTATAAATATCCCACGAACGCTCACTGCGGCCATCCTTTTCATAGATATACGGTAAAGGTAAATAACTCCCCATGATCCGTTTCTAAGCAAAAGTATCCCAAAAGCAAGAACCTTTGCGATGAATTCCCACAATCCTTCGCCATTCCAGAGAAAAGCGAAATGTAAAAATATGGTTTGACATCGGCGAAGGTAATGGTACGCTTTTG
>JAISBO010000021.1 GCA_031266155.1 Puniceicoccales bacterium
AGCGAAGATCACTTGCGTCGCCTGCGGAATGAATTTTTTGAGCGTGCGCTCGAAAAATTTAATTCCAAAGTGCTAGTTCTCGGACATCAAAAAAATGACATAGCCGAAACGCTACTAATGCGAATGGTTCGTGGAAGTGATACGGCAGGGCTTTCCTCACCCCGTGCCATAACAATTTTCAAGGAAAAGTATTTAAAATTACGACCATTGCTAAATTTCACAAAACAGGAAATGGAAATTTGTCTGAAAAGTTCAAAAATTGAATGGCGTAACGATAAAACTAATTTCGAAAATGACTTTTTCAGGAATAAAATTCGCAATATCATTTTGCCGAAGATTCAAGAAATAGCTGGCCATTTCGACGTTGTTAAAAATCTAGCAAGTGTAAGGCAAAACCTGGAGGAAGCTGACGATGCCATAGGTTTTTTTGCAAAAAAATATCTCAATGGTAGAGACCTGAAAGGAAAACTTATAATTTCCGATTTGAAAAAATTACCAACTGCCCTACTGAAAAAGATTTTTGTAGAATTTTTGGTAGCCAATGACCTCGACGTTCGGCGCTCCTATGTTCAAACATTTCTGGATAAAATGCGCCTGGGTAAAACGACGGTTTTCAGCGTTGGCAAATGGAATTTCATCAAATTTGACGGCAACAGTTTTTACCTGACTAGCGAAAAAGAAGATAAAAAAGATGACGGCTGGGTGGTCGAAGATTTGAAAATGGGGCAAAATCGCTTGCCAAATGGAAAAGCCTTGGCCATTCAAAATGTGGAAATTTCCAAAAAAATTTGGGAAGATTTAAAAAATATGGACCGAGGGAAACAGTGCTACGCCGTTGTCGAAAAAATATCAGAAATTTCGGTAAAAAAATATAAACCTTTATTCAAGTATACACCACTCGGGCATAATTCAGAAAAAAAACTGGGGGATGTTTTGACTACAAAAATTGTCCCAAAGGAGGACAGACGGCTATTGCCTGTGGTGTTTGTTAGTGGTAAGGTCTGTTGGGTTCCTCACTTGCCGGTTTCAGATTATTTCAAAATAAAAACGAAAGACAGCGAGGCTCTTCTATTGACATATGCATGATGCATGTTAGTTGGTATTGTAGTCGTGTTTGGGATTTGCCTTATATGCCAAAAAAAAATAATTCAAAATTTGTGTTTCAACTAAAGGTTGTTGGGGTTTGGGTAATCGTAATGTTGGCAATTTTTGCCCTATGGAGTATGTATAGTCCCATGGTTGTGACCGTACAAGGCAATGGGTGGAACATAGAAGCGGTCATAGAAGCGGCAGAAAAGAACGACATTGTGTCCGGTGTCATACAAGGTGTTCCCGCGAAAGGGTTCGAATGGTATAAGTTGTATGGGGAGGCTAAAAAGACTGGAAAGAAAGTTATATCAAATGCCAATACGAGCCAACAAGTTACTGGCAATGCCAGCTTTTTGAAGAAATTTAATGATGCCATTGCCAAAAACAATACAATTTCCCAAAATAACACAAATGCAGACACGGAAGTTTTTATGGCGGAAGGCCGTTTAACTTCCAGTCGCTATAACCGTCTAATAAAATCATCGGACGTATGGGTTGAAAAGCCAAGTTCAGCACTATGGAGTGACATTTTGGTTAATACGGTGCCCTATGTCATTTTTTTGCTACTAATATTTTTCATTCTTGGAAGGCAGCTGCAGGGAGCTGGAAAAACCACGATGGCATTTGGAAAAAGTCGAGCTAAGTTACTAACACAGGATAAGAAAAAAATTACATTCAACGACGTTGCCGGGTGTGATGAAGCGAAGGAAGAAGTAGCAGAGATCGTAGATTTTTTGAAAAATCCGAAGAAATTTTTGGATATTGGCGGGCGTATTCCCAAGGGATGTTTAATGTTTGGAGCTCCGGGGACAGGGAAAACCTTATTGGCAAAGGCAGTTGCGGGAGAGGCAAAGGTTCCATTTTTTAGCATGAGTGGATCGGATTTCGTCGAAATGTTCGTCGGAGTGGGAGCGTCCCGTGTTCGAGATTTGTTCGAACAGGGCAGAAAAAATGCTCCCTGCATATTGTTCATCGACGAAATAGATGCAGTCGGTCGCCAGCGAGGAGCCGGCCTCGGTGGAGGCAACGATGAGAGGGAGCAAACACTTAATTCCCTACTCGTTGAAATGGATGGATTTGATAGTCGCGAAGGGGTAATCATCATGGCGGCCACAAATCGGCCAGATGTTTTAGATTCGGCACTTCTGAGGCCCGGGAGATTTGACCGACAAATAGTAATCGACCTGCCGGACCTAAACGGTCGAGAAGAAATTTTAAAGGTCCATGCAAAAAAGATTAAGCTGGATAAAAGTGTTAACCTGAGGGATGTAGCGCGTAATGCATCCGGTTTCTCGGGGGCAGATTTGGAAAACTTGCTGAATGAATCAGCGCTACTGGCAGCCCGCGAAAATAAGAAAACCGTGTCTAAAAATGACATGGATGAGGCCCGGGATAAGATCGCATTCGGCCGGGAACGTAAAAAGTTGATGGATGATTCCGATAAAAAGATTACGGCTTACCATGAAGCTGGCCACGCCATCGTTCAAGTAATTGTCGATGATGGAAATCTTCCAGTGCACAAGGTGACAATTATTCCCCGTGGACAAAGTTTGGGAAGTACCATGTTTATTCCCCAAAAGGACATTCTAAACTATTCGAAAAAGAATTTGGAGTCTCAAATTTGCTGTTCAATGGGCGGGCGCGTGGCCGAAGAAATTGTATTTTCCGAAATGACCAGCGGTGCCTCGTCTGATATAAAATCAGCGACGAAGCTTGCAAGAAAGATGGTCTGCGATTGGGGAATGAGTCCCCTCGGTCCGGTCGCCTATGGGGAAAACCAGGACCACATATTTCTAGGCCGCGAAATTTCTCGCTCGCAAAATTATAGCGAACTAACGGCTCAAAAGATTGACTCCGCAGTTATAGCATTTGTTGAAGCTGGCTATCGGCGTGCCCTAGAAATTTTGCAAGAAAAACGAGCGGTTTTGGACAAGCTTGCGGAGGCATTGTTAAAGTATGAAACCATTGACGGTGTTTATGTCTATGATCTTGTAAAGAATGGCGACTTTACCATGAACATAACCCCACCGGAAAAGAGAAACAAACAAAGAAATGATGATGATAACGGAACGACTCCTAGGAAACGGCAAAATGACAAAAACTCAAAGAATGATTCGGGAAGTATTGCACTTCCGGTGGGTAGTCTTGAACAACCTAAACCAACTGGGGTATAATGGAAATGTTTTTTGATTTTGATAGTAAACCTCAGGATAGTGAAGATAATGGAAAATCTTCATTCAATTCATTCGAGGAATTAAAAAAACAGTTCGGGGAGATGTTCAGTTCTGCAGGGTCGAAGATGGGCTTTGTTTTCCCTGCTGGAAATGCGGAAGAAAAGGAAGCAAATGGGGGTAACGCAAAGGAAAAGGAATTTGCTGAATTTATTAAAAAAATCAAAAGCTTTAACATGAAACCTCGAGAAATTCGGGATTTTCTAGACCGCTTTGTCATAAAACAGTCGGAGGCTAAAAAGGTTCTATCGGTTGCAATTTGTGACCATTACAACCATGTGCGCAAGTGCCTACTGGATGAAGAATCTTCCCAGGTCGAATATAACAAACAAAACGTTCTCCTCCTTGGCCCAACGGGTGTGGGGAAAACATACCTGATAAAAAATATTGCCAAGCTCATCGGGGTACCATTTGTAAAAGTTGACGCGACAAAGTTTTCCGAAACAGGATATGTCGGCAGCGATGTGGACGATATGATTCGAGACCTAATAAAGGCTGCCAATGGGAACGTAAAATTAGCACAGTATGGCATCGTTTTCATCGATGAAATCGATAAGATTGCCATATCGTCCAATTTTGAAGGCCGTGATGTTTCCGGCCGTGGCGTACAAATAAATCTTTTAAAACTGATGGAAGAAAGCGAAGTCAGTGCATATGGGCAAACGGACATGATATCGCAATTGCGGGTTGCCATGAGCTTTGCGGGTGGAAGCGTAGAGCAGAAGCAAAGTATCAATACAAAGCATATTCTGTTCATTGCTAGTGGTGCATTTGACAGGCTTGTCGACATCGTTAAAACGCGGGTAGGAAACAAAAGCATAGGATTTGGCTTCAAGCTTTCTCCCAATGACCAGGACGAAGCCTATGAATTTTTAAAAAAAGTTTCTACGGCAGATTTCATCAAATATGGGTTCGAGCCAGAATTTATTGGGCGTTTACCCGTACGGGTTGCCTGTGAAGCACTGAAGGCCGATGATCTAAAAAATATCTTAGTTTCTTCGGAAGGCTCAATTCTAAAGCAGTACGTGGAAGATTTTGCCGGCTATAAAATAAAATTTAACGTCGATGATGATGCATTGACCGAAATTGCTAAACTGGCAGCCGATGAAAAAACGGGGGCTCGGGGCCTGCTCACCATTTTAGAAAAATTACTGCGGGATTCTAAATTCGAATTGCCATCGACGGAGATTAAAGCCATAAAAGTTACAAAAAACTTTGTAGCAGACCCGGCTAAGGCTCTATCGAATTTGATGGGAAAAAGATCCATGCCAAAAACAACGGCCCCATCGGCGAATAAAGTTAAAAAAACCGCAAAGAAAGTAAAAAAACCCTAACTAAAATGGATCTACTGCCATCCAAATTGTTCAACTTTGCGGATGCCTGTGTAATTTGCGAAAAGTTACGCGAAGAAAATCGGAAAGTGGTGTTGACCAACGGATGTTTCGATGTGTTACACGTGGGACACATATTTTCCCTTGAAAATGCAAAAAAACTCGGAGATTCCCTTTGGGTTGCCCTAAATTCTGACCTAAGTGTGAAAGCGTTAAAGGGAGATAAACGCCCTATTTTCTCTGAAAAAATGCGAGCCTATGTACTATCTGCCGTATCCGTCGTTGATGGCATTTTTATTTTTAACGGGAGTAGGTTGAAGGACGAAATATTACAATTCCGTCCCGACGTCTACGCAAAATCTGGAGATTATACCATTGACACGCTGGACCTTTCCGAACGAAAAGCCTTACAAACCGTCGGGGCAGAAATTCATTTCCTCCCATTTGTTGAAGGTTTCAGCACTACCACTGTTATCAGCAAATTTTCGTAATTCTTGCCCCCTAAAATTTCATACCAAAGAAGTTTTTTCCCTTTCCCCTTACAAGCCATTTTAAACCCATAAGCCAAGCTCACTCAAAGTGTTTGGTCCAAATCGGGGCATCATAGAGGAACGAATATAAAATAGGTTTATTTACGCGAACCTCAAAATAAAAGAGAAAAGAAATGAACAAATCTTAGGGAAGATGGATGAAAAAACAATCCTAAGACTGGCAAGGCTTTTTGTCACCATAGACGACCTTTGCAAGAAAAAAAAGATAGAACAAAAGAGAAGGAGAGGATGAGAAAGTGGGTTGTGGGTGAGTGAAATTTTGGCCATACATATATGGTTCAATCTAAGTAAATGCAAGGATTTCAAGATATTCTACCAGGGGGTAAACGGAGAGTTTTTGTGACCGTTTTTCCCTAAAATGCCAAATTATTCTTCCTTCATGAAACAGGTAAAACGACAGGCAAAGACGTTTCATTTTATTGGAAAGGCAAGGCGGAAAATGTACGCCATCGGGAACCACAAAACATTCCAAAATATGGCAAATCGAACCTTCGGTTTCCACAACATTTGGGGTAAAATTGTATCTCGTCCTGAATGCACGCCGAAAATTTGTGAAATTTTCCCAAAACCAAGGAATTTACACAATATTCCCTGTGCCGAAGAAGTGTTTGTCGGCTGCGCGGGGAATAATGAGGGACTTCCAACTATCGGCTCTCGGTGGTCCCAAAAATGTCCCCTAAGATGTACTGGCAAATGGCATAAATCTCGTACACTCCCCAACTTTTACTCGTTGATGTCCATGATTGACGCACAAGTAACACAGACTCCGGTTTAACTATCGACGAAATTATTGAATCAAAAAAAGCGTTGGTTTGGGCCTGTAATTTAACCTGGTCGGGTACGCTTAGGCTTCTTTCTCGAAAAGCAGAGTTAAACTTGGAATCTACCAGGTTTCTGAGTTTAACAACTTCAAGGCCCGCCAGCGGTTTTAGATTCCTTAGGATATTGTTTTTCAATTTAAAAATTTTGTCCCCCTGTTTCGCATATAGCTCAAACACATTGACCGCCCTATTCGTGCTGACAAAATTACTTGGTTGCGGTGGAAACACTACGCATGCTTTCCTTACCCTAAGAGGATTAGAAAAAAACTTAGATTCAGAACAATAGGAATTTTCTGGTCCAAAGTGGACAGATACAGCCTTATCATGGAACGTGCTACATGGCGTAAATTGTGGCTGAGAATTGTCATAGGCAGATCCTTGGTCTTTCATTAGATCTATTCGACAAATATTATTTTCAACTTTCTGAGATGGTTCCATGTATGTGCTTATATATTAGAAGATTATACTATTTTTTTGCAAGCAAAAAAACATTTTTTTTGATTAGTTTTTTTGAAACAAGATGGGTTAATGTGTTATTTTTGTGCCGAAGCGACGGCCCATGTCTGCCAGCGGAAGTTCGAAGTATATCGCATTTCCAAGGGGACATAGCAGTGGATTTTGGCACAATAACAGGGCATTTTGCAGCTTTTTAATGCTATCCTGTGTTCCATAATTTTCCAGGCTAGAAACCTGCGAAATACACCGTGCAAAGATCTCTTCCATATTCAATGCCTGCTCATTCTTAGTTGAAGCATTGTCCTTTCCAATTAATCGATGGACCAAGCTGGCTGCGTCTTGGTAGGATAGCCATTCCGGGATCGCATCAATCTTATAGTCGTATTGGCCAAATGAATAGACCGAAAATCCATTTTTCAAAAAAATTGGCAAAAATCTTTGAAAGCGGTCCGACTCTTCCTGGGATAGCGAAAACTCTATGGGCAGTAGTAATTGCTGAGAGCTAACAACGTCGCGCTGAGCCATTACCTTTTCATAGGTTACTCGGCTGAGGGCCAACCGAATATTGAAAATGATAATGCCAGTTCTCTGTTCAAAAATTGCAATCTCTCCAAAGGCTATTCCGACGAACTTCCAATCGCGGTCACTGGGTTCTGCCATGGGAAATATATCTAGCTTTTGCTGTCCAACGAACGGTATTTCCCTGCGGGGAATTTTATTGGCCGGTGGGGTTATTGGGGAATCTTGGAGGAGTGGTCCCTTTGGCAAGCTTTGCAATTGCGGCTGTTGGAAATTTTGAAGCATTGGTTGTCCTTCCCCTTGGACAAATTTTTCAACCACCATACCGCCGTGTTTTTTGAATACGTCCAATAGGGCTCTTTGAATAAATCCCCTGACCGCCATTTCATTTTTAAAACGGACTTCTTTTTTCATTGGGTGCACGTTTACATCGACTATCGCCGGATTAACTTTCAAAAAAACGTAGGCCAAAATCCCCCTATGGTTTGGAAAGATCGGCTCCAGTACATCGCATATAGCGTAGTTGACGATATTGCTTTTGACTAGGCGATTATTCACGAAGACGACCATGTTCTTTTTACAAACATTGCCGAAGTTTGGATCGCAAATCGCTCCATCTATTGCATAATCCCCTTCGGCGTATGAAAAGTCGATAAATTTTTCACTGTACTTGAAAACTTCATTTATTCTATCCCCAAAATTTTTGGAATTCGGCGACTGAAATATCTCGTTCCCATTTTGAAAAAGAGAAAATTTTACATTTAGTTCAGCCAATGCCAAATTTTTTATCAGAGATATTATGTTCATACTTTCCGTTTCATCGGACTTCAGGAACTTTCTTCTGGCTGGAACATTATAAAATAAGTTTTCGACAATTACCTTCGTTCCGTTGAATTTCGCACAGTCTTTGACAGCCACAACTTTCCCACCATCCATAACAATTTCCGTCCCGTGGGCATCGTTGCCGGAGCATGTCATCAGCCTAAACTTCGAAACGCTTGCTATGGATGGGATGGCTTCACCGCGGAAACCAAACGTGGCCAGCGAGTCTAAATCTTGAATATGACGCAACTTGCTGGTGGCATGTCGCTTTATGGACAATAGTGCTTCTTCTTTGTGCATGCCGAAGCCATCGTCTTCTACGAATATGGAAAATTTTCCTCCCCGGGAAAATTTAACACTGATAAGCTTTGCCTCTGCATCCAGGCTGTTTTCAACTAGCTCCTTGACGATGGTAGCTGGCCGCTCAACAATTTCTCCGGCGGCAATTTTATTAGCGACATCTTCCGGCAAAACTTTAATTGAGGAATCGAGCATTGGGGAAAATTAGTCTTGAAATTAACGGCGGCAAGTACTTTTTGCTGTGTGCCATAAATGGTACTGCTGCCTTTACTTTTGCATTCCAATTTTTCCATGGCAAATCCAACTCGAAACCTTAATGGCTTTACAAAAAATTTTCTTTTATCATTTTCGCAGGAGAAGTTTAAAAAGCTCGTACCTATGAATGTTAGTGAATTAGATTTTCACGGTTTGAAACTATTGTCAGCGGATATTTTGCCTTCGCGCTATCTCTTCTGTCCCCAAGACGTTGCCAGAATAATAAGCTGGCAAATTGTCATGGCTGACAATAGCGTTCGAGACATATTGTTTTCCGAAATGGACGGGGAAGATTCCGTTGGTGATATCGGTTCGAAAATATTTTTTAATGGAAAGTCGATGCCCCTTGCAGGGTTCGATTCCCTGGGCATTGAAAATTTAAAGTTTGTAAAAACTAGTAATGCCAAATACGAAATAGTTTTCGTCCCAGAAAATGATGCCGACCTGGCGTTTTTACCCCAAATAGCCTACAGATTGTCAGAATTATATTTTCGCCTGGAAATTTCCGTGACCAACCGTGGAACCATGCCCATATATTGGAGTCCAGCCATACATTTTTTTATCAATTTGCCTTGGATCAATGGAACACCACTGGAAAAGCATATCGTAAAAAACCTTGCCAAAAAACGGCTACGCATATCCGATAATATGCGTGTCATAAATTCTGTCAAATCCAACGAAAGAACATCCCTCGAGTTGCTAAATAATGATATCATAGGTTTTACCCAGCTTCAAGATAGCAAGATTTGGATAGGAACGCCCAATGAAGAAGAGGGGCTTTCCTTCATCTTTGGAAATAAAACCCAAAAGTCAGTCCTAGTGATACGTAAAACTCCGGTAGCTGGTAAAGTAGATGTGGCTTTTGTGTCAGATATGCCTTCCGAAGGCAGCGGGAATATGACAAATGCCGACATTCAAAATTACGCAATGATAGCTCCCAACGAAACGGATATGTTTGCCATAGAAATGTCAGCCCATTGACCGCTGACCTTTTCAATCGGATAATTTTCTTTGAAAATGTTGAATATTTTTTATTCGCTAGCGATGTGGAATTCAGGCAACCGAAAAATTTTATAGCCACACCGTTCAAATATCATGAACAGGTTGAATTTGCCATCGATGATGTAACGAATCTAGGCATGGGCCTTGGCCGCGTAAACGATTGGGTTGTAATGGTCCCCTATGCTTTTATCGGCGAAGTTATAATTGCTAGCATCCATAAGAATTTAAAAAATTATTCCATCGGTGACCTAATAAGAATCGTCAAGCCATCCTCCGACCGCATCGAGCCGAAATGTCCATTATTTGGCATCTGTGGGGGTTGCCAATATCAGCATATAAGATATGAAAAGCAATTGGACCTCAAGCGTCATCAGGTGTCTGACGTGATGAAGAGGCTGGCCGGCATTGCATTTCCAATCAACGAATGCTTGCATGGAGACCGACCCTATAACTATCGTTCGAAGATAACCCCTCATTTCCAAAGGTCCGTACCGCCCATAGGGTTTTTAAGAGAAGGTATGCGAACGATTGTTGATGTGGAACAATGTCCAATTGCCACCGAAAGGATAAATGGCGAGTTGGGTGCCACACGGGAAAATATTTTACGAAATAAAAACTCACTGAAGCGGGGAGGGACCATTCTTTTGCGAGATTTGGGCCAACGGGTTGAAACAAATCCCAAAGCGGTTGTGTCACAGAAAATTGGAAATTTTAATTTCTCCTATCAGGCCGGTGAATTTTTCCAGAACAACCCCTACCCATTACCCCAGTTGATTGATTTTGTGGTCCGGGCAGCAGGGGGTCCAAAATATTTGATCGATGCCTACTGTGGCGTTGGGGTCTTTGGCATAATGGCAGCGAAAAATTTTGAAAAGGTTCTTGGCATAGAAGTTAACGACGTTGCCATCAATTTTGCCGAGCAAAATGCCCGGGATAATAAGGTTGGCAACATCAGTTTCGTCGCCGGAACGGCAGAACGAATTTTTGAAAACGTTGAATTTGCGGGATGCGAAACCAGCATGATAATCGACCCTCCGCGGGCTGGATGTAGTGAAACTTTTCTGTCCCAATTGATGGTATTTTGTCCCGCAAAAATTGTTTACGTTTCCTGTGCTCCAGACACGCAGGCGCGGGATTTGAAAATCCTTGGGCAGAAATATTCCATCGAAGAAATTCAACCAATCGATATGTTTCCCCAAACAAGGCACATAGAAAACGTAGTTGTGCTAAAACTATAGGGATAGAATGGAGGGTTTTCTTTTTTTGAAAAAAGCATGTTAAACCCGCCGTAATGCTGGTGCTCAGGAGGGGATTCGAACCCCTATACCTTGCGATACTGCCGCCTGAAGACAGCGTGTCTACCAATTTCACCACCTGAGCAGTCAGATATCAACAAATAAAAAAGATTCATCGTTTCATCAATGACTAAATGCCTTGCCGGGAGATATTTTTGCGTTTCCCTGTGGAAACGTAATTCGCTGGCCATTGGGTAACAAAATAATTAATTCGCCCAGCTCATTTATACCCCCATCAATTCCTCTAGTTTGAGAATTTTGGCTTTCCAGGACGATATTTTTGCCATACATGCAATCGAATGATCTCCACTTTTCGCAAAAATTTCCAGGATTAATCGTTCCAAACTCTTCGACGATTTCAATGAGAGCATGGATTATATCAATTAACACATCGTCGAAATTTAATTTAACGCTGATAGATTCTTGCAAACAGGATATGGGGTATGGGTTGTTGTCCATCTTTGGGGCATGCAGTATGTTAATTCCAATTCCCAGGACCGCCGAAACGATGCTGCTATCACTCCTTGTAACTTCCAAAAGCAAGCCGCCAATTTTCTTCGATTGAATGAGGATGTCGTTGGGCCATTTGGTTTTTAGGTCGACAGAAAATTTATTCGACAGCATTTCGCAAAGTTCAACGGCCACATACTGTGCGAAAATCGTCGAGTGATTTTGCAACGGGTTAGTTATTTTTAAAGCATAGGATAGGTATAAATTCCCAATGACATTGCCGACCCAACGCCGCCCATATTGTCCATAGGAAGCTGACTGTTGTTCAGCTAGTACTATGAATGGAACCAGCTGCCCATTTTTCACCATTTCCTTTGCGTCCACATTGGTGCTCTGCGTTTGAGATTTAAATAGTATGGGAACTTCAAAAGTTTTTTTAAAAATTTTGTCGAACATGGGTACATTTGTGAAAATCACGGAACAAGAATTCGTTAAAATTTTAAGCTCAACTGTCAAGAATGCATCTTTTTTAACACCCTTACTAAAATTTGCTTTAAATAGGTCATAAATGCTTGTTTTTATTATCTTCTTATGCTGACAATTTGATTATCTACATACGCGAAACTCAAAATAAAAGAGAAAAGAAGAGGAAAAAACTTAGGGAAGATGGATGAATAAAGCAACCCTAAGACTGACGAGGCTTTTGTGACCATAGATGATCTTTGCAAGGGAAAAAAGATAGAACAAAAGGAAAGGAGAGGACGGAAAGGCGGGTTATGGGTGAGTGAAATTTTGGCCATACAGATATGGTTCAATCTGAGTAAATGCAAGGATTTCAAGACATTCTACCAAGGGGTAAACGGAGAGTTTTTACGCCCATTTTTCCCAAAAATGCCAAATTATTCCTCCTTTATGAAACAGATAAAACGGCAGGCAAAGACGTTTCATTTCATTGGCAAGACAAGGCGGAGCAAGGGCACTTTTTGCATAGATTCAACGCCGCTTCCGGTGTGCAAAAATGTACGCCATCGGAGCCACAAAACATTCAAAAATATGGCAAAAGGGCCCATTCATCGGTCTCCACAACATTTGGATTGAAGCTGCATCTCGTCCTAAATGCATCCCGAAAATTTGTGAAATTTTCCCTAAAACCAGGGAATTTACACGACGTTTCCTGTGCCGAAGAAGTGCTCGCTGGCTGCAC
>JAISBO010000022.1 GCA_031266155.1 Puniceicoccales bacterium
GCCTGCTAGACCAAAATTTGCCAATAGTCATGGTATATATTCTTACGATGGCGACGCGTGAGCAAGAAACTACGGAAAGTTTAGTTTCAGCCATCCAGGCACAACAAAAACGGTCGAAAGCAGATAGGCAAGAGCTGATTATACAAAAAGAAGACCAGCTGATAAAACAACAGGAATTAGCAAAAGAGGATAGTGAGGCTTCTTGGAAAGGTAGGGTTAATGTGGATCGAACGGGTGCAGTAAGAAAAGATGACAAAAGCGACGGTAACTGTGCACAAGCCGTTCTAGCAATAATGCTATTTGTAATGATGCCAGGTATAGCAATAATACTTATAATAGTGTGCTCAATTATTACCCAAATAGTACAAGCAGCCACCGAAAGCCATGCCAAGATGCGCCAATTTGAACGAGTGATGGCCTGGATAAATCCGGCGGATGCGTTTACAGAAGGTATGGTTGCAATAGTGTGCGAGCTTGGAGGATATGATCCGGACGATGAAAGGATGCAAAAACTTAAAATGGGTCTAAAAATCACTGCTCAAATTATTGCGGCCATAGGGATAATAGTAGCAGGAATAGCACTTACGGTCGTGACGGGTGGTGGCGGTGCACCGGCTGCAGCCATGGCAATCGCAGGAGCGCTCGCGGCCATAGTACAGTTAGTCTGTGCAGTTTTAGAATATAAACAAGCGGAGAAAGAACTAAATTTGGCGCAGTCAAGGTTTGTATTGAACAAACTTCTTGCCCTAGTTGAACAAATGAAAATGAATCTGGAAGTCGTAAGCCAAGATATCGATGCACTAATCGAAATGTTTTCATCTTCAATGTCAAATGTTAGAGAGCAATATGAAAAGGCATCACGAATATTGAAAGAATATAATGATACCAAGCAGATGATCGCCCAAAATATTAGGTCATAGGGAATAAAATTAAACATTAAATATTTAAAAAGAGGGGTTGAAATGACAGGAATTACACAACAATATACGGTAACCGTTGGGAATAATACTAACGTTACAGCAACCACGCAGGACTTAACAGCAGAACAGCAAAAAGCACTGGCAGAATTGCAAAAAAAGGCTCCAGGAGATATATCAATTTCCGCAGACGGAGTGATTTCAATCACATCCCGGAGAGGATTGTCATTATTTAATAGCTTTTGTGCAAACAACAGGATTCAAGATTCATCCACCAATAGTCTAATGAAGATCGATGCTCCGACAAATTCACCCCGCAAATTGTTGGCAGGGCTGAAAAGTGTTTCGGCTTTTTGTACTAATTTTGGTAATGGGGAAATAGACCCTTCGAAAATGAATCTCACCGAACTTATGACACTTATGTTCATAATGACATACGAAGCGGATCAGGAGAAGAGTCAGGCTCTATCAGATGCTAAAAAAACAGAAATGGCGGTTGCCGCCAAAATGGCTGTGACGGCATATGAGGCCAACCGGACAGCTGCAGAAAAAACATATACTATGGAAATTTTCCAAGCTGTGGGCAACATCGCTGCCGGATGTGTGGGCGCAGGAATAGCCATAGGAGGCACAATATATGCGGCTAAATCAAGCCTACATCAAAAGCAAACCCAGCTTAATGATAACGATCAAAAACTTAAAAACAATCAGTTATTGCAAGACCAAGCAGATCTCAAAGCGGAACTTAACTTGCCAGATACACAGGGAGCTACAATTGAAGCTAGGCGAGCTGAGGTTAAGCAAGAAATAGCAACCAAGTCGCAACAAATAAATGCTAAGCAACAAGACATAGATAATAAGCAGATAGAAATAAATAGTACAGAAGATCTGACTGCGAAAAAAGAATTAGAAGCTGATAAAATAGGACTAGAAAACCAAAAGAAGAACCTGAACTCAGAGCTAGAAGGTCTAAAGGCCAAAGAGGGAAAACTAGAACAGCTCTCAAGAGTAAACGAGGCAATAGAAAAGAAAGGAATAACTCCTGAAAAGGATTCTCTTTCTGATGGTGAAGTTAAGGGCCTGGAAGCTGAAAATAAACAACTGGAAGCAGGAATAACAGCCATTAAAGGAAGAGTCGATATGCTAACCAGCCTTTCTGGCTCAGTACAGAGCATTATTAAAGGCGCATTTGACCTATATACATCGGGATATAAAAAAGAAGCAGCTTTTTTGGGAGCTGAGGCTCAGATATCGGAAGCCTTTAGGAATGCCATACTGAGCAACGTCCAGGGGCTTGATGCGTCGATAAATACAGCGAATCAAAATATGCAAAAATCCGCCTCTGCCCTTAAGCAAATGTCTGATGAAACCTACAACGTCATGGCCAGCATAGCACAGCGTATTTGATATATTCTATGCTCCGGGGAAGCTTATTTGTGTTTTTCAAAAAAATTTTCCGCCATTCGAAGAAACAGGAAGCAAAGGCCCCAAGCGAATGTTTTAATTTTCATTCCAAAGCAATATCAATTCCAACGGGTGCATGGTCCGACCCAAGAATATTGGTGGCTATGAACGCAGATTTTACCATTTCTTCCACCCTTTCATCGACGATAATGTAATCAATTCTCCACCCAACATTTCTTTCCCGCGCACGCATGCGGTAGGACCACCAACTATAACATTTTTCCTTGCCAGGATAAAATTTCCTAAATGTATCGACTCCAAAATGTTTTAAAAGATTTGTCATCCCTTCCCTTTCCTCATCCGTAAATCCAGCAGAAAAATGGTTCGTATTCGGGTTTTCTAAGTCAATTTCCCCATGGGCCACATTCATATCTCCACACAAAATCACCGGTTTAAAAGTTTTCAAATCTTGTAGCATTTGCAACGTTTCAACATCCCAAATCCTATATCTGAACCCTAACCGCCTTAGCTCGCTCCCAGAATTTGGCACATAAACATTTACCAAATAAAAAGTTTCGTATTCCACTAAAATTACCCTGCCTTCGTGAATATCCGTCAGGGTATCTAAATATGTTTTACAGTTTACATTTTTCGGTTGAACTTTCGAAAATACCGCCGTACCAGCATATCCCTTGCGTATGGCGGAATTAAAAATTTTTACGTAACCCGGCAGTTCAATTTTGGGAATTGCACCACTGTCGACTTTTATTTCTTGCAAACACAGGATATTCGGTTGTAACTCCTCTATCATTTCGTGAAAATTTTTCCCCAGGATAGCACGCAAACCATTAACATTCCAAGAAACTATTCGCATGGGTGCATGCTTCAACATTTCATCGTTGTGTCGAGCAAGATTTCCATCCAAATTAAAACTAATAAAACAATGATATTGTACCGTCGAAAAAAACTTGACAAAAATATGTTTGCAGCATAGAAGGGATTTTATTTTTCATCAAATCTAACCAAAAAAAATTATGAAAAAAATCTTGTTGATGGTCGGAGCCATATGTAGTGTGGCTTGCCTGTATGCAGACGAAGATACAACTTTGCTAGAACAAAACTTTACGGTTGATGGCAGCGTTGGTTACAAGAGTAGGTATTTTTTCCGTGGCCGGGATGAACTAGGCAAGGTTTTTGTCACTAATGCAAAAATAGGCTGTAAGTTTTCTGATGAAATTACAGCATATGCTAGTGCAAGTTCGGCACTTGAGGTGGGTAATGGAAATGCCTTCTTGAATCGAGTGGCACCCGGCATAGGGATATCATGTAATGTAACCGATAAGGTTATATTAGATGCAGGATGCAAATATGTTTTTTACCCATCAATGCCTCCCAGGAATTCTAGGGGTCAGCCTTTGATGATGAGGCGCCATTCGAATGAGGTTCATCTAGGGGTTATTTTTGATATTTTTATGAAGTTGTCGCTAGGTAGTTTCTATGATTTTGAACGTCAGGAGGTCGCATTGGAAGGCACGGCTGAATATAGCCTAGACTTGCCATTTGTATTTTCTGGGCTTGGCATAGACGTGTGGGCGAAAGCCGGGTATGATAAGAGCAATAAACCTCTAGGAAATCCTTTCATCCCAAAGGTATGTTATTGTTACTATGGTGCAGGGGCAGATTTAGCCTATAAGTTTAATTATGTTAAAGCAAAGGTTGGCGTCGGCTACGAAGGAAATTCTGCTAAAAAAGATTCTTGGCTAAATGATGGCAGTGATAGTAATAAAAATGCCGTGGTGTTTCGTGCTTCCATTGACTGCTTTTTTTAACTCAGGCCTCTAAATTTTATAACTAAAAATTCCAACAAATGTTGGAGTTTTTAGTCGGGGGACTGAGATTAATGCTTTGCTGGAATAAAGCTAATACGCCTAGGAACAAAAAATGGTAGGATTTTTAAATAGAAACTGCGAGGCATGGTTAACCATTCCCATGAAATTTCAAATCCCTAAAATCCCTAGTGTCTGTGATTAAGTTTTTCTCTTGATTTTTTATTTAGCTTATTAACAATCACTTCATCTTATGAAAAATATGAAAAATAGAGGTAAAATAGTTGCCGCCGTTGTGGCTATGTGTTTGCTGTGTGTGACCAATGTTTCTGCTGCTGTGCAAAAGATACTATCCGTTGATATACAAAAGGTTTTTGAAAATTATGACAGTGCTAAAAGCGCCCAGGCTGCTTTTTCCGAGGCTGTAGCGGCTGCCGATAAGGAACTCAGGGAGATGGGCGATGCACTAACAAAGTTGCAGGAAGAAATTGGTACATTGAATGAAAGGGCAGAAAATACCGCGTTGCTAGATTCCGTTCGTGAAAAGTCTAAACAGGAAGCCGAAGAAAAAACAGAAGCTTTACGCGTCAAAGAAGGGGAATTTATGCAATTTCGTCAGGATTTGAATAAAAGGCTCGCAGAACGTAGAAACAGGGATATTACAGCACAAGGTAAGGCTATCGAAGATGCCACTGCCGTAGTTGCAAAAGCGAAAAAAGCAGACATAGTTATCAACAAAATTCCCGGTGCTCTATATGTTGATGATTCATTGGATATTACGCAACTGGTCATTGACGAGTTGAATTCTAAGCAAAAATAGGATTTTTCTATCGTGGAATTTGAAAGCGCCCAGCTATTTGTGGCGCTTTTTTGTTAAAAATATTGCCCAATTCGATATTTTGTTTAGACAGGATTTCTCTCAAAAACCATAGTATGAAATTTTCCTACAAACTAGGTGAACTCATAGACCTGTTAGTTCCTAAAAAGGTTGTGGGACACACTTCTTTTTCAATCTCGTCCATCGAATCACTGACAAAAACAAAGCGAGGAGGTATCTCTTTCCTTGGGAATCCCAAATATAAGAAAGATGTAGAAATCAGCCAGGCATCTGTAATATTACTTCCCGCGGGGCTTGATTTGACACCGAAAGAAGACCAATGTTTTCTATTGTTCGACAATCCATCGTTTGCCCTTGGTAAACTTTGCCGAGACATCGAAAGAAAGTGTTGTCCCCGTCCTAGTGGGGGGATCCATCCTAAGGCCATCATAAATGCAACCGCGTCAATTGGACAAAACGTGAGCATTGGCCCCCATGTGGTTATCGAAACCAATGCAACCATCGCCGATAATGTTGTTATTATGGCTGGATGTTACATTGGACATGGTGTCAAAATTGGGGACAATAGTGTTTTACATCCTTCCGTAAGGGTGATGAATTTTTGCGAAATTGGATCACGGGTAACTTTGTATTCGGGTGCGGTAATAGGGTCCGATGGTTTTGGCTATGAAACGGTGGATGGTGTCCATGAAAAAATCCCCCAAATAGGTAATGTAATAATTGAGGATGATGTTAGCATTGGAGCAAATACGACCATTGACCGTGCCAGGTTTGGTCATACTAAAGTCGGGAAAGGAACAAAGATAGATAACTTGGTCCAACTAGGACATAACGTTATCATAGGGAACGGTTGCTTGATTGTGGCCCAAACAGGTATTGCGGGCAGCACCACCATAGGTGACTACGTTGTAATTGGAGGGCAAGTTGGAATAGCAGGCCATCTCAATATTCCAAACGGAGTTATGATAGCTGGGAAGAGTTCAGTGCCAAATTATAAACCGAAAATGGGAAAAATATTGCGGGGAAATCCAGCGACGTCGATCAACGATGCCAATCTTTTCTATGTCCTACGCTCGAGAATTCCAAATTTGTTTGACAGGGTACTAAAACTTGAAGAATCTCTTAGGGAATTACTATCAAAATAGTCTTGGCTAAAAGCTATGTTTTTTGAACTTTTTTCAGGGAGAGATCCTAGAAATAGGCCTCAGCTCCTATGTCGAGGGCAGGCATTATGTGGGTTGGTATAATCTTTTCTTCGGAAAAGAATTTATTCGCCGTTTCGGGAGAAACTTTCCCATATGTCTCGGCAATGTCTCTCGCAGAAATGCCCGATAAAACAAGGATACTGTCGATGGAACATCCCATATCTTTACTAGCATTTTTAGCTCCCAAAATGTCGGTTTCAAGAGAATCTCCTATCATGGCAATTCGGTTTTTATAAATATCCTCCAATGAAATCCCCATCGCCGTCGCCAGATTTTCCAGGGCATGGCGATAAATCTGTGGGTATGGTTTACCGATTGCAAAAACTTCCCCTCCCATACTTTCATAGGTTTGAGCCAAAAGTCCCTGCTTTACCACTGGCTTTGGTGTATACTCCCCGGCATCTGGAGTTTCTAAAACGGCACATAGCGCAATCTTATCCGGATTGGCAATGACAATCGGCTTTTTTTTATCCAGAAAACATTGCAAGGCGGAAATAAAAGGTTCCACCGACGTTGAATCCCATAGTCTGCCATTTCCCCTGGTGCTGCTAACGTATAGATGTTGCTTCATTGTGTCTGACATCCTATCCCGTTCATCGTCCGAAAAATAAACGGCAGATACATAGATGAAATCCGCCTCGTCCAAATCATGCGTTCTTTCAAAGTCAGTTCCTGAAAAAGCGGCGGCATTTTCCGTTCCATAGACAAAATATTTTTTCGGAAATTTGACTGTTTTGAAGTACAACTTGTGATTTACTAAAATGTCACGGAATGCATTTCCAGAAGTAACGAAATTCGAAAAATGAACTCCTGCCAAAAGCCCCCTGCCCTCACATTCCTTAGCTACAATTTCTGAAACTAAGGATATGTTAGACAGTATGGTAATCTTTTTACCCATTGACATCAACTTACCTAGGGCATCAAGAGCCGCTGGAAACAGGTATGTTCCGCTCCAAATGACCCCATATAGATCAACCAACAAAATATCATAGCTCGATAGTATTTCTTGCCCTGTCATGGTTGGAAGATCTAGTGGCGATTCAATGAATGTCAAATGGGAAAAACTGGCTCTGCTTTAGGAATGGCAGCATTGGTCAAACTGTAGAGACGATCTCATATTGAATTCCGCCTGTTTGCCATCATTCCATTGTTGCACAGGTCGTAAATATCCAACTATTCTGGAATAAATTTCCGTCTTTTTGTTGCAATGGGGACAAGTTTTCTGCTCTCCAACCAAATATCCGTGTTCTGGACAAATGGAAAAGGTTGGCGTCAACGAATAATATGGCAGTTTATAATTTTCTGCAATTTTCCTAACAAGATTTTTTACCACCTCGGCGTCGGATATCCTTTCTCCGAGAAATGCATGGACGACCGTTCCACCCGTGAACTTTGTCTGCAACTCGTCCTGGTGATCTAAAAGTTCAAACAAATCATCCGTAAAATCTACGGGAACATGGATAGAGTTAGTATAGAATGGCACATCTTTTTGCTCGTGCTGATTCTGTTCGTTGGCTGTTTTTATGTTTTTAAACCGCGCCTTATCCTTTTTAGCCAGTCGGAACGACGTACCCTCGGCAGGTGTTGCTTCTAGGTTATAGTGGTTGCCTGTTTCCTTTTGAAACTTAATGATTTTTTCACGCATGAAATCTAAAACCTCCAGAGCAAAAGCTTTTCCGTCCTTGCTTGTTATGTCTTGGTTTAGAAAATTCAAGCATGCTTCATTCATTCCAACCAGTCCAATTGTTGAAAAATGATTCTTCCAAAACTGCCCAAATCTAGACCTGATATCCTTCAAATAAAATGTTGTGTATGGATACAAATTTGATGCTGTCAGTTTTTCCAATAGTGCTCTTTTGATTTCCAAACTCTCCTTTGCAATATTCATCATCGTTGACAGGCGGTCAAAAAATTCTTCTTTGGTTTTGGACAAGTGTCCAATTCTCGGAAGATTTATTGTTACAACTCCCACACTTCCCGTCAGAGGGTTCGCCCCAAATAGACCACCACCTCGTTTTTCCAGCTGGGTATTGTCGATTCTTAGACGGCAACACATGGAACGGGAATCGTCCGGGTTCATGTCTGAATTAATAAAATTGGAAAAATAGGGAATACCATATTTGCCGGTCATCTCCCACAACCCTTTCAGGTTTTCGTTATCCCAATCAAAATTTTTTGTCAGATTGATTGTTGGAATTGGGAATGTCATGATACGCCCCCGGGCATCTCCTTCTCCCATAACTTCAAACAATGCACGGTTAAATACATCCATTTCTTTCTGGAAGTCTGAATATTTTTCCTGCCTAAATTCGCCACCTATTATTATCGGTTCATTGGCAAAATGTTTCGGGCAAAACAGGTCGAGTGTTATGTTCGTAAATGGAGTTTGAAATCCTACGCGGGTAGGTACGTTGATGTTAAACACAAACTCTTGCAAGGCTTGTTTTACTTGGTCGAATGACAAACTATCATATCGAATAAATGGTGCCAGCAGCGTGTCAAAATTTGAAAATGCCTGTGCTCCGGCCGCTTCTCCTTGCAACGTATAGAAAAAGTTTACCACCTGTCCGAGTGCCGTCCTAAAATGTTTCGGAGGATATGCTTCCGTCTTGCCAGGGACACCACAAAAACCTTCTTTCAACAGGGATGCTAAATCCCACCCAACACAATAAACCGACAGTTGATTTAAATCATGCATGTGAAAATCCCCAGACTCATGGGCCTCTTTAATATGTGAGGGATAAACACTATTCAACCAGTAGGTTTGGCTCAAAGCCCCTGACAAATAATGGTTCAATCCTTGCAACGAATAGCACATATTACTATTTTCACGCACTTCCCAGTCTGCCCGTGAAATATACTGATTAATCCTGTCCACTTCCATTTGGATGACGGAACTTTCACTCCGGTCACGCCTATCCCGGGCTAAGATAAACGCCTTTGCCGTTCGTTGATAGGGAGATGCAAATAATACTTGCTCAATAAAATTCTCAACCTGTTCGGTACTAACAGGATTACCCTTATTATGTTCCCAAATCTTCGCTATGACTTCGCGGGCTAGGTCCCAGGAAATTTTTTGACCATATTCCCCCGTAGAGTTTCCTGCTTCCGTGAGAACTTGAAAAATTTGATTATGCAAAACTGCTTCTACTGCCATTTCATTGGATGCACTTTTTGCCGATTGTGGTATGGTACCCATATATAAACTCCTTCTAAACTAAAAATATTAAAATAAATTCAATTTCCTACATATAGTAGAAAAAATTACTAAAGACCACTATATGTAGTGAAATAGGTTTGCCAACAATTTTTTTAAAAAATTTTTTGCCTTAATATTTAACAACCGTTCTCCTATCCTTTTTGCCTTTATTTTATCGAACTTTCAACCCATATATTTTCCGAAGATATGGCAATTTTTTATCACAGCATAAAATTTTCAACCATCTTCGTTGACTTACCCTTTTACCAAAGGTAGCGTTTTCCAAAATATTATTTGAAAATCTTTTCCCCCATTTTGGCACAAGTCTATGCAAATATTATTTGACATAAATCCATGCAGTGTTTTGTTTTGACTCAAAGAGAGGGATTCTATGAAAAAAACGACATCGCTGAGATCGATAAAATTGCGACATCCTGACTGTCAGGTTGTGCGCCGCAAGGGTCGAGTCTATGTAATTTGCAAAACAAACCCGAGATATAAGGCCCGCCAGGGATAAAAAGGAGGAGATATAACATGAAAGATGGCATTCATCCAGAAAAACATCCAGTATGCTTTATTGACGTATCAACGGGGAAAAAACTTGTGACTATGTCATCCCTGCGTTCCAAGCAAAAAGATATCATTGAAGGTGTCGAATGTTACGTCGTTTATTGTGACGTGACAGCAGATTCCCATCCAGCATATACCGGCGAAAGACGCCTAGTGGATACGGCAGGACGCGTTGAAAAGTTTAATCAAAAATTTTCCCGTATTCGGAAATAAATATCATGGCAAAAGATTGAGGCCGACTTAGCTCAGTTGGTAGAGCACCCGCCTTGTAAGCGGACGGTCATCAGTTCAAATCTGATAGTCGGCTCCATTTTATGGGTAAAGCTGTGGCTTTGATTTTCGCCGAGGTAGCTCAGCTGGCAGAGCAACGCATTCGTAATGCGTGGGTCGTGAGTTCGAATCTCATCCTCGGCTCCAACCACAAAGTCGTACAAACACAAGCCCAAAGAGCAACAACAGAAACCTTAAAGGAGGCATTAATAAAAATCCTGTGCCAAAGA
>JAISBO010000053.1 GCA_031266155.1 Puniceicoccales bacterium
CTAATTATCCGGTGTGACGATGCCGTATTCCGCGGAGCCACCCTGCGGTCAAAGGTGGTTGACATGATAGTCAACAATGACATGACGGTGGAATCATTGGCCAATATGTTCCAGGCAAGCGAACGGAATGACAGCTTCAGTATCAGTTTGAGCGCATTATCTTCCCTGGCAGATGAAGTGAAAGCATTGACCTGGGACCAGAAACTGGCGGCGGTGCCGTCCATTCGACATGAAAAAATCGAAGAGCTCCATAGATCGGTGGATACGGTGGCCCAGTGTATCGGTACAGAAGAGTTCTACCTGAAAGTTGGGGGTACCTTCTATACCAAACGGGCGGATGTCGGCCTGCGGCCCGACGGGTTTGTTTCCAAAAACACCGCCGAAAGGATTGAAGCTAACAGGAAGATCGAAGAAGAGCTACGGGATATAAACTTCCGAAGCCGACAAGTTCTAAACACGGCGGCGATAAGTGAATTCGGTAACATGATGGGGAAGATCAACCAACTGCGGGCGGAAGTCGCAAAGCAAGCAGCCATCAACCACCTCTCTCCCGATGATGTCGATAGGCTGGACCGGGATGTCCAGGAATTCCTCAATGATCCGGATGTCAAGGACAGCCTCGATAAGCTGGAAAGGGCGGAAGAGAAACTAAATGCTGTGACGGTGCAATTGGCCGAATTGGAGGTGGATAGCGAAAATGTATCTCCATCTACAGTTGAAGGAAATGAATTGTCATCTGGGATTGAAGAGACTACACCCCACGATTCAACCGCTGAAAGGGAGGCTCAGATGGCTTTGCCACCGGAGTATATTGCCCTGGAAGCAAATAGGGATAGTCTTGTCCATGAAGTCTTCCAACAGGTTACAGCATTCCGACAGCGCTACGAGGAATTTGCAGCGAATCATCCCCATTTGATGAAAATTGGAGGTTTGGCATTGAAAGGCATTGGGTATGTTAGCTTAGGTGGTTTAATAAAAGCTGGTGTTAAGCTGGGTGGCAAGAAAATGTTAGCTCTATTCGGTTCCCAGGTACTTTCTCAGGAACTGATAGCGTCGGTGATCGAGAACGGCACGGATGCCCTCGTAGATCGCGCCATCGTATGTGCCAGCAATGAACAGGAAGCTGCGGAGTTTGCTAAAACAGCGGTATGGGCGGTGGAGGCCACCTTGGCAGGAGCCGCCGTCGTCGGGGTCGCCGGGCTAGTCAAGGACAAAGCCGCCATAACCAACAAATTGCAAGCCACCAAAATAAATGTTTCTTCTGCCGTCAAAGCTAAATTTTCACAAAAACAGGCTCTACGAACAGAAAGTTCACAAAAAATTACGGCGGTTATAGAAGAAAAGGCCACTGCTAGGGCAAACCAAAGAAAGACAGGAAATGTTGGAACATATAAAGAATTGACAAGAGGAGCTCCAAAGGGAGGATTTCAAGATGGGAAGGAAGCAAATCATATACCATCAAAGGCATTCATGAAGAAATATGGTATTTCAGAAGATGAAGGGCTAGCAATTTTGATGACAAAGAAACAACATGCAAAGACGAGAACGATGAGGCAACCTCCTACAAACAACACTCCAAGGGACGAGTTGACCAAGGATTTACTGGACGTTAAAAAAATTTTGAAAGAAGACGGAAACTATACGCCGGATATAAATCGTGATCTGCTTAAGGGAGTAAAAGATTATCAGTCCAAGCACTTAGACATATTTAAAAAAGAACCTAAAAAATGAAAGCAGAATACATAGATAAATTGAGAGTAATGCACAAATACGTGCATTGGGATGAGCAATTGAGCGAAGAAGAAAACAAGGGAAACGGGAAGAAATATTTTGCAGCTGTAGATTTTCTTTGTGAGAGTAAAGAACAAGGTGTTTTGGAAGCTTTGCTAGATTTTTTCACTTCAGAAAATGAACAATATGGCGGTGTGTGTGAAAATCTTAAAGCGCAAATCGGTGCAAATTTTTCTTTGGAACAAATAATCGAAGCATTTTACAAGAAATTTGATTCACTCGCGGAAAATGATTTCGGTATATGTGCCGAGATGAGTATGTGGTGTGTGCGTAATGAGCACGGAGAACAGTTCAGGAAGATGTTCAATACTGTAAAATCGAAACATTCTAAGGAAATCGTGAAAGATCTTAAAGCATCAGCGTCAGAGTACAACTGGGAAGAAGATGTAAAAGAGGCGATAGATACTTTGGAGGGAGACATGAAAAACTGGTAACGCTTGCAATTCCAGCGAGTAACGCCGGTGATCGTCCAACATAAGTTTGACAAAAAAGGTAAATTGAACAAAGATCGAGGAAAGGAATGAATTATAAACTTAGTGAAAAAGAGATAGAAATGGTGCTAAGGTCCGGTGTGGACGCCCGGGTTCGATACTTTATACATAAAGTTGCTGACTGGGAATGCTTATGGTTGATGTGTGATGATCAAGATAATTTGGTCACGGCATATGATGCAACAAATAAAGAGTGTATACTTGTATGGCCATTTGAAGAATATGCTAATATGTTTTTCAATGGTTTTGAAGAAAAAAAGTTAGTAAAAAAAATAGAAGTGCATGATTTTTTGCGTGGATACATAGATAAGCTCATAGAAAGCAACATTTATGTATTCATTTTCCAAGACATGGAATCCCATGGAGCACTTGTAAAAGCTGATGTTTTTCAACATATGATGGAAGATGAATTAGTCAAGTATGGCGATTATGGTGACAAAAGTTGCATTCCGAAAAGTCGCATGTGGAAGCTCGACCCAATTGCTAAAAATTGGATTAATAGTAAATTCGTCAAAAATTCTTAAGAGCAAAAAAATCCCGAGAATTATGATTTCAAAGG
Organism: Puniceicoccales bacterium; assembly: GCA_031266155.1. Taxonomy (GTDB): domain Bacteria; phylum Verrucomicrobiota; class Verrucomicrobiia; order Opitutales; family JAIRKQ01; genus JAIRKQ01. Next base: position 2,842 of record JAISBO010000053.1, read on the forward strand.
CGATAGTCGGATATTCGAAGCGGTGGCGAAAAGTTTGCCTACCACCCAAGGGGCAGCAAAATATTTGCGCAATCCGAAAGTAGTGGTGGACCACGTCGCAGAACAGGTCCGGCAGAGTGAGCTGGCACACGCGTGTTTGGTTGCTCTGAACAATACTCGCAAGCGCTGTGAAGAGTTTGGCAGTCGGCATCCCCAGGCTAAGGAATACTTCGAAAAAGCAGTCATGGTGGGAGGGTACTTTGTCGATGCAGTAGCGATTATTTCATCCTGGGCCGGAGGGCCTGCAACGGGAATTCCAGTTACTGGCATGGTCCTGGCATCCCGGTCGGAAGCGGGAGAAGCGGTTGCAAATGGTGTCCTAGATGTACTTTCGAATGCAGCTGCGGCATGTGCCAAAACAGACCAAGAAAAACAGGAATTCGCTGACACTGCAAGGTTTTGCGTACAAGTTTGTTCCTCTGTTAGTGCGACGAAAAGTAGCTTCCATGTTGCTTCCAAATTAAAAACAACTGTCCTGTCCTATAAAACTCTGGGATTAGAAAAGGGATACAATTGGCTAGATTTTGGTTGCAAATTCGAAGATCATTTGGCCACGACAAAATATGCATCCGGAGATAGATTGCCTCCGTACTTCAAAACGTTTGACTTTTTTGACAAAGAAAATGGAATCGCCACCAGCGTGAAAACTCTGGATACCAGAACTGATTCGTTACGCGCTAAGCCAAAAGATATTGGTGTGCGTATGCGTGGATATATTAAAGATATATCGGATTTTGAAGAATATAAACTTTCAGGAACTTTGGTAACTAAGGACATGATAAAAGTGCGCAAATTAGAATTGGGGATACCAACAGACACCACACCAATTCAAAGGCAACATATCCTAAAAGCAATTGAACATGGCAAAAACAAGGGTGTGGAAGTTATAATAACCGAGATTGAATACTAAATATGAAAAAAGAATATGAGGGAAAGCTAGAACTAGCAAAAAAAGCATTGGTAAGATATGATGAAGCGGTAAGATATAATCCAATGTCTCACCAAATTGGTAGGGAGTTTTTCCTGGAGGGGTTTCATTTTATTGAAGAGCTAATTCGAACACACGATATCGAAGTCCTGTGTGCATTGTTTGATTTTTTCCTCGAAGAAAAAGTATATACATATGATTTTTGCGAAGCTTTGGATGACTTGATAGGTGCACATTTTTCTACCAAACAAATTTTGCAAGCGTTGTATCAAAAATTTGATTCCTTTGCGGAAAAAAATCCTGAAAGATGTGGTAGAATTATAACATTCTGCTTTTTTGACGGGGAAAGTGATAGGGTAGATTATGAAAAGTTCAGAAAGATGTTTAATAGCGTAAGATCTAAGCATTCGGTTAAAATTATAGAAGAATTAAAAAGGAGAAGCAAATGTGGAAGCTGGAGCGATGAAGAAAAAGATAGGGTGCATACCCTGGAGGAAGACATGAAGAGCTGGTAGCTCGATAACGATGTTAAGAAATTCCTAGAGCAGCAGGATGTCAAGGACAGCCTCGATAAGCTAGAAACAGCAGCGAAGAAACTGAATGCTGTGACGACACAAGAAGCTATTAGAAAAAGAAAGAATCAGGGACATAAACCGATTGCATAACTTATTTGCAGTACAATTTACATATTTTTAACGCATATTTTCTGACAAATTATAGATTTTGTTGACAGGCAATAACCTTGCATGTACAAAGCGTGCCTTAATGAGTAATCCTATTGAAGTCTCAAGCATTAGTGGAGATCAATCGCCACAATCGCCACCAGACGAATCGATGCCTCTATCCGAAGGTGGAGCAAATTTCATAGAATTCACCGTGAAAGTATCAAGGGAAGGTCTTTCTATAAACACGCTACAGCACGCTATTCAGGCGCAATTTGATACTATAACTACAGAACTAAATCAATATAACGTTCGTGTAGATAAAAAGGTTGCAGTTTCTGATGGAGAATGGGCACCTAAATGCGGAGAAAGAATAGAGAACATTAATAGGGCTAGCGAATGCCTATTTAATGCTTTATATAAAGCTGGTCTTAATGAAAATATGGCATGTACATTGAGGAAACGAATAGTTGAAAAAGCGTTAGCAGATTTAATGGCAGCATGCCAAATCTCCGATCAAGGGTCTAGCGAACAAGAGATTGAAAATATCAAACAAGGGATAAAAAGCATTTGTGATGGTCTTAGTCCGGAAGAAGAGTCGCAGCTAAAATTCTGTGATAAGACACTTGAGCAAGAGAATATTGGTCATGTCAAAACTGTTCTTGGTGCTCTTAATGACACGCATATTAATAACGCAACACAATATATATTGGCCCAGAATATTACTGATATTACCGCTATAACCAATAACCATTTAAAACAAATATTTGTTGCGCTTGGGATGTCTAACAATCTTGAATTGCTTTCAAGAATGACCGATGATGGGAATAAGGCATTTCCTGATGAAATAGATGATGAGGAAGCAAGAAAAGATGTCGCTCGTGGGATATGTTTAAGACTTATCAATATTGTAGATGGAGAAACAAGGAGAGGTCTCCATGAGCAGCCTATTGATCACAATAGATTGCTTAACGTAATAGAAGCGATGAACAATGCTGAACAATTGCCTTTAGGTGGTTCACGGGCCCTATTGAACATTATGAAAGATGAAAAAATTCTTAAACAGATACGCGATACATATAACAAAGATTGGCAAGGCGATCCAATAGTTGGGAATAGTAGAAGCTCCGTATTTCCCAAGGCAAAAGACGCCATCTTTAGGGCATTAGATTTGATCGCGGCAGATAGTGGTGGATATGTAGGCTCGAACTCTTTAAAACATATAGTAGATGAAATTAAGCGGCCAGTTTTTTTGATAAATGCAGATGAATTATATAGCCCAGGTGGGAGGAAAATGCATGCTGATAACGACATACAAGGTGGTGTGCTATACAATTTGGATGGATCCGAGGAATCCTTCCAAGAAAAAAATATCCTTTTGGAAAATGGTATGTTAAGAATAACAAGAGGCGAATCGCTTTCTGAAGCAAAAGTAGTACAGCTTCCTGAAGATTGTCTGACAATTATAAAGATTTCCAATCATTTCCACACTCATATACTTAATTTACGAAAAAAGGGAAGACAAGAAAGGCAATTAATAGATGACAACTCTGGTCCGAGCATTGATTCTAGCTCTGGCAGGGGTAGATCCCGTCCAGTTTTTTCTGAAGTACTGTTATCAGATTATCCCGCAGAATCGAACGATGTGAATCATCTTGCTGCAATTGTTGCATCAATCCAGGAACTTTTCCATACACAACAAGAAGAACCTTTTTCTTCTGTCCAATCCGAGCTTACCAGATTTCAGGATCAATTTATTCCATATTTGCAAAGGGCTGGCAAAAACCAGCAAGTCGCAGCAGAAATCGAAAACCTGCGACACATCCGATCTTGTGCGGAAGAAATGCCAAATGGAGATGGCTTGAACTTTAAGCCAGAGTTTGTTGCAAGAATTGTACGGGAACGCCTGCGTATGGCCATGTTTGGAGCGGAACGGTTAGGTGATGCCGAAGTAGGCAGCATTAGTATAGGTGACATATCGGAAGAAGAAGAAGATAAGTACCAACCGTCATGCATGTGGGATTTCGGCTGGGATCGAAACTCCATACTTCTAGAGGGCGAAGGTTACCATTGGGATGGGATATTAGCATCACCCCGTCCCGAAGAAGAACAACCTCCAGCGGATCAACAAAATAATACTAAAAATAGGTTTAGTATCCTGAGGGGATGTGGTGAAAAAGGAGACTACTATGCAATGCCAAATGGCGGGATAACTCCATCCTTGGGAGCAAGGTTTAGACAGTTTTTGGCATTTCAATCTGGGATGACAGATGGCCATACTAGTCTTACCGATGACGTTGAAAAGTTACTTACACAAATCCCAAATGATTTTAAATCGGACGAATCTGTAGAAAAAATCTTTGAAAAAGTTCAGCAGTTGTTGTTGACTAGAGACCTGAATCAAGAAGGAAATGATGTCGTAAAAGAATTGCTATCGATTACTTGCGATGACATTCTTGAACCACTGATTGAAAAAGTAAAAGCAAAATTGCCTTGGCTCCGTTTAAATGAAAATACACCATTGGATGAGTTGCCACCTTCCTTGATGTTCCCCGTTGGTTTACAATTTGGTCAAAATCAAGTTGGTTCTTGGAATCCCTTTACATTGGCTGCCAAAAAGTATTTTGCCTATCAGTTTGCAGATGAATCGCAAAATTTCTTTTGGCCACAGGAATATCAGCCATCTGAAGAAATGGATGATGTATTGCGATATTCATTTGAGGATTTAATTGCAAAAATATGGCCTGGTAGAGAATTTGATGTTGCTATAGCTGAACAGTTTGAAAAAGCGATAGTAGCTTATTATGCAATTACACAGGAAATTTTATCCCGTAGCAAATTCCCGGGAAATGATCAGCAAGGTATGCATCTAGAAAAAGTCATGAGGCTTGAGGATATGAGGGCCATTGAAGCAATGACTTTTAGCGGAAGTGAATTTCAGGGGGCTGCAATTAGCAGTAATGCAGAGAGGCCCGTTTTGGTGGCAGGGTCAGTTAGTGCCCATGTAGTTAGCCTGGATAGAACAAATGATTTCCCACCTCCAATGCGCGTCATAACAAAATATGAACAAGTTCATCATGCACACATATTCGGCATACACCTATTTAATGTAGATTTTTGTAATGCTGTTAGGGTTTATGGAAAAGTTTTTGATGATGAAAGAAGAGTAAATGATAAGCCAGGTAAATATACTGGTGGCTGCCCTTTTTTCAGAGAGCGCCAGCGGGAAACTTTGTTAATACCACATGGGCTTAAGGCTGAAATATGCGGGGTATTGGCTTCGGCGGAAAACCAAGATCATGCTTATGTATTGGCCAATAGCGATGAATATGATGATGGTCTAAAGGAAGAAATACAACTTACAGATATTACATCAGAGAAAGCTAGGCATCAAATAGAATTTTGTAAGAGTTCGGATAAAAAAAACATAGATGCTATACTAAAAGATCATCATGTCGAGCCATCAAAACCACATACTTCTAGTCGTTCTAAGCCTAAAGATGAGGATGAATACCGCCCTACACAACAAAAAACAAGAAAAAAGACAAAGGCAAATGGGAAATACGAACAAGGTTCCAAAGCAATGGAGAATTTGACGAATATTGGTAGTATTGTTCAAGGCTTAAATTTTGACAAAATATATCGTATCATAGGAGGTAAACATGACAAATAAAATAGAAATGAGTTTAGAATATGAACAATATGATAACTTCAATAAGTTCCCAATAGTCAGTATTTACTTGGGCGAATTTTTATTAAAAGTCCGTGGTGATGATAGACATATAACTGATTATTTCTATGATGGAATCTGCGATGTAGGAGTTCCAAGCAATGCTGCTAATCTGTTTATAAAACATAAGTTGTACGAATTCACGGATAAGTCAAATCCTACGATTATGTCCATATTACGAAAAGTATTCATTGACCAAGATAATAGTGGTTTTAAATCCAAAAAACTAAACAATAGAAGAGTCAAATGTTGTACTGTTGATGTAAGTAATGATCAAAAAATACAAGGGCTACTTAACGACCCAGAATTTAAAGCATTGAATAGGAGAAATGACCAGTAGCATAGCAATGCTCAAAGTAGTACGGGGTGGTGAAGGAAAACTGCTCGGGATTACGTCTCATTTGGACATATTTCAGAAACATTGTAAATGTCACCAGTCGTTGATTTCATAAACAACCCGGGGGTTTTGAAGGTTTTGAAGGCTGTTTTTGCAGAAAACATATTCAAAAAAACTTTGGGGTAATGCCAGTCTTCCTGTCCACATAAAAACTTTCCGTGATGCCATAGGAGGAATGCCTGAGTGCTCTGCTAGCTTCGTAGAGTCCAAACTGTCGACAGATTTCAGAACCATACTCTTTCCTCAGTGTGTGCATGGGGTTGTTAGAGTTGATCCCATGGGAACGTAACCAAGCGATCAATTCTTTGTGAATGTGGTCGCACCTGTAGTGTTGATAATGGGCATGGGGTCGAGGAGCAATACCGGATTCTATGACAAATTTTCCCACAGATGATGCTTTAAACTCTTTTAGCATATTGGCAACCGATTCATCCAAATAGATGTCCGAACAGGATTCCTTGGTCTTTGGAGAAAAATACTCCGTCTGCTGAACAGATATTGATCTGCGTCCAAAGTTTACTTGCCGCCAAAGTAGTTTGTCGATTTCATTTCTTCGCAGGCCAGCACATAGGGCCAATATGAATATTTTAAATGCTTCCGGATGACTGTCTCGCAGTTCACTTTCTGCGGCTTGTACAAGGGATTTTGGGTCAAACATGGACGTATACCTGTGTGAACCTTCCGGCAAAAACTCTATTCCTCCAAAGGGTGACGTAAACGCACCATCAAATCCAATGGCTACCAAAAGTTTCTTAGCAAACAGTGCTTTCGCATTTCTGATGACTTTGTTAATGGTCGCGCATATGGAACTCCTATTGGACTGGTTCATTTTAACTTTTTTCTGCAAAGTTTCATTTTTCCAAGACTCAATTTTATCTTTATTAACACAGGATAATTTGATTTTGAGGATCCTGTCCAGTCGTTTCTTTGCACCACCATTGACATAATCAAACTTCTCAGGACCAGATTGTACGTTGAAAATATCGGCTAATATCTGACAAAACGCTCGCCGGTAGTACACAAATGTCTGCGGCTTTATGCTGGATTTCGTTTGTATGCGTTCGAAGAATTCTCCAACGGTACAATCGCATGTCACCGCTTCATCATTTGGCTGCCGAACCTTATATTGCTTCCACAAGGCTTCCCAGCCTTCCGACTTTAGCAGGAGGTGGGCATCACGGGCACGTTGGGCTGCAAGGGACCTGTTGGGTGTTTGGAGGGACACAAACCTTTGTTGGTTCTGGTGGCACAACCGCACACTATAGTCTGGGGATTGTATAAATTTTCCGGAACTATCCCTATGGGATCTTTTTTGCAACTTCGATTCCCAATATTTGACGTTACTCTTACTGACAGAATTGGAAATCCTTTGGTCTCCATTGATCTGTCCCTGATCTGGATTTTCGGTTCTACAATGTTCCGATTTGTTTGTCATTGTTCTTGCAACATTGTTCGCAATCCTTTTATATACAAGCAAAAAGTGATCTTTGTCAAGCAATCGTAAACAATTAAGAACATACCATCTAAGGACTCATAATCCTTGTGTCGGCGGTTCGATTCCGCCTCTCGCCACCAAGAGTCCATGCGGCATAGCGAACGGCGAGCCATCGAAGGTTTGTAAAACAATTCCACTGGGCCACTTTTGGGGCTGGCGTGCCTCTAGTTGGGGGCACCGTTTAATCTGTATCCTATCTTTCAATGGGCTTAATTTGTCATAATATAAACGCGAAACTCAAAAAAGAGGGCCCAAATTGAAGGCAATAATAGCCGCGCAAATGGCAGAATAAGCGGATTGTGGGGAGCGGAAACGGGAAAGTGTTTCAGCGAAGAAACTTT
>JAISBO010000071.1 GCA_031266155.1 Puniceicoccales bacterium
CTGCGCATGTCTCCTTCGGAGGTAAAGGTTTCGTACATTTTGAAAGCATTTGCTAGAGAAAATGGAATGTGCCCCCCATTGGCTATCGCTAGGTATTTGCTGAGCAAGTCTTTGTAATCCGGATGGACACAATTATTGATAATTTCTTGAGCTCTCTGGCGAGGATCTTTTCCCCGCAGGTCCGCTATGCCACATTCGGTTGCCAAGATTTTCACAGAATGTTCCGAGTGATCCATGTGGCTGCAGAAAGGCACAATGGTGCTGATTTTGCCATCCTTTGCCGTGGACTTACATGCAAAGATAGAAATTTGCGAATTCCTGGCAAAATCGGCGGATCCTCCCACGCCATTTACCACATTGCTTCCAAAAACATGGGTGCTGTTAACATTACCGCAAATATCAACCTCTAGGGCTGTATTTATTGAGACAAGTCCGAGGCGTAGAATGATTTCTGGATGATTGGATATTTCCTGAGGTCTCAAAACTAGGCGTGTTTTGAAGAAGTCATAGTTGTTGTAGATTTCGTCAAGGCATTCCGGAGTCACGGCTAAAGCTGCTCCACTTGCAAACAATATGCTTCCAGACTTTATGGCTTCCATAACGGAATCTTGCAGGACTTCGGAATACATCGTGTAGGGTGTAATCGATGTTTCCGCCGACATCGCTTCTAATATGGAATTTGCCACATTGCCTACGCCCGACTGGATTGTAAATTGCGGAGGAATACGACCACTACGAGTTTCATTGGATAGAAACTTTGCAATATTCTCCCCAATGCGATTGGTGTCTTTGTCTGAACTCAAAAATGCTTTCACTTGGTCGAGGATGTTGGTTCGAACGATGCCGATGACCTTGGCCGGATCAATTTTTATCGTTTCCGTGCCGATTCTATCTCGAACGGTTACCAAAGGAATTGGTCTGGTGTGGGGAGCTAATTCTGTTTCGTAGATATCATGTAGTCCACGGATTTTTTTCGGATGATATTCGTTCAATTCGACTACTATTTTTTTTGCGTAGCGGCAAAAAGTTGGGGATAACCCCAGGGCAGTAGTAAAAAGAATTTCTCCAGAATCGGAAATATCAGCCGCTTCCACGATGGCCAAATCTATTTCACCAAACATTTTCTCTTTTACCTGTTGGGCATAGTGGGAAATGTGCATGTCGTAGTATCGTACTTTACCTTCATTTATTAGATTGCGAATGTTAGAATCCGATTGGTATGGAACCCTAGAAATTATCGCATCTGCCCGTGCCAAGACACCGTCAACAGTATCCCCCGTTGATGCTCCGGTCAAAACATGAATCTTAAAAGGTCTGCCGGCAGCATGCTCTCCTTCTGCTTTCTTGGCAATGGCGGAAGCACTAACCTTGGGGGTTCCGGCAGGAGTAAACCCTCCAAATGCAACACAATCCCCATTTTTTACAAAATTCGCAACGTCATTCGCTGTTATTTCTTTCATGGCAATTGGTATATCTTGGAGTTTTACCTTTGTCACTCTTTTTCGTGAAAATTTTAAAAATGGAACCTGTTTCTAGGTTTCTCCTCCATTATCTGTTGAATCGAAAAACGGTGATATCTCCATCTTTGAAAAGATATTCCTTCCCCTCCAGGCGAATTTTCCCTGCGTCGCGTGCACCCGTCCATCCATGGTGAGAAACAAACTCGTCATATTCAATTACTTCAGCCTTTATGAATCCAGCTTCGAAGTCGCCGTGTATAATTCCAGCACACTGGGGAGCTTTCAACCCTTTGCGAAATGTCCATGCCCTGGTTTCATCTATCCCGGTCGTAAAAAAAGAAGCGAGGTTCAATAGGGAATAAACATTGCGTATTAGCTGGGAGACTCCGCTGTGCTCAATGCCATATTCCCTTAAAAATTTTTCCGCTTCTTCGGAAGAAAAATCACACATGTCCGATTCCACTTGTGCACATATTATGCAACTTGACGCGTTACCATATTTCCTAGCATAGGAATTCACCGCCCCAACAAATTTATTGTTCTCTACGCCCGCGAGTATGTCATTTTCATTAACATTACACACGAAAAGTACCGATTTGGATGTTAGTAAATTGAACATTTTCACGCGCAATGCCGTATCACTGTCAACCGCGAGGGATATGGCAGGGTTGCCCCCATTGAGATGTTCCAATAAAAGACGTAGCAGTTCAACATTCTCCTTGGCTTCTCTGTCATTGCCCTTCGCTTTTTTTAAGTTTTTTTCAAGCTGATTCTCGATGGACTGCAAATCTGCCAATAGGAGTTCGGTGTTTATAATGTCCATATCCCTTACGGGATCGACGTCTCCTGTGCTATGGGAAATATTTGAATCTTCAAAACAACGGACCACGTGAATTATGGCGTCGACTTCACGGATGTTGGCCAAAAATTTATTCCCGAGACCTTCCCCCTTGCTTGCTCCTGCGACCAAGCCTGCTATATCAACAATTTCAATGGCTGCCGGGATGATTTTTTTACTTTTTGATAATTCCGCCAATCGTTGCAACCGTATATCGGGAACTTCTATTATTCCAACATTTGGATCGATGGTACAAAACGGATAGTTTTGTGCTTCCGCTTTCCTTGACCGCGTCAAAGCATTGAACAGCGTACTTTTCCCTACATTTGGAAGACCAACTATGCCAGCCTGTAACATGTCAACTGCAATGTCTCATCAACTAAAATTAGGAACCCTCGTTGCAACGTTTTTCTGCGACATTGCACAGAGAAATACTCTGCCATGCAAGTTCGCGTATGTCAAACAATGAAACGGTAAAGTCATAGACAAATCCCTTCACCTTACCCTCCAAGAGTGGCAGTTTTTTCAGGGAAAACATGGCATTATT
>JAISBO010000028.1 GCA_031266155.1 Puniceicoccales bacterium
TATTACCTTTGTCTACTTTTTTCGATAGAAGAAGTTTTTTCATCCCCACCCAAACCATCCATTTCCAATGCATCGGTCGCTGGTTTTACAGATGATGAAGCAGCAGCCGACATGGCTGAAATTTTATTTAACAGGCTCTCTAGGGATTTTGTTATGCCTTTGACCGATGAAAATACTTTCATTTTGTTATCGTCGGTAACGGCATACTTCCCAATTTTGTTTATCCTAGCAGCAACATTCGCAACGGTTTCTCCTGGATATTTGTCATAGTCGTCCGGAATTCCGTCCCCATCCATATCACTGATTGCAGCAAAAATAGTCTGAAATTCCTCCTTTCCTGCTTCCATCACCTTATCAGCTGGGAATTGACTTACTTGCTCCAGTTTGCTCTCCATATCTTTTACCATGTTGGGCAGGTCGTTGGCTTGGGCTGAAGAAGATTCCACTTGGATTACTGCCACGGCCATGTCGCCACCCCTAGATTCTATGGAAGGTGGAGGTGTCTTGCTTTCTGCTATTAAACTGGCCACTGTACTGATAGATGGTAGTTCGTATGTTATTGGTACCGCTTGGGCTCCCTGAACCTCCCCGGCATTACTTGATTTGTCTAATTTATTAATATCGGCGTCAACCATAATTTACACTTTCAATTTGCCATTGTTAGATACGGTACGGTGTGTTTTCATTTCCACATCAATATCGTCATCTGTTAATGATGTTCGCTCTATCAATTCTCTTACGAGCTTTGCCAGGTCTCTTTCAGCTCTATCAGCTGTCTTTATAAAGTTATTTAAAATGTTCGAAAAAGCTACTTCGTCGAGTGCTTCCATTGACCGAGCATAGGATATAACAATTTTTTGCGTTTTAGCGTCTAGTCCAAAAGTTGCCTGATTATATGTAATTCCGCACAAATTTAATTCTAAGACTTTTTCAAAGAACTCTTCACTACATCCATAGGGAACCGTACAAATCGGTGAATATAAGTAAACAACTTCGCTGTTCCCTGGCAGCTCAACCACATATTCTCTCTGTCCATCCTCTTTCCGAAGTACACAAAGTCCATTTTTATCAAGAAATAACTTGCTCCCTATCCTAGTTCCTGCTAGTTGCAGGTAATGATCTAATGCTTTGTGATATGCAGCCATTAACAACTCCTATTACTTAATTTTAAAAATTATCCCATAAATTGTAAAGAAAAGATTGATAATCTTGTTAAAAACACATACCGGAGATTAGTGTCAAACTTTTTTGATAAGTCTGTAAATTATGGGCATCGCTACAGATTGCGTAGCAAGTTTGTGCGCTCAGGATTTACAAGTTTTAGCAAACATGAAATAGTTGAATTACTGCTAACGCTAAGCATTCCCAGAAAAGACGTAAAAACAATAGCCAAGACACTGTTAAAAACATTTGGCTCGATAAAGGGAATTTTTGACGCTAGCATCGCTGATTTGCTACAAATAAAGGGAGTTGGTGAATCGACGGCCGTTGCCTTGAAAATCATTCGATCCATCAATAACCTGTATTTACAGGAACAACTTGAGGATACACCGATTTGCAATTCCGTTGAGAAAGCATCTATGCTGTGGGAAAATAGATTATCGAACCTAACGGTTGAAGTTCTTGAAGTGGCCTACCTAGATTCATCGCTACGACTCATAAAAGATGGGATCGAACGGTTGGAAACGGGAACGATTGTGGCAACGACGGTATATCCTAGAAAGATAGCAGAAGCTGCTTTGCGGCGTGGTGCAAGAGCGATAATGCTAGCTCACAACCATCCCAGCGGGTCCGCTGAGCCATCCGATTGCGATGAACGAAATACCAGGACGATAAAAATAGCCTTACAATATTTGGATATACAACTCGTAGATCATATAATTGTCGCCACTAACGGAACATTTTCTTTCAAAGAAAATGGGTTGTTATAACCCTTTGGGTTAATTGCTACGACTTCCCTATGGCTGCGAGGTATACTCTTTCATATTCTTTGGCAGATTTTGACCAAGAAAAATCCTTTTTCATTGCCGATTTTCGCAATTTTTCAAAGTCTTCGGGGCGGTCATGGTAGGTAGCACATGCCCATCCTATGGTGTTATATAGCGCGGAATCCGTTAAATCATTGAAAATAAATCCAGTTCCCACACCGGTCAGTTCGTTGTAATTATCGACGGTATCAATTAGTCCGCCCGTAGCGTGTACAATTGGCAAACTTCCGTAGATCATGGAATACATTTGATTCAGCCCACATGGTTCATACCTGCTTGGCATGACAAAGAAATCACTTCCCGCCTCTATTAAATGGGAAAGTTGCTCGTCAAAGCCAATCCATACGGAAATTTGGCCTCCAAAGCGAGACATTATATCCTTCAACCTCCACTCCAAATGTTGGTCTCCGGATCCCAATACGGCAAATTGGACATTCATATTTTTTAAAACATCCGGTAAAATATTGCAGAGAATATCCAATCCTTTTTGATGAAAAAACCTAGAAATCACACCGAAAATCGGAATATTTAGACCGTTGGCCAATCCCAGTTCACGCTGCAAATGTTGTTTACATATTTTTTTCCCTCCCAATGACTGAGCTGAGAAGTTTTTTGGCAAAAATTTATCGATTGCCGGATTCCAAACATCCGTATCCACGCCATTGCAGATACCGACCAAATCTTTCGCTCGATATTTTAGGACATCATCTAGTCCGCATCCGTATTCCGCGGTCTTGATTTCTTCGGCATACGTTTTACTTACGGTTGTGATTTTACTGGCAAACTGCAATGCTCCTTTCATGACATTTACTGAACCGCATGCTTCCATGGCAAATGGATGCCAATAGTGCTCATATAATCCCATGAATCGCAGTAGATCCTTACTGGCATATCCATGGTGGGCCATGTTGTGAATTGTGAAAATTGACTTCGTGCCATTTAAAATGTTCGGTTTGCTATGCAAACTCAAGAGGGCTGGAATTATGCCCGTTGGCCAGTCATTTGTGTGTATGATATCGGGTGCCCAATTTATAAACGGGCACATGTCGATGGCAGCTCGACAAAAAAATGCAAAGCGTTCCCAATTGTCGTGGTATCCATGCCCCAATTCTCCATAAATCCCATGGCGATCAAAATATCTATTGAATTCGATAAAATAAATCGGAATGTTTCCATGTTTCGTTCGCAACAATTGGGCAAATTCTGTACCATACCCCATGTTGACGATCATGGGGTCTCCAACAACTTCACATTTGGAAACGTAATTTATGGAAGTGTATTTTGGCAAAACAATGCGTACATCGTGCCCCATTTGTTCCAATGCAGCTGCCAAAGAAGGTATAACATCTCCCAGTCCTCCGACCTTAGCGTATGGACTACATTCGGAGGTTGCAAATAATATTTTCACGGATTCATTTCAAACGGAAACAGGCAAATTGTCAAAAGAGATCGACGTTTTTTAAAATATGAAAACAATTTGTCCAAATTGAGATATGTCTGAAACCGTTGGATGGCCTAGGCAAAAGATGCATCCCCATTGGCCAGAGATACATGGGGCAGACCTTTTATAGCTTTAACAAAAACAATGAGAAATAGTCTTTTCTAAAAAAAACATAGATTGATAATAAAGGGATAGCTCTTCCAGGACTAGAAAGGCCACCTAGGATCTCAATGATTTGCAAAGTTTTTTCGGTGATTTTTGAAATCTTTCGCTTTTTTAAGCAACTCTAGAGGCACACTACCTACCTGAGATAAGTCTCCATGTGGGGCTGCATCGAAGTGGTTATCACCTTCCTTTGAAACTAACGCTATTGTCCCAGGACACCGTAATAATTTTACCATAATATCATACCCCGTAGGTTTAAAATCTGGAATATCCGATGGATTATTCTCCCATACCCTGACCAGGTCATAGATTGTCTCGAACGGTATATTCAGATTTTGACGACAATACATTGCAAAATTCTCAAATAAGTTCTCTGCCTTTAAAGACAGGTTCACGCGGGTAGTTGGAATACCAAAACATACTCTTACTACTTGATTTCCATCATGTTGTATTTCAACGACTGAACGCTCGTGAAGAAGGTCTGCAACATTTAGGCAGGAACTTCTTTCGAAAGGCTTTCCGTCGGCATAATCTAGCTTGCGTCTCAGCAAACTTACCATCTCTGGACTGAGATTCCATCCCGCCTGCTCTAATATTGCATTAAACCCGCTGTTGCTATGTCCATCATCGGGCATAATACGAATGCTTCTGCCAGTATCATCTAGAAAAGTTTGTAATTTAATGTTGCCGGAACGCTCTGAAACTACATCTCGTGCTTGTTGGACAGCCTGGGACTGGCTGCTATATTGCATAGGCAATGTTTTTATATCCATAGTTTAAAATCCTCTTTCAAGTGAAAACGAAACTCCTGCTCGTTTTCCCATTGTCAAGAAAAAAGGCAAAAAAATAATAAACAATATTTATTTAGATACATGCTCTTCTAAAATTTTCTCCCACAGATGATTTTACTTGAAAAGTAAGAGCTAAAAGAGATGTGGCAAGGGGCAAACCATTCACTTTTAACCCCAGAAAAACAGCACAAATTCAAACATGCCAACACATGGCATGCCTGAGGTGCTGTTTGCTCACATCTTCTAAAAACAAAGCAGCTTCAAATTTCTCTATTCAGGGAATCGATGCTGTTCCTATCCAATGCTCATTCTCTAATCTACCGTTTCATTGGAATCTTCTTACTCTCTTCGGAGAGCTGCAGCTCTTCTGAGAAACTCTAGTACATTGTTTTCCCATGGCAAGTCTCTATGGGGGGCTGCATCGGAATGTAAACGGCAATCCTCAGCAAACGCCATTGTTCTAGGATATTGTAAGAGTCGTAATACGATATCATATAGTGTAGCTTCACTAAAATTTAAGGTGTCCGCTGGTAAATTATCCTTCAACCATCTGTCCAGAGAGTCGATTTTTCCCTGAGGCCATCCGCGGCAATCTCTCAACAACTCTACAAAACTTCGAGACAATGACCCTTCATTTGTAAATAATTCAATGAAAAGTCCTGTGTCGATGGTTGGTATCTCAAAAGATAGAGTTCTTACTTTATTATTATCAGCGTCATAGCCTATTGCAACGAGTGGGCGTCCGAAAAGGTTTGCAACCTTTTGATCGAACCCTGTAAGGAACGTTTCACTAGAATCTCTATTGGCATAACCCAACGAGGATCTCAGCAGACTTTCCATCTCCGAGCTGGAAGATCTATCTCCCACTTGCTCTAATGTTGCATTGATGCTGTTGAATCCGTTGTCGTCATTATATCTACCGCCGGGCGTATTATTCTTGGTTCTGCCGGTATCTCTTAGAAGAGTATTCAAGCTAATATCACCGGAATGCCCTAGGGGTACAATGTTCTGTGGTGGTGGTTGGCTTCTTATAGATAATGCATCTATATTCATAATTTAATATCCTCCTTCAATAAAATATTATAATAAGATGAGGGCAAAATTTCTGCAAAATTTCCTGTTGTCAAGGAAAAAGCAAAAA
>JAISBO010000045.1 GCA_031266155.1 Puniceicoccales bacterium
AAAGGACGAAACGGCTAACGGGGCTATACCTATCAGCCTAGGCTCAGGACTCATAAATTCAAATAAAAGAGGAAAGAACAGGCGATACAAATGGAAGAGAAGAAGATATGGGCACAGCGGTCGTAGCGGGTGGCAATGCGACGCCAATCCTTCAATTTACCGAACATATTTTCAATTTTGTGGCGCCGTTTATACAGATCTATGTCATAGGACAACTGGACTCTGCGATGACACATGGGAGGAATGCACGGCTCTATCCCGCGTTGTTTCAGTCCCTCCCGAAACCAGTCGGCATCATATCCTTTGTCGGCCAGCAGGTAATCCGCATCCGGCAGGTCTTTCAGTAGTTCTCTGGCCCCCAACTATGTCGTTAACATTCCCGGCCGTCAGGAGCAACCTCACTGGCCGCACAGAGCCATCGCAGACAACATGTAATTTACTGTCAAGCCCTCCTTTGCTTCGTCCGATCTGCCGCGGCGAAAGTCCCCTTCCTTTAAACTCGCAGTCGTTCTGTGTACCTTCAAGTGGGTCGCGTCCATCATCAGAATATTCGTACCTCCCTTTGCCAGCTTTTGCAAAATTTTGGCAAACACTCCTCCCTTGCTCCATCGAATAAAACGATTATAGAGCGTCTTTATAGGGACCATATTTCTTCGGTGCATTCCCACCCTTCAAACCATTGCGGAGTACGTAACACTATTCCGCTGATCACCCTTCGGTCGTCTACCCGTGGTTTCCCTCTCGTTTTCGGAAAATATTTCCATATTGGCTCAAAGGTCTTTTCTCTTATCAGTTCCATTTCTTGGCCTTTGGCTTTCTTTTTTCCCTTCTCCTTGTCAATCCTCTTTTATGAGTCATTAGCCTAGGGTATGCCGCCATGATAGGACTGCTTTGCCTCCAATCCCTCCAAGTTTCCACGTAAATTTCAAAAATTTGACCACCGGAAAATTTAAAAGAAGCTGAACACGCCGTGATCATTGCCGAATTTAAGCATGCCAGGAGCTCATCATAATACTCCTTGCTCTGCACGCACTATGTCTGCGTCGATCATCATTTTACAGAGCTCGGCGAACTTTACCTTTGGTGTCCAGCCTAGCTTTTCCTTTGCCTTGCTTGAATCACCTAGGAGCTGTTCCACCTCGGCAGGACGATAGAGCTTTGGGTTTACTCTGACAAGGATACGCCCACTTTTTTTATCCACGCCGATCTCATGTTCCGATTCACCCTTGAATTCAATATCCCAACCGCAGGTTTTGCCCACTTCAAATATGAACTCGCGGATACTATATGTTTTGCCGGTGGAAATTACATAGGTGTCGCCCTTTTTTTGTTGAAGCATTTCCCACATGAGCTCGACGTAATCCCCCGCGAAGCCCCAGTCGCGCTTGGCATTGAGGTTCCCAAGCTCGCACGGCTCATCGATTTGGCCGAGGAATAGATGGGCGAAGTGGCTTGTGATTTTGCGGGTCACGAATTCCCTGCCGCGGAACGGGCTCTCATGGTTGAATAAAATCCCGCTGCAGGTGTAAAGGTTAAAGCTTTCGCGGTAGTTCGTTGTCATCCAGTGTGCCATAAGCTTTGCGATCCCATAGGGGCTCCGCGGATAAAATGGTGTAGTTTCGCGTTGGGGAACTTCTTGAGCGAAGCCGAACATTTCGCTCGTACTGGCCTGGTAGAAGCGTGTTTCCGGGCTGAACTGCCGCAATGCTTCGAGTATGTAAAGCACGCCTATTCCGTCGACCTGGGTCGTATAGATTGGTTCCTCGAAAGAAAGGCCAACAAAAGACTGTGCGGCGAGATTATAGAACTCATCTGGCTTATATTTAGTTATCGCACGGCAGATGTTCGTGAATTCGAGGAGCTCAAACTCTACCATCTCAATCTGGTTGAAGATGCCGTGTTCTTTTAGCTTTCCAAAGGTATCGGTCGCACCCCGGCGGTATGCACCGATGACCTTATACCCTTTCTCAAGCAGCATTTTTGCAAGATAGCCACCGTCTTGACCAGTGATACCCGTGATTATTGCAGTCTTTGTCATTGAAATACTCCATAGTCCTTAAACGACCAAAAGAAGGTGCCTAAGGAAATTGAAAATGTTTAAACCATTCCTTAAAAATATTTAAGAAACTTATAAAGTCTCAAGCGAAGATTATCATGGCGCTTAGAAATGCAAGAAAAATTTTTGACACAAATTGCATCTTAAATATTTGGAAATTCGGGAAAAACAGCATGTACTGTGGCTGTCATCGAATTTATATGCGTTTTACTTTGTTTATTTTTTGAAAAAAGATTTTTGTCCATGAATTGGTGTTGTTTTTGGGTGAATATTGGGCGAATGAATCTTTCCTGGTGTCTCGCTTTGGAACTCCTCTGTTGTTCGCAAGGCTTGTATTTATCGGTGGTGCTCGGGGCGGGACTCGAACCCGCACGTCTTTACAGACAAAGGATTTTAAGTCCTCAGCGTCTACCATTCCGCCACCTGAGCAGAGAAAAATAAACTCTTGTTGGTTTATGAGATAAATCAATATTTTTCTGAAAAAAATGAAGGATTGCCCATGGGCTATAAATCCTCCCCATGCGGAATGCTGCAAACGTGGGAAAATTTATGGGAGTAAAAGTTGCTAAAAGTTTTTGGAAACTGGCATAGGATTCATGGGCAAATGAATGGATGGAATGAGCTCGGAATGCTTTTGTGGAATTTTTCTGCTCCGATGGGCTGAGAGTTCTCTTCGGAGAGGACCATTTTATTTGTTGACAGTTTGTAAAATTTACTTTCTATTAAAGTTTACCCTCTTTAGAAAGACTTCCGTTCGGAAAATTCATACTATGAAAGTTAGAGAATTGCTATCCTCTCGGGGACGAATTGGCCGTTTATGCTACTTGGGCCTAACCATCCTGGTGGGGGTGACTTTTGAACTTGGATCCGTGTTGATACCGCTATTGGTCTCGGTTGTGAAACCGGATTGGTCCTTTGCGGGATCAGTCTGTCTGGTAGTCTCCCTTGCGTTCTTTTGCATCTATCTGGGTTTTATACTTATAGTAAAGCGGCTACACGACGTAAATATATCCGGTTGGTATTGTTTTTTTACCAATTTCAGTTTCATGTTGGGGATACTTGCGAATGAATTTGTGAGATCGCATTCGCTGCCGATTGTGTGGACGTGTGTAGCAGTAGCACTGCTTCTCATTAGCCTACTCGTCGGGTTTGTGCTTAATATCATGCTCGTTTTTAGGCCAGGGACTAAGGGGCCGAACAGATTTGGGGAGCGAGCAAGCACCTTTCGTGAGTTATTTCGCAAACCCGTTTAGCGGAAGGGTCGCCTTTTGCCGCATGTAAATTTTCATTTTTTGGTAGCCTAGGCTCAGGATTCATAGCAGGCACTTGTTTTTTTCTATTTTCTAGAAAGAATATTCAATGCCTCCGGCAAGGCTGTGGATTGTTTTGTGGGTATGTAAACGGAGTTTGGAAACGCTCAAATCTATGTTTGATTTAATTAGGAAAAGTATATATATTTCTATCCTTTCTGAACGCCAATCCCTCTTGGATCCTAAGCTCAGCACATTTTAGATGATCTTTAAAATTTTTAAGCCAAAGTGGGACGATGAAAAAAACCATTCATAGCCCGCATGCGAATTTCACGGCTAAGCCTTTTATGATAGATTTTTGCTCCTGGTAATGCTGCGTGATTTCCTCAAAGGCCGATGAAAACAACGCTTGGAAACCTAGCAATTTGGACAGCTTATATTGCAAGACCAATGGAACTAGTTTGGAAAGATACCACGTGTTTTGAGAGAAGACATTAAACGTGGTTTTAGAAAGGTTTTCCATGTGGAAAAATTTTGAAGCATGAATAAAGTCGTTTTTGGAAAAGTTATGGCCTATAACCTTTAGATGCCCTAGGTCCATCAATGTTCGCAGCTGGATCAATGTTCTATTTCTCGATTGCAGGGCGGAAAGCAGTGCCCTAGCGTCGGTGTTATGGAAAAAGTATCTATCTATGGATCTGAATGTCTCTTCCAGGTCATTTTCGAAAAACTTCTCCATTGGTTCGAAAAAATTTCCGGTGTCATAGTCATCGGTCAATGATAAAACGTCGTCCCGGCATATGGTATTCTTTCGACCAAAAGCATGGGCCGATAGTTTGTTAATTTCCTGTTCCCATAGCCTTGCATTATTTCCACACTTTGACTGCAATAGCTGAACAGCATCAGGGTCTATGGCCATTCCGTTGTCATTGGCAAACTGTTCGATGGTATTTGCCCCGGCATCGGAGTCGCTATCAATGTTTTCAACGGCAGCCAATTGGGTCAGATCTTTAAAAATTTTCGTTCGCCTATCAACCTTGGCCGTAGAAATTACCACCCTTTTATCACAGGCAAATTTTATACTTTCAAAAAGTAAAAGGACAAGGTCTTTTTGGTCAGTTGACAGGGAAGATTCTCCCAGGAAATAGGCAGTGCGCAGCCACACCGTTTGGTTTTCGGGAAATAAAGATAGAGTATCTAGGAAGGAAATAGCATTGCCAATGTCCCTGGAGAGATCATTGGCCTCATCGAATGTAAAAATTTCACCTTGGCCACCGCATAGGGAGTTAAATATAACACGAGCGCGACGATCCACTAGGAAATCGTCGCTACCATAAACAAAAGTCACGCTTTTGTTGTTGTTTTGCATTATTTGCTGATTTCACGTAGTTCTGCCGGCGTAATATCATTCATCTTTTTCGTAATGAATGCTTTTATCTTGGCATTTGCTCCATTAATTGCTTTTTCCACGACATTGGCTGGGGTTCCATTTGCGAACTGCAAGTTTTTGATCAAACCATCTCCTTGAACTTCTACATGTACACCACCTTCGTCGTATTTTTCAGTGTATGAACCCAATTCCTTTTGCATGGCTTCCATACCATCCTTCATTTGAGTCATGCTTTTCAGCAACTTTTCCATGTCTTCCATCTTTATCCTTTCGTTATTTTTTTATGTGGTGGAGTAATAATTCCACCGGAAATTATAAGCTTCATCCCGTCGGCTACGGACATTTTAAGTTCAGCGACATTTCTTTTTGGGATGACCAGCAGGAAACCACTGGTGGGGTTTGGCGTTGTCGGAACAAACACATTGACAACCGGCTCTCCTATTTTATCCGATACTTCCCCTTCAAATTTACTGGCCAAAAATCCTACGGCATAGCTCCCTTCCTTGGGATATTCGACGAGCACAGTCTTACTGAAAGCTGCGTCGCGATTTGCTCCAAACGTGTTGATTACCTGTTTGACCGTCTTATAGATCGTATTAACAAGAGGGACATGGTTTATGAGTTTTTCTGTTAAACCTATGATAAATTTTCCGAGAAATAATTTCGATAGAAATCCGACAAACACTATGATAATGGTTACCAAACAAATGGAAACAGCATTTATTACAAAGTACATGGCGGATGTGTTGCGAATGCTAACATCCATCCAACAGAACAACACCCTGCTGGCTGGAGCTCCGACGTAACGCAACATTAAATCTATGAAAAATAGCGTTACTCCAATGGGAAGAATCAGGACAATGCCAGTAATAAAAGACTTTCTAAGCGAAGCTAACATTAAAATACGAAACATCACGATATAAATGTTGCGAAGGTTGGCAACTGCAAAAAAGAAATTTTTATAAAATCATTTTAGGTGCGGTCGTTGATGGGCCATGTCCATGACCTTTGATGCCCGGGATCTACAAGATTACTATTCAAAAGATCGGTTGTTCTTTTTTTTAAACGGGAAAACTTTTATTTCATGAAACTTTGAAAGGAACAAGGAAAAAACATTCGTTTTGTCGTCGAAGAAATAATTGCTCTTTCAAGTTAACGCTTGATGGAAATGTGGGATTTTATACTTTGAAATAAAAATGGACCTAAAAAAATTTTTGGCAGACTATGTTACATGGCAAAGTGTGTCATCGGACCCCACATCGGAAAGTGGAATGGCAGGTGCCCGCAAATATTTGACAGAATTTTTTAAGGGTTTGGTAATCAAAGTTAGGGAAGTAAAATTTGGGAAACATGCCGCCATTTTTGCCCAAACGGACCAAAGGCCCGACAAACCAACTATTTTAGTCTATGGACACTACGATGTTCAACCGGCGGATGATGTGGAACTATGGACGAGCGATCCCTTTGTTTTAACCGAAAGGGGTGGCCGTTGGTATGCGAGAGGGGCATCGGATAACAAAGGCTGCCATTCCGCAGTTCTGATGGCGATTCATGATTTGATGACTACAAAACGGGAATTGCCGGTTAACTTAAAGTTCATCCTGGAGGGGGAAGAAGAAATTGGTAGCTGCAGCATGCCACAACTTCTGCACGGCATGCGAGATGAATTGGCTGCCGATTTTGCCCTTGTCGTAGATACTTGTTCGTTGGACAAGGAAAATATTGTCATCACAACGGGGTTACGGGGAATAGTTGGCTGTGAAGTAAAACTAAAAGGGCAGGACAATGATTTGCATTCCGGATACGGCGGATGTCTATTAAATCCCATAGGGGCTCTCGTTGATCTTTGTTCGGCCTTGCATACTCCTGAAGGGCTTGTCAACATCCCTGGCTTTTACGATGAAGTTGTCCCTCCCCATGATTGGGAGCGGGAACAAATGAGACGTTTGCCGATGCTGGATGATGAGCTCCAAGAAAACCTCGGTATAAAATATTTCAAACTTCCCAACGGTGATTTTTCTGCCTCCGAAACCATACGATTTTTGCCAACGCTGGAATTCAATGGTATTAAAGGAGGATTTCAGGGGACGGGCATAAAAACGATAATTCCAAGTTGCGCTTCCGTCAAAATATCCTGCCGCTTGGTTCCCGATCAAAATGCCGAAAAGATCAAAAATTTATTGGCCGAGACAATTACCAACCTTTGTCCCAGGGAAATGTCATTGGAAATGAAATTTGAACAGGCTTCGAACCCATATTTATTCGATGTGCACAATGGCAAGAATGAAACACTTTCCAGGGCGATAAAAATCGCCGAAGAAGGTATTCAATCTATATTCGGCAACCCTCCGCTTTATTTACGAGAAGGTGGGAGTATAGGATTGGTTTCCATGCTGAAGGAAATATTAGGCATCGATTCCCTACTTATCGGGCTATCTACGGCCAAAGATAATATCCATGCCCCCGATGAAAGTGTGGAAATTGCAATGTTGGAAAGAGGGAGGAAATTTTTTAGGGAATTTTTTTCCGAATTCTGAAATTGAAAGGCATGCGGACCATTACCCATTTTCACAGGTTGAGGAGCAATCGCATGAGGATATTCTATGTGGTATCAGCGTTAGTATTTACCTCCCTGAGTTGTGGGCTTTTTCATCGTCAAATTATTCAACATAGATATTTCCAGCGGAAGGAAAGTCGTCAAAATTCACGGCGAATCGTTATCCCCGGCATGCGAGGGAATATTTACGACAGAAACGGCATATTGTTAGCGGGACATAGAAGCATTTTTTCCATTAACCTATATTTACATGAATTACATGACGAATTCAGAAAGACATACCTAAACCGTGCAAATACTTTGCGGCAAAATAATGTTGCGTTCAATGCAAAAAAGCTGCGTCGCGATAGCAGGGTTGACGTTGTCAAAAAATACCTGGATACTGTCAATGAAGCGATAGGCTCGAACTATGTGGTTTCAAGCGATGC
This sequence comes from Puniceicoccales bacterium, assembly GCA_031266155.1. GTDB lineage: Bacteria > Verrucomicrobiota > Verrucomicrobiia > Opitutales > JAIRKQ01 > JAIRKQ01. Next base: position 7,682 of record JAISBO010000045.1, read on the forward strand.
AATAGAAAAGCATTTGTCCCAAAAGTTTTTGCTGCCTATGAAGATTGCCGATGATGTTTCCCAGGAAGTCTATGAAAGATTAATGTATGTTCTGCCGAAGAGCTCTCCCATGCAATTATCCATGGACGAGGTGAGGTATTATCCGCATGGGGATCTTGCATGTCACATCATTGGGCATGTGGCGATGGATGAGTATGGTGGACAACCCTCCAATGAAAAGATTAAAACATTTGTCGCCAAATGCCAAATGGGAAAATCGGGGATTGAGCTAGGAGCGGACGATGTTTTGCGAGGGATTCCCGGCTATGAATTGTGGCAGATTGATACCCTTGGCATGGCGAGGACTTTGCTGAAGTCTGAAAACCCTAGGCATGGCAGCTCCATACGGCTTAGCATCGATAAAAATCTGCAGAATGTGGCCGAAGAGGCTCTCGGAGACGATAGGGGCTGCGCGATTGTAATGAATGTGCGAAGCGGTGAAATCCTAGCAATGGCAAGCAAACCCTCCTACGACATAAATTTACTAGTTCCAAAAATCTCCCATGATGTCTATGGTCAGATAACCTCAAAAGGTAGCTGGTTGAATCTGGCAACCCAGGGAAAATTTCCTCTCGGTTCCGTGTTTAAGTTAGTTTCGGCCATGGCATTCCTACAGTCCGGTGAAGTGCTAAGAACAGATTCCATTTTTTGTTCAGGCGTAACGGAAGTTGGTGGTAGAAAATTTACCTGTAGAAATCACGCAAGCAACATTGACATAACGTTTGGGGATGCCATCGCGAGAAGCTGTAACACTTTTTTCTATGAAAATGCCAAGAAAGTAAAAAAGGATAGGCTGATTAAAACTGCCGTTGAGCTAGGTTTTTCCGAAAAAACTGGCATCGAATTACCCCATGAGGGCCAGGGCTTTGTTCCCTCCGAAGCGTGGAAAAAATCTCGAGGTTTCGGCAGTTGGGTTATCGGAGACACCCTTAATCTATCAATAGGCCAAGGATATTTGCTTGTTACTCCCATTGAAGTTTGCTGCTTTACTTCTTCAATTGCGGCAAACAGATTGCGGACAAAACCGACAATTTTTTTCAATGGGAATTGTGGCAATCTGCCCAATTGTCCATCCCTTGGCCTTGATGAGGCGGATTACAATTTCCTAGTCAATGCGATGGTCGAGGTCGTAGAAAATCGATCGGGTAAGCATGCCAAAGTAAAGAATTTAAAAGTCGCAGGGAAGACGGGGACAGCTCAGTTCTTCGACCATGGAGAAAAAAGAAATTTGGCATGGTTTACCTGCTTTGCTCCTGCCGATGACCCTGAAATTGCCATTACCGTCATGGTCCAAGAAAAAAGTAAACATGACTCCTACTGGGGAGGGACAAAAGCCGCTCCCATAGCAAAAAAAATCATTGTGGAATATTTCACGAAAAATAAGCCGCCATTTGCAGGATCCATTCATTGATGTTTCCATGTGAGCCAGTGAGCCTTAGTTAGCTAATTTCCCCAACATGGTCTGTCTTTTATTGCGACAGCTTTATCTTTCGCCATGATTCTTCTTTGTCTTGAAGGGCTTTATCACTTCTTATATTTTTTAGTGATACGGAGGAAAACGGGGAAACTTCCCGAGAAAGGAGATTTTTAACCCCGCATAGTAACTCTTGGCCAAAACTAAAGTCGATAGACACCGCGAGGCAGTATGATGCCTTCGTGTCTTTTTAAGTCAAGTGGGTTTTGAATTTTATTTCATCGCACATAATTTAAGGAGAGACTTTACTTGCAAGTCATAGGAAAATCTTTATTCAGTGCACCAATTCTATGAAAGTAAGTGCAAGGTGGTTGAGTAAATATCTGGATGTCGGAGTTGGAGAAAGGGAGCTTTGTGAAGTTTTTACCAGTATTGGGCTAGAAGTCGAAGGGATGGAGACCCTTGGAACTGCCAGGCAGGAAACACTTGTCGTAGGAGAGATTAAAGAAATTCGACAGCACCCCAATGCCGATAAGTTGTCAGTATGTATGGTGTGCGTTGGCCCAGATGATACCCGTCAGATTGTCTGTGGGGCAAAAAATTTTAAACTGAATGACCATGTCCCCGTTGCGTTACCCGGAACGGTATTGCCTGGAGATTTTAAAATTAGCAAGAGCAACTTGCGTGGGGTTGATTCCGATGGTATGATGTGTAGTGGGAAAGAACTCGGCTTGGGGGAAGATCATTCCGGTCTGCTGATTCTCGAAAAAAATACACCCATTGGAGCATGTCTCCACGATGCCATCGATGTCAATTGGGATGCCATTTTCGACCTATCGTTGACTGCGAACCGGGGGGACTGCCTAAGCCACATTGGAATCGCACGGGATTTAGCAGCAAAATTAAATGTAGCATTAAAACTTCCCCAAACCCATGGCGTTGAAATCTCCGAAAGGGAAAGGCCCCAGGGCCATTTTTTGGAAAAAATTTCCATTGAAACCGACAATTGCGGATGCTACTCGGCCATTTGCGTAAAGAATATCAAAATTGGAGATAGCCCCGATTGGATGAAGCGTGATCTCGCGGCCGTTGGAGTGAGGTCCATTAGTAACGCGGTGGATATCGGCAATTGGGTAATGATGGAAACGGGGCAGCCGGTACATGTTTTTGATGCAAAAAAAATCCGAGGAAACCAGCTGACCATCAGGCAAGCCAAGGATAAGGAAACTATCGTCACCCTCGATGGTCAAAAAAGAGTATTAAACGGAGATATGGTTGTAATTTGTGATGGGGAACGTCCGCTTGTTGTTGCGGGAATCACCGGTAGCATAGATGCGGAAGTCGACGGCAATACGGCGGATATTTTGATAGAAAGTGCCTATTTCGATCCGGACAACATAAGAAGGTCTGCAAAGGCTTTAAATATTTCTACGGAAAGCTCCTACAGGTTTTCCCGGGACATTGACAAAGCAAATATTGCGAATTATGGAGTGCGGGTAGCAAATTTGATGGCGGAAATCTGTGGTGGTGAAATTGTTGCAGCGTGTTGGAAAGTGAACAATTTAGGGGAGAAAACCGTAACTATCGACTTCCAACCATCGCTAATAGAGGAACTATGTGGATTTGCCATACCCCTTGAAATTGCGGAAAATATTTTAACGAAACTTGGGTTTTCCATCGAAAAATTAAGTGGGGAAATTTGGAAAATAACGGTCCCATCACATCGACCGGACATAACCTGTGCCCCCGATATCGTGTCCGAATGTTTGAGGATATATGGCACGGATAAAATTCCAACGACTCCCACGAAAAGCACCGGCATTCATCGTGAGTCAGACCATTCGGCGGTATTCCGTCAAAATGTAGGCAACTATCTCTCCGGTCAGGGATTTTTCGAGTCCTATAATTTTGTCTTTCGCAATGGTAATGAAGTAGAAAATTTGTTTGGAAAAAATTCTGCCCTGTCCATGCGAAACCCTTTCAACGCCGACCAAAACTGCTACAGAAACTCATTAATTCCTGGATTATTGGATGCCATTAAATTCAACATCCAAAATGGGAATTCGGATATTAAATTTTTCGAAATAGGGCATGTTGTGCTAAAGATCGATGAGAAGTTTAATGAATGTTTGGCCGTTGGCTGTGTAATGCCCACAAAACCATTGGAACGCTCATGGCAATCGGTGGAATCGGCAGATTTTTACGACGTCAAAGCTTTGGTTTTGCCGATTTTAAAAAATTTCTCCCAAGGACTAGCGCCGTTTAATCCCATAAAAGTTAGTAAGGTTTGGCAACTCGAACATGCGGCCTATTGTGGATCCCTAAACCGTGAAAAGTTTCAAGCAACGTGCGGATTTCTCAATGTGAATTTGACCAAGGCTTTTGACATCAAACAGCATGTCCTTGCGGCCGAAATAGTAATACATCCCGCCATTTTTGGCAGAAAACCCGAAAAAGTTTCCCATAAACCATTTAGCCAGTTTCCTCGCATATCGAAGGACCTATCCCTCATAGTAAAATTAGATGAGCCCGTTGCCAATGTCGAAGACAAGGTAATGAAAGCTGCTCAGAAGAGTATTTCGAAGGACGTTCTCATAGAATCGATCAAGGTTTTCGACGTTTATCAGGGCAAAGAGATTCCAGATGGTACAAAAAACATTGGCCTAACAATAAACTATCGTTCCAACGGCAGAACACTGATGGATTCCGAAATACAGGTAGCATTCAATGCCATGCAATCGGAAGTTGAAAAATCATATGGAATAAGGAAACAATCATGAAAGATGGAAATTTTGACCATAGCGTACACATCGAAAATATTGCAGCATTGGCACGCATTTATTTAACAGATCAGGAACGGCAAGACCTGGCGAAGAGCCTCGATGAGATTTTGGAATACTTCGATAAGCTCAAAACGGTGAATGTTGAAGGCGTAGAACCATCGGCCCATGCATATCCGCTCTATGATATTCTCCGGGATGATGAAATAGGAACTCCATTTGATACAAAAACCGCCCTGCAAAATGCTCCTAGACAGAGAAATAATCAGGTCATAGTGCCAAAAGTTGTGGAATAGGATAAACCATGGATAGTGAAATCTTTTATAAATCAGCATCTGCATTGGACAATCTGTTAGATTCCGGAAAGCTAACTTCCGTTGAGTTAACGAAGGCTGTTATCGAAAGGACCAGATCAATTGAGGGTAAACTACATGCTTTCATTTCCTTTGACGAAGAGAAGACGCTAGACGAAGCAGTTCAATCTGACATGCGGCGGAAAGCAGGTAAAAAGTTGAGCAACTTGGACGGCATTCCGGTGGGCATAAAAGATCTTATTTCAGAACGGGGGCAGCCGCTCACCTGCGGGTCGAAAATTCTGGGCGGATACGTTTCGCCCTACGACGCAACGGTGATAGAACGCATGCGCAATGCCGGATGCGTACTATGGGGCCGCCTCAATATGGATGAATTTGCCATGGGGTCTTCCAATGAAAACTCTTATTATGGCAAGGTTGCAAATCCATGGGATATTTCGCGGGTGCCCGGTGGAAGCAGCGGAGGCAGTGCCGCTGCGGTAGCATCTGGGGAAACGACTCTAGCCCTGGGAAGTGATACGGGGGGATCCATTCGCCAGCCGGCAGCATTTTGTGGCATAGTCGGCCTTAAGCCGACCTATGGAGCAGTTAGTCGCTATGGGATCGTTGCATTTGCCAGTTCCCTCGACCAGATAGGCCCAATGGGGCGTTCCATCGAAGATGTCGCCACATTATTTCACGTCATCTCCGGGCACGACGACAAGGATTCGTCCAGCTATCCGGTCGACAAAACCAACCATAACATCAAGTCCGTAAAAGATAAAAGGATCAAAACCATTGGTATTCCCAGCGAATATTTTGGCGAAGGATTGGATCCTGAAATTCGGCAGGCGATCGAAGATGCCATCGATTTTTATAAAAATGCTGGCCATAGGGTCAAGGAAGTCTCACTGACTATGACCGAATATACCATGGCGGTTTACTACGTCATTGCAACCGCCGAAGCATCGTCGAATTTGGCACGGTTCGATGGCATTAGGTACGGCTATCGTTCCGAAAATGCAAAGGATGCCGTGGACCTTTACTATAAAACTCGAGGAGAAGGTTTTGGCTCCGAAGTTAAGCGGAGGATCTTGCTCGGAACCTATGTGCTCAGCAATGAAAACTTCGAATCCTATTACTTGCGAGCGCAAAAGGTACGAACTCTGATCAGGAATGACTTCATGGAAGCCTTTAGAAATGTCGACCTACTGATTACTCCCGTGACTCCGAGCCCGGCATTTAAGATTGGGGAAAAATCTGCCGACCCATTGCAAATGTATCTGAATGATATTTACACGATATCTATCAATCTGGCTGGTCTCTGTGCCCTATCTCTTCCCTGTGGATTGTCCTCCAATGGTTTGCCCATAGGCCTCCAAATAATAGGTAAACCTTTTCACGAACATGAAATCCTGTCGCTGGGATACGAATTTGAACAGGCCCATGATTTTAAAAACATGCACCCAGCTATTTAAAAAAAGTATCAAGGGATTGAAATGTAGTCCTATTTCCCAATACAAAAATTGGAAAATATCAAATCCAACATCCTCTCGTTATCATAGATCCCCGTAATTTCTCCAAGAAATTCAAGGGATCGGCGGATATCGCTGGCAATGGTTTCAACGCACAGTGGCCGTAGCCATTTGGATTGTACCGCTTCCAGACATGCATTTGCCCGGCGTAGAATGTCGACATGTCGAGCATTCACCACGACGTCGATATCGCTGTTCAAAGTTTTATTCCTGGAAATTACTTCTAAAATTTTTGTTTTCAATGCCTGTGGATTTGTCTCATTTTTTATGGAAATTTCAATCCTATCCAAATGTGGCAAAAAATCTTCAACGGCACAATTTTTTGGCAAGTCGATCTTGTTAATAACGACCAATGTATTTTGATCGTTCAAACGATTGACAATTTCCCGAGAAATTGCCGGCAATGTGTCCGCATTGATGTTCACCACTATTAAAAAGAAATCAGCACTCGAAGCCTTCGCAATCGCTTTTGCAATTCCCGTTTTTTCAATCTCTTCCGATGCTCTACTGTGCAAACCTGCGGTATCACAAATTTTCAAAACATTGTTACCTATCACAATTTTTTCTGAAATTATGTCACGGGTGGTTCCAGCAATTTCACTGACAATGGCCCGATCTTCGCCCAATAGGAAATTAAACAGGCTACTTTTCCCGGCATTGGGTTCTCCCAGTATTACCGTTGAGATGCCATTGCTAATAGTCGAATGGTATTTGTTGCTCTCGACCAAGGTTTTTAAATCTTTGGTGGCCGCTTCCACCCTTTGCAAAATGTCCCGGGAAAAAGTTTTTTCATCGAAAATTTCATCGTCTGAAAAATCTATTTCCATTTCTACCCTTGCGAGAATATTCAATAGAGCCCTACTCACCCCATTAACTTTGTCGCTTAAGATGCCACTGAGCTGGTTTTGTGCCACCCGCATTGCTCGTTCATTCGTTGCGTGAATCACATCTGCCACCGCTTCTGCCTGGCATAGGTCCAGTTTCCCATTTAGGAAAGCACGTTTTGTAAATTCTCCCGGCTCCGCGAACCTACAACCTCTCACGCACAGATCCGCCAAGATATTTTCAACGATCAACATATTCCCATGGCAGTAAATTTCCACGGCATCCTCTCCCGTATAGGAACTAGCAAATGGGAAAAATACCATCAGGACATCGTCGAGCAGTTTCCTTCCCTTTGACAAATATTTGCAATGGTACAGCGTTTTGGGAGAAAATTCACCCTTGGAAGTGAAATGGTAAAACAGTGATTGGCTCAAAGGTCCGCTCATGCGAACAACCGCTATGGCAGATACTCCTGCTGGCGTAGCGAGTGCAACTATCGTATCTCGCTGCATTTTCTAGGGGACATTACCGATTCCTATTGGGGCCAAAGCTGCGAATTGGCATATTTTTTTGTACTTCAACATTTTTCATTCGGAAGATGATCCTTGCCTTTTGTAAATCCTGGGGACTCATTTCCATTTTGACAGTATCACCTGCCATAAGTTTAATAAAGTTTTTTCTCAATTTCCCAGAAATGTGAGCCAACACCACGTGCTTGTTTGGCAATTCTACCCGAAACATTGTCCCAGGCAACACGGAAATAATTTTACCGATAACTTCTATATATTCTGCCATTGTCCTATAGCAGATATAATGAGAAAGAATAAACTTGCCATTGTCCAGCAAAATCGAACAATCTTTTGACATTTATTTTTGGCAAAATTTCCATGGGAAATTACGAATTGCTTAATAATGTTAAACGCAAGAGTGTTTTAGCTTTTTTTTTACAAAAAATATCCTATCATGGCGTTCAAGGGAAAGATGAAAAAGAAAAAGGGAAGTATTCTGCTTTTTGTATTAACTTGCATAGGCATCTTGGGGGCCATGCTGCTAACGTTTTTAAGCACAACGACCCCGAAAAGGGCTTTTTATAACAATGCCGTGAAGTCCTATGGTTTCCTAGATAAAGATCAGAATTTGCACGGCCTCCTTGAACTTGAATCGGAGTCAGTAAAAAATTTTGCGTTGGCACGAGTAAAAAACGAACACAACCTAATACTCTCGCATAAACCTAGAATATGGAGCGAGGATAAGCTAGATGCGTTAATGAATGCATTGAATGTAACCACAAGAGGATATTGGGAAGAGGCAGGGGAAGGAACTATCGTAGGGACCCGAAATGTAACACTGCGTGCAGGAAGCGAGAAGGAGGAACATGACAAAACACGAGTAATGGTGGGAAATAGCTCTATCACAGACGGTTTCCTGAAGTGGGGAAGGTGCAAAAGGATAGAAGAGGGCATAGTGAAGAGTATATTGGCGATCTCCCTTGATATAAAACAAGGTCCTGCCGGCCTAAAAGATACGATTGGAAACATCCTCAATGTGTTGGGAGAATTGGAAAGGGTAAATCAATCCATAGATGTGCATCAGGCGGCAGAAATCAAAGGGATAAAAAATATACTAAATGGGGTGTTGACCGGTGCAGATAAATCGAAAAAATGGAAAGACCAAGCGGAAAATGTAGAGAAATACCTAGAGAACAAAAATAGGTTAAAGGAAAAATTAAAAGATCCGCAGGAGGAAAGGTTGTACGAATTGGTGTCTCTTAAAGAAATAGAGCAAAGGTTAAATGCTAAACCAAGCATAGATCCAAGCACTTGGGAAGAAATAAAGAAACTATTAGAAATAGAGCAAAGGTTGCCGCAAGAGGCCAATCAGGGGAAAGGGGGCTTACTAAATGAACTAGGAGTACTGGTATCAAAAGCACCGGCACAAAAACCTGAAGAAAAAAGCGGTGCTTGGGATAAATTCACTACTTTGATTAGCAGAAAGCCAACACAAGCTCAAACTCCTAAACCTGAAAAAGTCAAACCTGAAGATGTAAGACTCATAATTCAAAGAATATTTGAAATTTCAATTAACGAGGCATTGAAGCAAGAAGATTACGCAAATAGCAGATCTCGAGACGACTCGCGGAGGCAGTTTGGGGAGGACATCGCTGGATTGATACGAGATCAATCCGGATTGCCTTCAAATATCTCTACAAGTTTGTTTTCAAAAGAGAAACTCTCTGAGAGCGTACAAACTATTGTGAATTCGATAAACGAAGAGCTGGTCAAAAACCTGAAAAGTCTAGCAAATACATACGATACGAGAACAAGCGAAGCAAAGTATCAACGCGTGAGAAATTTGGCGGAGGGGGGATTTGGAGAAATTCTTGAATTAAACAACAGCGACGTGAACAACGACGGTAGAAGTGCTAGAACAACAGGAAGAAGGTTGCAGTCTATTTATGCGATGGCGAAACCAGAGATCAAGTCGTGGGAACCCCTTGGCTATGGCTATAGTATCCGTAACGAGAGCAACCATAATGTAGAAAGAGAGGTCAGCATTCATATGCTAGACAATAAACTTCCATTGACTGAGAAATTTGAAAAGGAGGTTGCGGAAGCAGTTAAATTAATTTTTCAGCGGCATGGAGTTGCTGAAGGGAGAATAGCAAAGTTTTTGAGCGACCTTGGGACGATTATAAACGTACTAGACCAATCGGGAAGCATCCCAGGGACGAATGGTAGGAAACAAGAGTTGGAATATTTCTGCAAGGTAATAGAAGACTTTAGGGACACAAAACGTAATCTGGATATAAATATTTTTAAGGAATTCTCTTCTTGGAGAGAAATCTCTACAAATGGAGGCTCTTTTGATCAAGGTAAGGTTTTGGAAGCCCTGGATGAGGCTTTAGCTTTTGTAAAGGGCATTGAGAGTATAAATTTTTACGCAGCAACCGAAGATGTTCGGCTGGCTCTACTGCATACTCTACCACTACGAATAGACATCCCAAAAAGAGAAGAAGTTGGGTTGCCCACCAGAGCAAATAATCCTGAAGATTTCAGGGGAGCAATGCGGGGAATATTTGGTTACGGACTTACGATGGGCAATAATAATGACGGTAATCTCCAAGAGAATAATGAAAAAATGCTAAAAATATTGAAATGGCTGCATGAAGCTGAAGTTGTTAATTTCCCAGAATCAAACAATGGTAGACTAAATGTGTATTCTTCCTACTCTAAGGTTATGGAAATTGTTGTATCCGTTGAGGATAAGGAGTACAAGCTGCCACTTCACCGTACCATAAATTATCGCTGCAAGATAGAGTATAATGGAAATGCTAAGGATGATAATAATACTGTTCAAACGGTTAAAGAACTTTAAATAACAGCTTGATTCGATGAGTGTTTTAGTAATAGGAGCAGCGGGGTTTGTTGGTAGCCATCTGGTGAAAAAATTGGGGGCATTGGGGCATCGTGTCTGTGGAATGGACATAGATAATGTACGGGCCAAACAGGTACTGCCATCAAATGTTCCATTCTATGGCTATGATTTTGGAACACAATCTTCCCTGCAAAATGTTTTTAGACAGGAAAATGTTGAAATGGTCATTCAATGTGCTGGGAAATCCATCGTGGAACAT
>JAISBO010000052.1 GCA_031266155.1 Puniceicoccales bacterium
TTTAAATTGGCAGCCAGATGCCTGGCGTGCTCAACTATGCGACTCTTTTCGAGTACCCTCCTAGCGGATGAACCCCATTGCTCTCGGATTCCACCACATTGGGATCTCAGAACAGGGGACAAATTCTTATCCTCAAATTGCCCCTTTCCCTCCTGATTATTTTGTGAATCTCGTACAACTGAATTTTCACCACCTGCTCGCATCCGATCTGCCATATTCCAATCCTTTCCCAGGAAAGGAAGGATATAATTGAAATGGCTTCCGTCAATATATTTTGTGCACTTTTAACCGAGCACATTGGTGCTTTTTAAAGCGAAAGAAGGCTGCCGTCACATTTTGCTTGTAGGAGAAGTCACAAATTCCCAAACTGCGAGAACATGAAGTACATTTTCATTACCGGTGGAGTTGTGTCTTCTCTGGGGAAGGGATTGACGGCTGGTGCGTTGGCAGCGTTGCTCGAATGCCATGGATACAGGGTAAGGCTGCAAAAGTTTGATCCATATTTAAATATTGATCCTGGGACAATGAGCCCGTTTCAACACGGCGAAGTCTATGTTCTCGACGATGGGACTGAGACGGACCTCGACCTTGGCCATTACGAACGATTCACTTCGACGAAATTGTCGAAGGAAAATAGCGTTTCGGCAGGGCAAATTTATTCTTCCATCCTGCAAAAAGAAAGGCACGGAGACTTTTTGGGGAAGACCGTCCAAGTTATTCCGCATGTTACCGACGAAATAAAGGAAAAATTTAAGCGTGGTGCCCAAAATTGTGATATTTTGATAACGGAAATTGGGGGTACAGTCGGTGACATAGAGAGTTTGCCATTCATAGAAGCAATGCGGCAAATGGCAATGGATGTTGGCAAACCCAATGTGCTTTTTTTACACATGGCCTTACTCCCCTACCTGCATCCCGCGGGAGAGTTGAAGACCAAACCGTGTCAGCAAAGCGTTGCCAAGCTTCGGGAGATAGGCATTCAGCCTGATATTTTGATCTGTAGGTCTGAAATCAGCATCCCTTCTGAAATTCGTGATAAAATTAGCATGTTTTGCAATGTCGAAAAACGATGTGTGGTTGAAGAGCGTGATTTGCAACTGTCGATCTATGAGCTTCCTGTTGTTTTGCACGAAGAAAACCTCGACGGCATCGTCCTCGAATATCTCGGTCTACCGCCAAAAAAATGTGATATTTCAAAATGGCAAAAAATTATCAAAATTTTATCCACGGCTGAAAAGTCTGTTCACATAGGCCTAATTGGTAAATACACGAGCCTCAAGGATGCCTACAGGTCCATTTTCGAAGCGCTAACACATGCTGGCATAGCGAACAATTGCAGGATTGAAACGGTTTCCGTCGATGCCGAAGATTTGGAAAAACATGGGACTGAGGTATTGAAACCACTGGACGGGATTTTGATCCCTGGAGGTTTTGGGGACCGTGGAACGGAAGGGAAAATTTTGGCAGCCCAATATGCCAGAGAGAATGACATTCCATATTTTGGCATATGCCTCGGCATGCACATAGCGGTGATAGAGTTTGCGAGGCATGTGTTGGGTATCTCTACTGCCACCAGCGAGGAATTCGATGGCCACAGTCCCAGCAAGGTGATATTCCTAATGCATGGCCAGAAAAGTGTAAAAGATAAGGGGGGGACGATGCGCTTGGGGTTATATGATTGCGAATTGGCCCGTGACAGCACCGCCATGAAATCCTATCGTTCTAAAAAGATAGCGGAAAGACATCGGCATAGGTATGAATTCAACCCGGAATTCGAAAAACTTTTTACTGAAAGTGGCCTAAGAATAGCGGGCCGCAATCCCCAAACAAACCTCGTGGAAATTGTGGAACTTTGTGCACATAGATGGTTTGTCGCAGTGCAGTTTCATCCGGAATTTTTATCCAAGCCAACGGCAGCCCACCCATTGTTTGTTGATTTCATAAAAGCAGCCCTACAACCGTAACCTATCGTCGGCAACAGGTGTGACTTTTTGGGTTTCAAAAAACCCAGGAAGTGTTCACTTCTGTACGACATTTCTAATTTGGACGGGCTTTTGAAAAATTACCTTCAACACTCTTGGACAACAAGTGCTCAAGGTACTACTGGAGGATGCAGCAATTCTTGAAGGTATTCCATGCGATTTTCGGTACTAACTTTCAAGTCTCGGATAGCTTGTTGCGACACAGGGTCATCCTCTAATTCCTGAATCATACTGTCAAGCTCTTGTAAAATTGCATCCTTTTTCCCTAAAACCATGGAAAGTGCTTCTTTTCTTTCTTCTGGAGATAGCTGCTTCTCCACGTCGGGGACCATTGTAAACGTCCAAGGTAGGTTATTCGCAGAGACAAAAATATTTATGACCCATAGTAATACGTCAGCCAACAAGTTTGTAGACTTCGGCAAAAAAGTATTGGGGTCTAGTTCAAATTTATCCGGTGTCGGGTGGCCTAAGTCAAATAGACACATACGTTTATTTCCGGAGCCATCGGATACTATACCTATATTATCTCCCTTATTTACATCCTGGTCATTTAATAGGTCCACTGATATGGCGAAAGCAGATTTCCACATGTCCTTTGAAATTTTGGCAAGCCTTAGTGCTGCAAATTCCTGCATCACCGAAGTATTGATTTCTTCCCGCGTCTTTCTACCATACCAAGCTCTTAGTTCGATTTTAGCATTTGGTGCATAATATTGTTCTCCTTTAATATTATCATCCCCGTACATTACTTTGGCGATATATTTTGTTTCCGTTTGGCCCGCTGAAGAATTTGGAGAAACAATTTCCATACGATTTTGTAATGAGATAATTGCACCACCTTCGACACCTCCTTTTTTTGTACCGATAACGGAAATATCTTGCCCATCTTTATCGGCTACCTTGATGGTATGCCCACTTGCACAAGTGGGAGCTTGTTGTGAATCTCACTCTCCGTTGCTTTCGTAATCGTTATTGCTATCTGACCCATAGTTGAATGAGTTATATTACGCGAAACTCAAAATAGAAGAGAATAAAAGAGGAAAAATCTTAGGGAAGATGGATGAAAAGAACAACCCTAAGACTGACGAGGCTTTTTGTGACCATAGATGATCTTTGCAAGGGAAAAAAGATAGGACAAAAGGAAAGGAGAGGACGGAAAAGCGGGTTATGGGTGAGTGAAATTTTGGCCATACAGATATGGTTTAACCTGAGTAAATGCAGGGAATTTAAGACATTTTACCGAGGGGTAAACG
>JAISBO010000043.1 GCA_031266155.1 Puniceicoccales bacterium
CTACTTTGCCCAATAGAGACCTAGCACTCGTTTCTTCGACTGCTTTAAATACCGCTGGCTGAATGTTTACTCCATTAAGTGCCTGTGGAGCAGTCGTCATTGCTCCAGTGTTTACTCCTTTGGTTACTGTTTTCAATACCACCGACTGGAGGTTTACTTCATTAAGTACCTGTGGGGTAGTCGCCATTACTCCATTATTTATACTTTTGGATGTTATTTTAAATACCACTGGCTGAATGTCTACTTCATTAAGTACCTGTGCGACAGTCGCCATTGCTCCAGCTACTGGACTAGAAACCCCATCCATACAATTATTTTTTTGATAAACGATGTGTTCGTTTTATCAATAAACTCCCTAGTAGTTAATTTTTATGAAATTCTCATAAATTGCAAGTAAAAAATCAAAAAGGGCCTCAATTAGGTTTTGCCCGATATGAGACCTATTGGTCTTGCATATGCCACAAAATAGGTAACATTTCCCAAATTCGTTCCCTTTTGGAGCAGAGCACCGCGCGAAACCCATCAAAGCAAAAAAATTCCAGGAAAACCTTTGGACTACGCGATGGAAAATCGACCACACTCTTCCCGGCCTTTTTCCCATAGATCGCTAACTTTTTCGACGCATTTTAACATTTGCACACATTTTTGCATCTAATTAGCCGAACTGGGAGATTGCTTTTAGAAAAACAATCGTTACTTCATCTGTCATCATGGTAAAATGCTTTGCAGAACAAATATCCCATTTAAATGATGACGATGATGACAATGGCGATGACGCTTCGGGCCCTAGTGCGAAGGATTCTTCGAGTTGTTCATCGATGATGCAGAAACGATTTCTTAGGGAAAGAAAGATTTTTCTGTGGGGCAGCATAAACGATATGACGGCAAAGGATATTACTGAAAAATTGCTGTACCTTGAATTGTCGGATCCCGGCAAACCCATTGATTTTTTTATAAATACTCCCGGGGGGTCCATAACATCTGGCATGTCGATCTATGACACCATGATTTTACTTTCTTCTCCAATCCGCATAATAGTAACTGGAATTGCGGCGAGTATGGGATCGATTCTGCTCTGTGGAACCAAAAAAGGCAATCGATTTTTATATCCCAATTCCAGAGTTTTGATCCACCAACCACTTATTATGGGTCAGATTGTTGCCCAGGCGGTTGACATCAATATCCAAGCACAGGAAATGGAAAAGACTCGGGCGGAATTAAATAAAATCCTGGCTGCGTCTTCCGGTCAACCAATAGAGAAAATTACGAAGGATACGGATCGAGATTTTTATATGAACGCGAAGGAAGCGATCGACTATGGATTGGCCGATAAAATCATAAAAAAAATATTCTGATGAAAATTTCATGGAAGGAGAAACCATAAATGTTGCTTTTGTTTTCGATGATAAATTCTCAGATTTGTTTAGGGTCGCTGCTTATTCCATCGCCAAAAACACGAAGTCGAACCTCGCAATCTATGTCGTCGATTGCGGAATTTCGGAAACACATCGAATGGAGATTGGCGAATTCCAAAAGCAGTTACCTGGCGTAGTCGATATTTTTTTCAAAGAACCGGAGAAGTCTAAGGTCTTCGAGGAATGTCCAATTCCTGGCCACTTTTCACCCGCTGTTTTTTACAGACTCGCCATCGGCAAAACATTCCCCAATCTCACACGCGTAGTATATTTGGACTGCGACGTTATCGTGGATGTGGATATCAAAGAACTATGGGATGTTGACCTTGGGGATAGGCCATTTGGTGCTTTGAATGACGAAACAAATTTCTTCCTGCCGGAAGATATCGAACGGCGTAAAAAGCGGGTAGGTATCCCTCTTGAACGCACGTATATGAGCTCAGGAGTACTGCTAATCGACCTCGAAAAATTCGAAAACAAGCGTGTGTTTGAGCGTGTATTGGAATTCGTTGAACATTGCGAAATATCACTGGCATGCCCAGAACAGGATGCCATGAACATATGCCTCGACGAAAATGAACATCTTCCAATAAATCCGAGATTTAATTTTACACCATTTGCTCCACAGGCAAAGCGGTGTTTTAAAAAATTTGGCCCCCCATTGATTATCCATTTCTCGTGCGGAAAGCCGTGGACTTTTAATAAAAAATTTATCCACACATTAGACCGACTTCATTTGTTTAACTATGAGGTTGGATTCATAAAGAAATATTGGAAATATTCCGATGAGATCGATGGACACGCGTTTTCATCAAGGGATGTAAGGCCTACGATTTTGTTCTTTTACAAGCGTGTGTTCGGCAAGCTTGAATATTTTGTTGCAAAAAAAATTCGCAATAAAATCATAAGAGGGTTCCGTAGCATTTTAAGTAAAAGTAAAAAATGTGTTCAATGGTAAGGGACACAACTCAACCAATGAAGTTAGCAAAAAGATAGTAGATATGACTGAAACCATAAATGTCGCCTTTGTTTTTGATGATAAGTTCTCAGACTTGTTCAGGGTCGCCGTCTACTCCATCGCCAAAAAT
Source organism: Puniceicoccales bacterium (assembly GCA_031266155.1). Lineage (GTDB taxonomy): Bacteria > Verrucomicrobiota > Verrucomicrobiia > Opitutales > JAIRKQ01 > JAIRKQ01. The sequence goes on from JAISBO010000043.1 coordinate 2,504, forward strand.
ACGAAATCGAACCTGGCAATCTATGTCGTCGATTGCGGAATTTCGGAAATCAATAGGGGAAAAGTGCTTCAAATGCAGGAAAAGTGTGAAAACATTCTATCCGTAAAAATTGGCATACCGGAACGGATAGATGTTTTGGAAAATTTTCCAACGGAGGCACGCTTTAATTCCGTCGTTTTTTATCGACTGGCGATCCCAAAGGTATTCCCGGAGCTTGACCGGGTGGTATATTTGGACTGTGATATCGTTGCAATTGGTGACATTTTCGAGCTTTGGAATGAAGATTTGAACGGTCGTCCTTTCGGGGCCGTTGAGGAAGATGGTAATTTTTCCGACGAAAAAATCAGGGCGGATAAATTGGCATATTTGAAATTTCCGGAAGAAAACCGCTATTACAATTCCGGTGTCCTTTTAATTGATTCCAAAAAATTCGAAGAATCTAAAATTTTTGAAAGGGTGATTGAACAAGTAAAACAGACAAAAATTTTCTTTCCGTGTCCAGAGCAAGATGCCATGAACATATGTCTCCGCAACGATGAACATCTGCCATTACACCCGAAATATAATTTTATCCCATTCGCATCATTGTCGAAAAAATGTTTTGCCGCCATTGGGAAAAATGTAGTCTTCATCGAGTATGCTTGTGTAAAACCGTGGGAAATGAATAGAACAATGGTCAAACTGTTCCATTGCCTTGGCCTTTGCCGATATTCAACTTTTATGCTCCTAAAATTCTGGCACTATGCCGACCAATTGGGAGATGTAAATCCTAGCAATAAAAATCCCCTTTCCACGCTCAAATTTTTTTACAAACGACTGCTTCAGCCGATGGAGCGGTTTTTTTCAAAAGTCATAGCAAATATTAGTAAATCTCGCACGCACAAACGAAAGCATGGATGAAACAATAGACATAGCGTTTGTTTTCGACGATAAGTTCTCCGACCTATTTAAAGTCGCGATATATTCGATTACAAAAAATACAAAATCGAACCTGGCAGTACACATTGTCGACTGTGGAATATCCGAAGGAAACAAGGACCTAATTCAAAAATTCACATCGGAATTTAAAAACATTTCTTCGATAGAATTCAAGATCCCAGAACGAGTGGAAGTTTTTGAGAATTATACTATTCCGGTGCATTTTTCCGCGGCCATATTTTATCGACTAGCGATCCCAAAGGTGTTCTCGGAACTTGACCGGGTGATATATTTGGATTGCGATACCATCGCCGTAGGTGATATTTCTGAGCTTTGGAATGAGGACTTGAATGGTCGTCCTTTCGGAGCAATTGAAGAGGATGGTAATTTTTTTAACGCAAAAACCAAGTGGCGAAGGATGAAAGAAATCAATTTCCCCGAAAATAAACACTATTATAACTCCGGTGTTTTGCTAATTGATACACATAAGTTTGAAGATAATAAAATCTTCGAAAGGGTGATTGGTTTCGTAAAAAATACCGATCTCCAACTATCGTGTCCGGAACAAGATGCGATGAACCTATGCCTTGCCGATGACGAACATATGACTTTGAGCCCAAAGTATAATTTTATACCCTTTGCATTTTCATCGGCAGAATGTCTCAAAAAAATTAAGGAGCCAATTATAATGCACTATGCTGGCAGAAAACCATGGGAAATGAATAAAAAAGTTATTGGGCTTGCCGCATTGTGTAGCATGAAGAAGTACCACATGTCCATGATGCTGAAATACTGGGAATATGCGGATTACGTGGATAAAAAAAAGTTTTCCAATGGGAATATTTTTCACACTTTGAAGTTTCTCTACAAATGTCTTTTTCAACCCATCGAGCAATTCATATCGAGAAAATGTTGCCTTGCCAAAAATCTCTTTTTGGATAATTAGCAAGCATTGAACATGGAAATAGGGAAAAAAGTCATTTTGACCGGTATGCAACCAACGGGCAAATTACACCTGGGAGGATTGCTGGGTGCGACAAATAATTGGCAAAAAATGCTAGATGACTACGATTGTTTGTTTTTCCTGGCAGATCAACATGCCATAACGATGCCATACGTTCCCGCGGAATTGAGAAAAAACACACTGGATTGTATCGCCCAGTATATTGCCTGTGGGCTGGACCCTGAACGGTGTAAAATTTTCCTACAGTCCCAGGTAATTGGACATGCGGAATTGATGTGGATACTGGGATGTATTACCCCCATTGGCCAGCTTGAAAGGATGACCCAATTCAAGGACAAATCGAAAAAAGTTGGGGAGTCGGTATGTTCTGGATTGCTATACTATCCGGTCCTAATGATGGCCGATATCCTATTGTACAATGCTCATTTGGTTCCCATCGGGGAAGATCAGAAACAACATTTGGAAATTACGCGGGATATTGCACAAAAATTTAACAGTACCTATTCCGAAACTTTTGTTTTGCCGGAGCCGTACATTGGTGAAACGGGAGCTCGCATAATGTCGCTGCAGGACCCAACTGCCAAAATGTCGAAATCCGACAAGAATCAAAGTGCGGTTGTGTACATAACGGATCCCGATGATGTCATTCGAAAAAAAATCATGGGGGCGGTAACGGATTCTGACAATGGGATATTCTTCGACCGGGAAAACAAACCGGGAATTGCTAATTTGTTGAACATATACGCAGCAACAACGGACCAAAGCATTGAAAAATCCGTTGCACAATTTTTCGGCCTTACAAACTATGTTCCATTTAAACAGGCGGTCACGGATGCAGTCATCGCAAAAATTTCTCCAATCAGAAATAAATATTTAGAAATTGCTAACGATGGGAAATATTTATTATCTGTGCTAAACGCGGGCAAAGAAGAAGCCCAAAGGCGTGCCAACAAAATGATGGCAAAGGTGTATCGTAAGGTTGGATTTTTGTTAGATTAACACAACATCGAATGAAAAAATTTGTAATATCCGAAAAACCAAGTGTGGCAGCTGATCTAGCGAAGGCACTGGGAACATTTAAAAAATTTGATGATCGCTATGAGAACGATGAGTATGTAATTAGCTGGGCCATTGGGCATTTGGTTGAACTCTTCATGCCGGAAGATTTCGATGTATCCTTAAAGCGATGGTCGCTAGACACCTTGCCCATAGTCCCGGAAAAATTTAAAACGAAACCGATTGAAAAAGTAAAAAAACGTTTCAACGAGCTTAAAAAATTAATTCAACGCGATGACGTTACTCTACTCATAAACGGTTGTGATGCGGGTCGAGAAGGGGAATTAATTTTCACATATATCTACGAATTGGCAAAGTGCAAAAAGCCTTTCGTCCGCCTGTGGCTGTCCTCCATGACGACGCAGGGAATTAGGGATGCATTCGAACACCTTAGAAACAGCGAGGAAATGCAACACTTACAGGACGCTGCCAAGTGTCGATCGGAGGCGGACTGGTTAATAGGAATCAATGGGACCCGTGCCATAACGACGAAAATGTTCCCCGTGATGGCTAGGCAGGTAGCGACCGTAGGACGTGTCCAAACGCCTACCCTGGCGATGATAGTAAACCGAGACATTGAAATTGCTAATTTCAAACCGACAAAATTTTGGAGGATCCTCGGAACATTTGGCATCCACAATGG
>JAISBO010000082.1 GCA_031266155.1 Puniceicoccales bacterium
ATGGCGGGAATTATACTCCCCCATAGACAGGCAGTTTTTAAGAGTTTAATATCATTATTACATATTTTGGTTAGCGAATGCAATGACCCTTGAAACCCAAACGATGTAAATATTATTGGCAGAATTATCGTCCAGACACTGAAAGTTTTTATCTCACAGGGCACATGAACAATGATTTTGGGTCTACAATGAGGTGCCATTGTGGCAACCATGGAAATGACCATCAGCAATAGCCCAACAACGGCATACTTATTTAAATCGAGTAAAACCCGTGGGGATGAAATGAGGAATAGAAACAGTAATAGGGAAACAATAATCACTATTTTAGCCAAAGCTATTTCCTTCAAAAAAGTGGATTGGATTATGGAGCTCAGCCCATATAAGTATGCCGCAAGTAGTGCAAACATAAGAATTTTTAGTGAAAAATTCCCGAGCCAAGCAGCTTTGGGACCGGAGAAAATTAAGCCAACTTTCTCCAGTGTATTTTCTTGGCTTGACTGCAGGTTTAGTTCAACTCGAGCTAACGCAGAAAAGTAAGTCAACCAGCAAAATATTAGCATGACTAAAACACTTGGGATTATACCAATTTTTGCCAAAACAAGTGGAAGGGAAAGCATTCCAGAACCAATGGCAGTTCCAGATAGCAAAAAGATTGCATTTAAAGTTTTTTTCATGGATATCGAAATTGTTAAATTTTTACGAGAAACTATACAAACAACCCGCTTCCCTCGGGGAAGAGATTGCAAATCGGAAAAAAGCAACTAACAATATCGATAATAGGAAGTATGGGCATATACACAGCAACATTCACAGCCGGAAGTAATAACTGATGCCAACATACTCATTGAATATGAGTCATACCATTCTTAATAAAATGTCAATCTTTTTTTACTAGAAAATGCCCCATAAATGTCCTAACACTTATCAAAATACGCCTCAAACATTTCGAAGGGGAAACAGCCAATAGGTTTTCGTTAAAAAATGTTTTTTCAAAATTAAACGGGGAAATTTTATGTCAAAAAATATCCTATTTGCTGGCCAGGTTGATTATTTCTGTGATTTTCAATGCCAATTCTAGAGTTTTTTTGCCAAAATGAATGTCTACCTTTGGTTCTGTGTGGTTTCGTACACACTGTATGAACGATGAAATCTCTGTCCTTAGGGGCTCTTCTTTCTCCACTGGGATTTCATCCTTGGTCAGTCCTTCCGGTGAAACCTTCATTAGGTGGCCGCTTTGGGATGTAAAATCCATCGACAAATACGTTTGTGGCTGAAAAATCCGTATTTCGCGTAATTTTTTTTCGCTTACCCTACTGACATTTAAATCCGCCACACATCCATTGGCAAAATGCAATCGAGCATTGGCAATATCTTCTGTCTTTGACAAAACTCGAATTCCTATGGCATCGACGGATATAATCTCCGATTTTACCAATTGTAAGATTATGCCAATGTCGTGTATCATCAAGTCGAGAACGACACCTACTTCCGTTCCCCTCCTATTAAACGGTGCCAACCTCTGGGACGTCACAAATCGTGGGGTTGTAACTGATGCTTCCAAGAATTTCATCACGGGATTGTAGTGTTCTATCAGTCCTGTTTGTAAAATCCTGTCACGACCACTCGCAGCTTTTAAAATCCGTTCCACATCTTCCGTTGACGATGCTAGGGGCTTTTCAATTAGGAGATGGCAATTTTTTTCAATCAGCGGGATCGCCGTTTCGGCATGTTTATCCGTTGGAGTCACGACACTCACACAGTCACATTCGTTGCCAAGCTCTTCGAGAGAGTTGAAAACTTTACAGTGATATTTCGATGCTATTTCCTTTGTTCGTTCTGGGTCAATATCATATATGCCAACCAAGGTGCATTCCTTCAATGAGGAATATACCCTCGCGTGATGTTGTCCAAGGTACCCTACCCCAACCACACCACATTTGAGCCTATTTGCCATTGATAGTGGTCTACTTTTTTAGCAAAATTGTTCAATAAAAAATACGGTTAAAATTTTCCTATTTCGACAAATCGAATGCCTCCTCAGTGGCTCTATTTCCTTCGTTTTCGCTACCGAAACCTTGTACAAACATTGGGGAAGATAAGACTAAGCACATTAGGATAACCTTTCGAAACCCAGAGTCCGCTTCAATTTGTATCGGATAGATTTTTTAGATTCTGCCTTACAAATATTGATTTGTCTATTTTTTCAAAAAATCTAGCATAAAATCCACCATCCTGGATGGCCCTACTCGATTCATCCGCCATTCCATATGCAAGTGTAACTTTGGCATTTGTAACGAAACTTATCCGTATCGACACTTTTTCTCCACCATTGAGTTCTTCCAGATGGGCTGTACCAACATTCCACACAATTTTACTATGAATCCCGCTCATGGACTCTAGAAACCCAACATTCCTATTGATTACATTCCCTTTTGCTATGATTAACCCAGTCGTAAAATCCGATGATTGTATAATAAAACCCAAATCTTGAAAAACATCGACGACGGAAGCAAAAGCAATTTTATAGGGAACATCAAATTCCCGTGTCTGCATGGATTGTATCTCTACGCTCGTCGGAACCCGTGTTTCATTAACTAAAGCACAACCCGGCATAAGGCATAGGACAATCAAAAATAATGTGGCGAGACATTTTTTCAACATATGCTCCATTAAAACGATGTTGTTCTATAGGAAAAATCTATGACTTTACCATTTTTATCAAAATGCACCACTATTGTCAAGGTACGCTCACTGGAACTCCCAGAAGCTTTTGTTGTAGAACCTCCAGAACCTCCTAACCCTCCAAAGCTTTTAATACCTCCTAGCAATACTAAACAGATACCGGACTCAGACCGCCTCGCCTCGTACTCTGAATGAATTTTATCATAGACCCATGTTTCATTTCCTTCGGCATTTTTTGTCACCATGTTAGGCGACCCGAGAACCTCAACAACTTCCGCAGAAGTCATGCCACTTCTGATAAAACGCTGCACAGTTCCCGCAGTAACACGTTCAATGGGAACATTCTTTGCAGAGTTACCCGTTGTTTGGCATGCTGTAACAGACAACATCATAGCCGACAGAAATAAAAGCTTTAAACAACTCCCCATGGTCGGATTTTTCTTTATTTTCCCATCCCTGTCAATTCAATTTTTTACTCCGCAACAAAAAAGAATACTCTTTTCCTGGCAAAAAAGTATTGACTGGTGTCAAATTTTACCATAATATCACCCCATGAATAGTTTGCTTTTGAATACAGCTTCGCTGCTTCTTCCTGACCCATTGCGTGATGCTGTTAAGTTCTGTAACGATAATAAATCTCGCCTGGATGAATGTATTTTTGAAGGGAAAAGGCTCTTGAAAACTGTTAACGCCGAATGTTCCGACCAAGGCGCTTTTCGAACTACCGTTATAGGTCTTAACCAGCTAGCCCAAAATCAAGCTTTGCGCGAGTTGAATACGCGGAGCGTTACTGCGGTTCCCTCTGTCCTCAATGATGATTTTATACAAAAAGCCAGAGAAGCGGTCGAAGCACATGCCAAAGAAGAATCTACAAAAAGGGACCTTGGGATTTTAACTGCAAATCTCGACGCCCTTTTTCGCGAACTTAGAGTTGAACTACAAAAATCAACCCCTCCTCTTCCACTGAACCAGGTTTGGGGTTTCATGGTCCTAAACCGAATTGATGCATTTTTTAAAAATTTTAATACTGAAGTCTTTGGTAGCTGAAGTTTTTGGCAGTGAATTCAAACCCTAGAACGAAAAGCTGACCAAAATATATCAAAGCAATTTTATATGGAACATCAAAATCCCCTGATTGCATGTATATTTCTACGCTTGTCAAAAAACGTGTTTCATTAGCTAAAGCACAGCCTGGCATTAATGTTGCGAGGCACTTTTTCAACATATGCTCCATTAAAACGATGTTGTTCTGCGGGAAAAACCTATAACCTTACTATTTTTACAAAATTTACCACCATTGTTAAAGTACGCCCACTGGAACTCCCGGAAGCTTTCTCGAATTTTTTAACTCAAAAAATAATACTCTTTTTTTTGCAAAAAAGTATTGACTAGTGTTAACTTTTACTACAGGAACGCTCCATGGATATTTTAAATAGTTTAATTTCGTCGGTTCTCCCTGAACCATTGGGTAAAGCCGTTAAGTTCTATAACAAGAATAAATCTACCCTAGATGGGTATGCTTCCGAAGGGAAAAGGCTCTTGAAAGTTATTAACGCCGAATGTTCCGACCAAGGTGCTCTACGGCACACTATCGAAGGTTTTCGTCAACCAACCCAAAATCTGGCTTTAGACATGTTGGGTATGCGGAATGCTAATACAGTCGCCGAAAATGGTGATTTTGTAAAAAAAGCTGAAAAGGCAGTAGGAGCACATGCAAAAAAAGAATCTACCAAAAAGGATCTTAGGGCCCTTATGGCAAAGATTGATACCACCCTAAATGCATTTAGAACTGCAGTTCCACAGAACTCAACCCCTTCTTCCGTGCTGAGTGGGATTGCAGCTTCTATGGTCAAAAAACAAATTGATATGGCTTTTAAAGAAATTAATACCGAAGTTTTTGGTAATAAATCCAAATCCTAGAACGAAAGGCTGGGCAAAACACACCAGGGTATTTTTCAACAAAAATCGTAAAATATTATTGATTTTTAACATAAGTTAGATTTTTATGATTGCCTAAGGAAAGGATAAATTACCATGAATGCACTGCTTTCAAGATAAAAGTCCAATCCATGGGCGTTAGGATGACAAATTTAAAGGATGCATCTAGTTCGCCGTATTTAGATTTGTTTAAAAGGTAAATTATGAACGTAAAAGTTGTAGATAATACAAAAGTACCAAATAATACCATACCCAGTGTTATTCCGAATGATGCGTATGTAGATGGACTTAGATCTCAAGGTTTTGAAGTTCATGTCTTTCAGAATTCCAAAAGGCGCATGGTGGCAATCAAAGTTCCGTTTCCCGCAGATATATACGACACCTACGACAGTGAACTAGCAAAACACGAGCGAATCCTCCCCCTAAAAGAACTAACCAAAAGGGATGTGGAAGCTCTAAAAGAAGATCCAACCTTTGCCTATGATGGACCTTGGGTTGGTTGAAGTTCCCCCGATGGTCAAAATCGTAGGACCTAAGTTCCTGCTATTCCCCTTTCAGGCTGAGATTCCGAAGTACTTGAGAATCGGTATTTCTATGACAGGCAAGATTGTTTTGATCCGAAACAGGAAGATTAAAAAAATACAATGGCCATTGTGTTTCCGTTAGAGTTTCTCTGAGTGGAGAGGTGTCGCATGGTATTGACAATGGACCCCAAAATTATTACATCACGCCCAATGGAAATAATCGATAGCCATTGCCATCTCGACGATTTTTTTTACGAAGGGAAAATAGAAGAGGTTTTGTCCAATGCCGAGCATGCGTTGGTTACTAAAATGGTGGCAGTCGGAACACATCCCAAGGACTGGGAATTCTACGCAGAATTCGTGCGAAATCGTAGAAATATTTTTTATACGGTCGGGTTACATCCATTGGTGGCCGGAAATGAGAAGGAATTGGATCAACTACCAATCTTTTTAGAGAAAGAAATTAAACCGGTGGCCATTGGCGAGATTGGGCTTGATTACCATCGCCTGCCCAGAGAACAACAGGCAAAGGATGAGATCATCGAATTCCAAAAACTCATATTCGAAAAACAATTGGAATTGGCAAAGGCCAATGACTTGTCCGTGGTAATTCATTCACGCCAAGCCTTCGACGATACTTTTAATATCTTGATAAATTCAGGCATAGCAGCGAATAGAATCCTGTTCCATTGCTACGGATATGGAGTTCCCGACATGGAAAAGCTGAAAAGCTTTGGGGCGTTTGTTTCATTTGCGGGGACGTTGACATTTAGAAAGGAGCAGGTGGAACCACTAAAGGTTGCTAATCCGGACAAACTCCTCATCGAAACGGACTGTCCATATTTGACACCGGAGCCCCATAGACAAAAACGCAACGAGCCGGCCTTTATTCGAGCAACTGCCAGATTCGCAGCGAAAACATTGGGCATGTCGGAAAGTGATTTTTGCAGTTTGACATACAAAAATACCGAAAAGTTTTTTGCACTAGAGTGAGGATTTACCTTGGACATTTCATTATCACAGGACCAAAAACAGGTACAAAAATTGTCACCGGCCATGCGACAATCCTTGGAAATTTTGCAAATGCCAACCGCCGACCTATGGGAACTAGTAAAAAAAGAATGTAAGAAAAATCCAACCATAGAAATCGATGATCGGCAACGGGATAGGAGGACTTCTTCCAAAGAAAAAAGCGATTCCCACCAGGAGTTTTTAGAAAATATTGAAGAAACTATTTCCCTAAAAGATCACCTGCTGCAACAAATCCCGGACTGGGTAGAAGGAGAGAAAGCAATTCTACTAAAACTTTTAGAATTCATAACCGAAAGGGGATTTTTCGACGGCGATTTGCAAGACATAGCAAATTCCTTGTCCGTTGACATTGGCCAGGTCAAACGGGTCTACGATGAATTAAAACTGCTGCACCCCCATGGCATTGGAGCTAAAAACTTACAGGAATGTCTGCTACTGCAACTGGAACAAATCGCTTCCAGCGAGCAACTGGGGCTGGCAAAGACTTTGGCACGAGAACACTTCGACGAACTACAAAAAGGAAAAATAGATTTTCTAAGCAAGAAGTTGCATGTTTCTCGGGAAAATGTAATCGCAGCGGGAAAAATAATTACTCGATTAAATTTTTCTCCCATTAGCGGATTCTCCAATGAGCGAAATATTAGTATAGTTCCAGATTTGAAAATTTTCAAACTTGATGGCGAATGGGTAATAAATTTCAATGCGGACCACATTCCTCTCCTAAGATTTAGCGAGTCATACAAAAAGATAGCAAGCAATGATTGCGAAAAAAAACCGGAAACCTGGCGGTACTTAAAAAAGCAATCGCGTCATGGGCAACAACTCTGCGAAGCAATAGATAGGAGGCAAACAACGCTGATGGGCATTGCAAGGGTGATCCTTGAACGCCAGATCGATTTTTTCGAACGGGGTCCAAAATTCATGAAGGCCTTGCGATTAATCGACGTCGCAAAACAGATAAATTTACACATTTCGACGATCAGCCGTGCCGTTCACGGAAAATATGTCGACACTCCCCACGGTACTTTTGAAATGTCAAAATTTTTTGATGCCGGTGGTACGGAATCCATTTCGCAGAGTGCCATTCTGGAAAGAATGCGTGAGATAATAAAATCAAAGAAAATACCTACCACGGACGCGAAAATCGCAGAAATCCTGGGACGATACAATATTCATATTGCTCGCAGGACCGTTGCAAAATACAGAAAAATGATAAACATGCCAAATTCTCGACAAATTGTAATCCATGCGGACAAGGAGAAGAAATAAATGGCGAAAGATAGCATTACCGATCAATATGGAACAAACATTTATCCAGGGAATCCGCCGTTTAAGCTTGTAAAATTTTCACAGGCCGCTTACAGAACACTTCCATGAAAATGTTCTACAATATCGCGATCGTCGGACGTCCGAATGTAGGGAAAAGTCGACTATTTAACAGATTAGCCCACAAACGCATATCGATTGTACATGATATGGCCGGAGTTACCCGCGATATCATCACCCATGAAATTGGGAGAAATATTATTTTGATGGACACGGGCGGGCTCGGATTGTCAGGAAATGACAGCATCGAAGAAATAACATCCGCGGTTGATGAGCAGGTCGGTCTGGCAATTGCAGCCGCAGATCTGGTGCTTTTCGTAGTGGATGCAACCGAAGGAATTATGCCCATGGACTATGACATCGCCGAGATGTTGAGGAAAAGTGGTGCAAATGTTACGGTCATTGCCAACAAAATCGATTGCCATGAAAAATTCCATTTGGCCGACATTTTTAAATCTTTTGGGTTTGGCAGTCCCATAGCCGTCTCCGCAGAACATGGTATTGGGGAAGAAGAAATAAAGCAACTAATAGCTTCGAAGACGATGGCATTCTCGTCGCAACTTGAAAATGTGGAAACGGCATATGATCCCATAAAATTAGCCTTTGTCGGTCGTCCAAACGTTGGGAAATCATCCCTGGTAAATACGCTATTGGAAGAACAGCGCATGATAGTGAGCGATATTCCGGGAACAACGCGGGAAACCGTCGGCATAAAATTGCCAGCCATATCCGAAAGCGGCAAAGATTTTGAATTATTCGATACGGCCGGTTCGCGGCCACAAAACAGAATCACCACCTCCCTCGATTATTTTGCATCCCTGCGTATGCGTGATGGGATAATTAACTGTGACATAATATTCCTGGTGATAGACGCCGAAAGTGGAATAACGAAACTCGATAAAAAGTTGGCAAATGAAGTAATCGAAGCAGGAAAAGGTTTAATTTTGGTCGTCAACAAATGGGATGTTGCACAGAAACGTTGTCGCGATGGTAGCTTGGAAAAGTTTGACTCCATTAAAGAGTTTCAAGAATCATTTTTGCAAGCCGCTAGGAAAGAATTGCGTTCCTTCCCGGACGTGGAAGTTGCCTTTGTTTCCGCAAAAAGAGGATATGGGATCGACGGCTTGTTGCCGCTTGCCGAAAAATTATACGCAAGAATGAATCACAAAATTGGGACTGGCGAGCTGAATCGTGTGATTCAAAAGGCTTTTGACAGGCGTCTTCCATCCACTTCCAGTGGCCGTCCATTTCGCATATACTATGCCGTACAAACCAGCAATATGCCTTTTGTATTCAAGTGTTTTTGCAATAGAACATCCCTATTAAATGATAACTACAAAAAATATTTATTAAATACACTGCGAAAGTATTTCGATTTCACGGGCTGCACCATTAGCCTCGAATTTGTTGAAAAAGATAGGCGTTTCTCAAAGGAAAAAGAATTAGCCATTTAACCCTTGGCACCTATTGGACCCATGGGTCTGAAAATCACAATATTTGATATTGACAGGCTAACTGTCGATAGTAGCTTGCTGACAATGTTGATATTAGTATCGGCAGAATCATCAGCGGGGGTAGTAGTTCAGTTGGTTTAGAACGCCAGCCTGTCACGTTGGAGGTCGCGGGTTCGAGCCCCGTCTATCCCGCCATGTCTTTAAGACAAAATGGTTTCGTTGAAGTCACGGTGTTCGGTTGTTTCAAGATAAGCCTTGCATGGCTTTGTACACTTTAAAAAAGAGGCAAAAACCAAAGAAATTCATTGTTTTCACCAGCATTATCGATGTCTGTCTCCTATCCTCATTGCAGGGATATTTCAGACCATAGTGTGATTAAACCAACAACGACGCTATCCATCCAAAAATGAATGCCGGAACGGTCAAATACATAAATGTCGGAATCGTTGTGTCGCGAACCAAGGAATGTTGGCCATCAGCATTCAGCCCACTGGTGGCTCCAAGCGTTGAATCCGACGCTGGAGACCCCGCATCGCCGGCAGC
>JAISBO010000015.1 GCA_031266155.1 Puniceicoccales bacterium
GTAGACATTTTCATATCCATAATGGCCACAATTACAATCCTTTCTGCGGAAGAATAAAGATCGCAGATAACAGTCCTTCCTGAAAAGAGCGTAGTCGACATCACTCCGCAATCCGCAAGTGGATGATGCATTCGTAAAGGCACAAGGAAGAACCGGGAACGTTAGTAAAAACAAGACAAGGTGCGGACTACCGCTATGCCGACCTAGGTGAACTGCTCAATACCGTCAAACTAATAATGAAGCAATATAACTTTGCAGTGACAAAAAGGATGACGGAGATAAACGGACGATTTGTCATAATGTGCAAGTCCATGTGATTCCCTTTCGGGAACATATGTTCGCCTTGAGATACCATATCCAGGCAGGATTTTATACGGGAGTTTCCATCGGCACCAGGGATACTTTGAAAAGAGACTTCAAGTTCTGGGTGGTGACAAATGTATCACAGAAAATATTGAAAAAAGTTATGAAAGAGAACACGGAAATATCAGGATATAGGAAAAATGCTGGCAGCAATCAGCTATCCCATTCCTAGTGATCTTCGTAGTGCTCTTTGTGGCTCTCAAAGTAAATAGCATTCATCTTCACTAACCGATTCTTTTTATTTATATGCCGGACTCGTAAATTCAAATAAAAGAGGAAAAGACAGGCAATAGAAATGTAAGAGAAGAAAGTATGGGCACAGCGGTCGTAGCGGGTGGCAATGCGACGCCAACCCTTCAATCTACCGAACTATTTTCAATTTTGTGGCGCCGTTTATACAGATCTACGGCATAGGGTAACTAGACTTCGCGGTGGCACATAGGAGGGGGATGCATGGCTCTACCCTGCGTTGTTTCAATTCCTCCCGGAACCAATCGGTGTTGTATCCTTTATCGGCCAGCAGGTAATCCGCATCCGGCAAGTCTTTCAGCAGTTCCCTGGCCCCAACTATGTCGTTAACGTTCCCAGCTGCCAAGAGCAACCTCACTGGCCGCCTAGAGCCATCGCAGACAGCGTGTAATTTGTTGTCCCTCCCTTGCTATGTTCAATTTGCCGCGACGAATCCCCCTTCCTTTAAACTTGCAACTGTCCCTATGTACTTTCAAGTGAGTTGCGTCCATTACCAGAACATTCGTACCTTCTTTGGCCAGTTTTTGCAAAATTTTGGCAAACACTCTTCCTTTGCCTCATCGAACAAAGCGATTGTGAAGCGTCTTATGGGGACCATATCCTTTCGGTACATCCCGCTTTTCAAATCAAATCATTGCGTAATACGTACACGATTCCACTGATCACCCTTCCATCGCCTACCCGTGGGTTCCCTCTCGCTTTCGGAAAATATTTCCTTATTTGCTGGAAGGCTTTCCCATCTATCAATTCTTTTTCTTGGCTTTGATTCTTCTTCCCTTTCTTCTTGCTTATTCTCCTTTATGACTCCTGGCCCCAGTCCCATGCACTTACAATAAAATCCACCATAGGATTATTTAGATCATTGCGGGCGAAGTATTCAAAATACAGTAAACGTTACTACAAAACATTCTAATGTCTCTGACTTCTATTAAAAAAATTTGCATAGTCGTAGTAGGGTAGCAACGAGGTAGCACGTTTTCAATCTCTGCAAATATCTGTTCTTCATCGTCATTTGCTACCCCTGCTACCCTTTTCCCATATTAAAATAAAAAAATAGAGAAGATATACTTTCATGGAATAATGTTCATTGGAGAGAATCCTCTGCTGCAGATTTTCCCTTCTAAGAGAGTCTTAATAAAGCTGATGGGACGACTTTGGCTATAACTGGGACAAAAAATATACACACTAGAAACAATACCCAGCCGAATATCATCCCTCCAACTAGGTCAACAATGACTGAATGACTGATAGAGTGAGCAGTAGACAGACTTTCTAATCGGTCGACCCAATGCAATTCAGCTAGAACCTTCTGTCGATTACATCATAATTGCACGTTGATTTTGTATTAATCCAGGCATTCTCTTCAGGAATCAAATCACTTTTTATCATATTATTAAACCCGAGCCATAAACCGGTAAAAATACCGGTAAAAGGGAATTTCAGTCAATTCATTTGAAATTGTGCGATCTTCGTATATACCGCATAAATTCAGCCCTTGAATTGGGTGCAGGGGTTGGATTTGAACCAACGACCTTCAGGTTATGAGCCTGACAAGCTACCAGACTGCTCCACCCTGCGACAAAACATGTAAGATTCAATATTTCCTCCCATTGCGTTGTCAAGTGCCAAATTTATCTTTTTGAAAAATTACCCGAATGCGTGATGGAAATGAAGGGAAAAAGGCTCGAAATTATGCTCTTTTTCCCTCTTTACTCAACAAATGTGGGAACGCAGAAAGGTAAATTAAACGGCGTTAATGTCAATTAAGCCTGGGATTAGGGCGTTTAGGTTTAGAACGCTTTTCTTTTGGCCATTGGGTGGTTAGCGGATAATCATCGGATTCAAGGGTTCCCGTGGCCGTAAGCTGCCCGTTTTGTACGAATCTGTCATACTTATGGTCATCGCTGCGGATTTCCACGACGGATGGAGAAATTACGTAAATTCGTTCTTTAATCTCTTTGCTGTCAGTCGTGTGCTTGAATAACATTCCGACTAAAGGTAAATGCTGCAATATGGGGATGCCACTGTCTTTTTTTTGGTTTATTTCCGAGTCATAACCTCCTATAACCAAGCTTTGACCTTCGTATAATACGGATTGTGTATTAAGGGAATGTTGGGTTACGGCAGGAGCTTGCTTGTCATTAATAACAGCATCAAAACTTCCGTCGGATATGTCAACGAATAGCTTCATTTTATGTTTACCATCCCCATCAATATCTCCTGGAATGATATGGGGAACAACCTGTAACTTGGTGGTGGCAGATTGGGTATATGCATTTGAATTATTTGCTCCTGATATTGTGGCGTAGTGTACTTTGTCAGTCTCTAAAATTGCTGCAACGTTGTCAAGCGTCAGCACGGATGGTCGGGAAACCGCCTGCCCGTTACTATTCTTTTCCAAAGCATCAATGACAGGGTTTATGGTGGCACTTTTTATTACACCCAAATGCCCAGCAATTGAACCCTTTACTGTATCACCGATGGAAATAGCATTTCCAGTAGTCATGGACATTCCGCTATCTATCATTGAAAGACCAATCTCAGCACCGTTTGAAAGCTTAGTGTGGATGCCGGGAATTCCCAAAGCAAGGGACGAGGATTTGTTTACATCCACGATGGCAACATCAATTTTTATAACTTCGCATGGTACGTCGAGTTTCGATATAATTTCTTCGTAAAATGGCATATTTTCCCGCCTATCACGAATTATTATCGCATTCAACCGTTGGTCACAGGTTATAAAGCCAGGTAAAGAAGTCCCTGAAATATCTACGCTGTTACTATCCCCTGACGATTTGTCCCCCGACGATTTATCATTTTTGCCATTGTCGGAAATTTTCCCATCCTTCTGCATGTTTTTGATATTGTTATTTATGTCCTTCGCGTATGGTGGGGTATCGTCGAGCATTCCTACCATCTGCTGGTATTCTATTTGCTTTTGATTCCCCCCTACGTTAACGTTGAAAGGAGATAACGCCGCGGATAATTGTTGGCCCGTAACGATACTTTGCAATAGGCTTGAGACACCGGGGACGGAAATCGAACCATTGGCATAGTTAAATGTCATGTCATAGGCCCAGGCGTACTTTAAAGGTATGATTTTCACAATGGTGGTGTCGGAAATCTTACTTGGAACAAACTTGGTGGCTATGTCGTTGATTACATTGATATACTGGGGAGGTGCAGTTACTATTAGGACGTTTGCTTCGCCGACGTCTCGGAATGAAAAATCGGAAGCTACGAATCCCAGACGTGATAAAATCACGGACAATGTGCCAATTCCATCCGGATCCATTCTGAAAATCTGTGTTTGCAGCTCGGCATTTGTATAGACGAACATTATTTTACCATCGAAAAACCAAACCAAACCGTAGGCCTTGGTTATGTAATTCCAAAATTCCGCTGGATCCATTTTACTGAACTTACCATTTACGGTGTAGTTTATTCTATCGCTGATTACAACGGTTATGCCCTGCATTGAGAAAAAATCTTGTATGAGGGCAGGTAAACTTTGGTCCTTTGCAAAGTGATAATAGCTCGACTTTGAAAAAGGGAGTACGCCATATGGTGAAACGCCAACGGGACCTCTTTCTTCCGCGTAAAGTGCACAACAGACGAAAACCAATGCAAACTGAAAAAACTTTTTTATCGTTCCCATCATTTTAGAGAAAATTTCAATAGCGGAGATATTGTAGCAGATGATTGCTTCCTTTTCAAGGCCATATCCCAAAAATCTACACTCTGGATAAAAGATTCGACCATATCAATGACTTTTTCCGTGGACGTTTCAAGTAAGGAAATGTACCGCGTTACGGTTAATCGGTTTGTGCGTTTGTCCATGGATAAAACATCATCGTGTTGGACGATCCTAATAAAATTGGCCTGAAGAAGATAACGAAATTTTATTTCGCTTGCATTTGCTGCCGATGGGCTTTGAATGGGCTCCCCAAACATTCCCTGGGCTACCATTTTATCCCTAGCCGACTGAAACATTCGAATCTCAATATCGTTATCCAGGATGGCATACTTTTCACCATACTCATTGCTGGCCCATTGGCTTATTCTGAAAAGCTCAGAAACTATGTCCACTGCTTCCGTATACTCCATAAAATAAAGATTCCCTCATTGTATATAAGAATTTACAAACAACAAGCTAAATGATGATACTTTTAAAAAATTTTATCATTCATCAACAAAATTAATTTTTCCAAAGATATTCTCTCCTGCTGCATTGAATCTCTGTCTCTTAGTGTAAAGGTACCATCCTTTAGGCTATCGAAATCAACGGTTATGCAATAGGGAGTCCCAATTTCATCCATCCTTCTATACCTTCTCCCAATGGCTCCACTGGCATCGTAGAAAACATTCCACCGCTGCTGGAGGTTTTTGTATATTTCCTGAGCCCTAGCGACGATTTCGGGATTGTTTTTTACCAGCGGAAATATGGCCGCTTTAACGGGGGCAATGCGGGGAACAAATTTCAAAACCGTACGCATTTCATCGTCGACTTTTTCCTCATGGTAGGCGGAACAGACGACGGCAAGCAACGTGCGGTCTACCCCCACGGCGGGTTCTATAACATGGGGAATATATTTTCTCTTTGTGTTTTCATCGAAATACTCCATCGATTGCCCACTGTGACTCTGATGTTGGGCAAGGTCAAAATTTCCACGGGCAGCAATTCCTTCGAGCTCCTGCACGCCAAAAGGATATTTAAAGGTGATATCCGTACATGCCTTTGAATAATGTGCCAGCTTTTCCTTGCCATGTACATCAAACCCCAATAAATCTTCGCAAATTCCTATGCTTTTATGCCATTTCAGTCGCTCGTCTATCCAATATCTATGCCAATTCTGCCATGCTTCTTCCGAGTCGTCGATGAAAAATTCCAATTCCATTTGTTCGAATTCTCGGGAGCGGAAAATAAAATTTCTAGGGGTGATTTCATTCCTAAATGACCTTCCCATCTGTGCGATTCCAAATGGAATTTTCACCCGCATCGTATCGATAACGTTCAGAAAATTAACAAATGTACCCTGGGCAGTTTCTGGACGCAGATAGGCTACGGAGGTATCATCGGAAACAGCTCCGACATGGGTCTGAAACGTTAGGTTGAATTCCCGCGGTAGGGTTAGTGTTCCAATCGTTCCCGTTACGGGGGAAGGAATTAAAGCCATTTCTTCATCGGAAGCTTCCACAACCGATTTGATTTCCAATTTTTGCAATGTTCCTGCCTTTTTTGATTTTTTTTTCAACGTTTCAGCTGCCATTTCAGCTGCTTCTACAAGGTTGCCACATTCTTGAACACAAATATAACCTATGGATTCGCCGTCGATAACTACGTTTGCAAAAAATAGTTGGTCCGCCCGAAAGCGCATTTTGGATTCTTTGCAATCCACCATTGGATCGGAAAATCCAGCCACATGGCCCGAGGCTTCCCAAACTTTTTTAGGCGAAATTATTGAGCAATCTAGGCCAACAACATCGCCACGCCTTTTCACCACATCCGACCACCAAGCTTCCTTTATATTACGCTTTAGTTCCACCCCGAGCGGTCCATAGTCGAAAAAACCGTTCAAACCACCATAAATATCGGACGATCTAAAAATGAAACCTCTCCGTTTCATCAATGAAACTATCTTTTCCATCCGATCTGCATCTTTGTCGCTGATTTCTGGCATGGAGGAATCAATATAAAATCCACACGGGAATACAACGGTTAAATTTCATTCCTAGACTGCCGTTTGGTCGGTTTTAGGGATGCACAAAATCATATTGGCTAGGTTCAGGATTCATAAATTCATGCAAAACTCAAAATAAAAGAGAAAAGAACAGGCGATAGAGACGGAAGAGAAGAAGATATGGGCACAGCGGTCGTAGAGGGTGGCAATGGGGTGCCAATCTTTCAATCTACTGAACATATTTTCAATTTTATGGCGCCCCTTATACAGATCTACGCCGTAAGGCAACTGGAGAAACCAGTCGACGCCATATCCTTTATCGGCCAGTAGGTAATCCGCATCCGGCAGGTCTTTCAGCAATTTCCTAGCCCCCAACCCATGTCGTTAATATTTCTGGCTGTTAGGAGTAACCTCACTGGCCGCTAGAAGCATCGCAGACAGCGTATAATTTGCTGCCAAGCCCTCCTTGGTGTCCCGATCTGCTACGGCGAAGCGCCCCCTTCCCTTAGACTTGCAGCCATTCTGTGCACTCTTAAGTGGGGCACATCCATCATTAGAATATTTGTGCCTTCCTCTGTCAGCTTTTGCAAAATTCTGGCGAACATTCCTCCCTTGCTCCATCGAATAAAGCAATTATGAAGCATCTTAGGGTCCATATTTTTTCGGCGCATCCCGCCTTTCAAACCATTGCGGAGTACGTAGACGATTCCGCTGATCATTCTTTCGTCGTCCATCCGTGGAGTTCCTACTTACTTTCGGAAAATATTTACTTATTTACTCAAGGGCTCTTTCCTTTTTTACGGGTCTCGACCCTGGCCAGTCGGCAAACATTTCAAATTTCTTAGCCAGAGGTGTTATTTTAAAAGGTACACACATACAGATGATAGGAAAATGACTTTGATTCCGGCACGGAAAATGTAAAATTTTACTAGACTAAGGTGCTTTATTTTTTACACTGATACCCGAGCTGTGGGCCAAATATGTTAAATAATTTTTCAAAAAACAATGTTGGCATTAAATGCAAAGAAGATGTCAAAAATTGCATTCTAAGAGGAAATGACATCAATGGGATTTATATTAAACAAACGTCTGATGAGTTTGTTTTTGTTTTGTGTGCGGTTAATGGCGTGGGTATAGCTGATGTCGATGTGGCATTTTGCAAATATCTCCTTGAAGAGAACAGCTATAACGACTGTGATATAAGCCCATTGTATTGGGGTATGTACACTGATCAAAATGTAATATCTGACGGGGATCTATCCGTTTTGGCAGACAAAATTTAGGAGAGCTATAAATGGATACTCCAGAAAGCATTGTACAGGGAAACATTATTCTTAGCCCTACTACGGTAGAAAGGACAAGCCAAGAAACACCGAGTACGACTGTTCCGGCCGACCCCGAGTATTTTTTGAGAGTTCCACAATCGAAAATACCAATCTACCAAGCCCTTGTAAACAGACGGGTGGATGTAACAGCAGAAAGGCAAGTAACAGTAGAACTGTTGCCTAAGTCCAGAAGACCAAATAGGCAAAACCCAGAAGCTTTACTAGATATAGCGGTAAATCTGGAAGATATAGCGGTAAATCTGGAAGAACTCGACCTGATTAGGGGAAATCTTGAATTGGCTCCATACCTACGAATGGTGCATCACATAGAGACCAAAAATGATACGGCAATCGCATTGGCAATGATGAATAGCGCTGCCGCAAGGGAAGCAGGGGCCATGCAGTCCCTTGAGCTAGGGCCAGAACAAGTAGTGGGAAAATACACACAGTTTGTAGGAGAACTTGGAGGTTCTTTTAATAGTGTTGTAGAATCTATTGCAAAAGATCTAAGGAATATTTCTGCAAATCCTGCCACTTTAGATGGCAATAAGACCCAAGAATTACAAAACAAACTCGCACTGATGAGTACGATCATTGGGTCGCTGCTAAGGCTTGTCCCTGGTGGTTCCATTGGCAGCCTATCGAATGGGACCGACAAAGCAGCGCAAGGTCAAATTGATGCACTCAAAAAATGGCAAAATAAATTCCAGGACATAGAAGATCAAATAAAGAACTTAGGCAATTCTTCGTGCAGAGACGAAGAAATAGCCGAAATCGTACAAAGTTTAGCAAATGTATCAATAAGGGCAGAAGTCAAAAGCATCCAAGATGCAATAGGGCCTAGCATATCAGCTCCTAGTTGCGTAAATTTCCTTCTTCAAGATTTTCGCATAATTCAGTTCATGGCCACCGGTGTCGCCCTATTGGAAAAATTAGATAAGCAGGGTTCCACCGAGGCTAGGCAGCTGTACGACAGGTTAAATGGCGGATCCTTAGGAACCTACGGTCCCGCAAAAGGGAATATGGAATTTATGAAGACGGTACGTAAAAGCGGTTTTTTCATGGAATATTCATATAAGGAACTCGATAAACGAATTGTTGAAACATTTGTGAAGGAAGTAAACAAGCAACTATCTTCTCAATCGCCACCCATATTTCTAAGTTCAGACCAAAAAAGTGGTTTACAAAAAGCCCTAGCGAAAAAACTTGAGAAGCTGAGGGATCAAACGGGAAAATCGGACGAAATAAAGGGAGGATTCCGTGGAAGGGATGTTTCAACTCAAATAAATGGACACATAAAGCCGCTCAAACAAATTTTTACCCAGCAGGGTCCTGTAGAAATTAGAGGGAAACCAGTAGGTGACTTTTCAGCGCTAACTGAATCGGATGGTGAGGCTAGGTTGAGTGGTGAAGCCAAGGCATTTTTCCAGGCAATACGCAGTGATGGCGGGTTCAACCGCCTATTTAGGCCTCAACAAAGTGCCACGCTCGACGTAATTGACCACGCGAGGGTTAAAATGTTGAATGACCCGGTGGGATTTTTGCAGGAGGCACTTGAAGAAGCTGGACAGAGTGGCAGCCTCCTCTTTAAGCAATTGGGAACGAACGAACGAAAGGCTGCAATTCAGAGACCATTACAAACCGTATTGCTTAATACTAAATTTCCCGATGAACTTGGAAATCCTAAACTTGCAGATCCATCTACTGCAAGGAAAGCAACATCTTGGCAGATAAGGGATTTGGTGGATGGTGTAGATGTTCCAGGGCCAGAATTACGTTCAATTAAATCCAAGCCCAGTTTTGCCGCCTCCATGATGGACCATGGACTGCAAACATTCTGCAGCATATCGGGGACTACAACGGACATCGTGGTGGGAATGGTTGCCCAAATGGGGGGCGATCCTCGTGGAAAAGCGGAAATGGCGAAGAAATTAAGGCCACTTGTGGAGCTCGTAGAAGCCAGTTTCATTGACCCCAACCAACTGGCAAGGCAAGAATTTGATAGCTTTAAAACCCTATTCCTTTCCATATCTCTCTACATGCAATCGGGCCAATACCATACAACCTCCGAAGTACTGGCGGGTTTGTACTGCGCCGCGTTGAACGTGTGTCCTGCAGGTAATCCTCCTCACCCACCGGCAACGGATGTTATGGCCTTTGGAAAAAGATTTGAAAAGCTTTGCACAGCATTTCAGAGTAACCCAGCGGCATTTTTCCCAGCAATAACTTCCCAACGACGAGCAGCCTAAGAACAATGGCGAATTAGAATCAAATAATCAAAATTCCATGAAATACTTATACGGCAAGCCCAACTTAAATTTTCGAAAAAAATCATATCCATTGGATTGTTTTCTTGACCAACTTTAACACGGTTTTTATTAGTTTCAACAGTTATAAAGGGAGTAAATATGTCAATCGCCGCCATATATCAAAGTTTACAATCAGTCATATCAAACTTTGTGGGAAAAGATTATGGTACTCAAATAGATTTGGCACGGCCATTTGTGGCATCGGTGGCCGAAACATTTTCAGTCTTGGAGAAAAAGTTGGCAATGAAATCTGCTTCACTAGGGGAGAGAAAATCCAGTTTGAGTGAGCAAGAACGCAACCAAGTTCATGAAATTGTCGATCAACTACTCAAAACAAAGGATGCAGATGGACATCCCCTGTTGCGAACAGCAATACGATTAAACCAAGATAAAAAGCATATGCTACAGATTCTCAGATTCCTTGCTGAAAATGGGTTTGCCGAAGAAGTTACGAAAATATTACTCTCCGAAATGAACAGATACGCCATAGGAAAAACTCTTTCTGCCTGGTATGAAGAAGAACTAAAGGAGATTATTGACATGCTGCCTAAAGAAACTCAGGAATATTTGAAAAGTGCAAGGTATAGTGAATATGGTGGCTTCAACGATACCAATGTCTACGAGACATTCATCATTGGCGGTGGGACCCACCGAGCTTCCTAGCAAAGGTCGGAAGGCAGCTAAATTGCGCCACCGAGGACCATCAAAGAGCATCTGGTCGTTAAAAAGATAACACAATACGCGAAACTCAAAATAAAAGGACTAAATTTAAAGCAATAATAGCCGCACAAATGGCAGAATAGGTGGATTGTGGGGAGCGGAAACGGGAAAGTGTTTCAGCGAAGAAACTTTTAAATCTTCCGTCATAGTCTCGCCGATCGACTGTTTTTTTAGGAATCTTTTTTTCTTCCCGGGAGTTTGGAACCATGTTTTGGCGGTGTTTGGCAATTAGCCGTATACCCTTTTTGCCAAAGAATCTCTGAGGGCGGTGGAAACATATCCACCATCGCCGACCACTGTCCCTGTACAGCCATCGAGCACCTCTTCGGCACAGGAAACGTCATGTAAATTCCCTGGTTTTAGGGAAAATTTCACAAATTTTCGGGATGCATTTAGGACGAGATGCAGCTTCAATCCAAATGTTGTGGAAACCGACGAATGAGCCCAATTTGCCATATTTTTGAATGTTTTGCGGTTCCGATGGCGTACATTTTTGCACACCGGAAGTGGCGTTGAATCTATGCAAAAAGTACCTTTGCTCCGCTTTTTCCAATAAAATGAATCGTCTTTGCCTGTCGTTTTATCTGCTTCATAAAAGAAGAATAATTTGGCATTTTTGGGAA
>JAISBO010000047.1 GCA_031266155.1 Puniceicoccales bacterium
CATCCATACCTATATCCCCAACGATTGCATGGAAAATTTCCGAAGGGCAATGAAAAATTACAAGAACTCATAGCCTACACGGATTACTCACTGCAGAAATTTTTCGAAACGGCAGAGCAGATGGATTGGTATAAGGATACGCTGTTCGTTTTGGTAGCCGACCACATAGCTAGTCCACAGCAAAAGTATTACCAAAATACCCTGGGAGGCTATTCGATTCCAATAATATTTTTCGATCCAAATGGTAAATTGGTTGGGAAATCCAATAAAGTTGCACAGCAAATCGATATTATGCCGTCAATTTTGGATCTGGTTGGAAGCAAACACAATTATTTTTCATTTGGTTCCAGCCTGTTTGACCGGAATGCTCCAAGATTTGCCATGAGCTACAAAAATGGAATTTATCAGCTAATAACGAAAGACTTTGTGTGTAGATTTGACGGCAAAAATGTTGTCGGTTTTTACCAAAGGTCTGATTTTCTTCTGGAAAACAATCTGGCGGAAGATCCGGAATACTTTGCAGAGAAAGAAAAATGGCAAGATTTCACCAAAGCGTTCTTGCAACAATATGGCAAAAGCATTAAAAACAATGCCATGATTGTTGCCGATTGATTAAGCCATGTACAAAAACGTTCCAAATGCGAAAAAGCCGTTTGTCGCCCTGTGGTCGATGTTTATCACTTCCTTTCTATTCATACTATTCATCCTATGGCTTTCCCACGTTTCTCTTGTTGCGTCTTTTACAGATTTGCTAAAAGATGTGACTGCCTATAACCTGTCGATGTTTGTGCGAAGGGCATGGCAATTCGATTGCCGCATCGGGGGAATGTTGATTTTTCCGTTTTTCGTCACTTCTTTGTTTTTTTGTAAATCGGAAAGGTTGCAGGAAAAACTATCAAAAATTTTTAAATTCGTCGTTTCTTTATTCACGTGTATAACGGTCACCCTAGCCCTAATCGAAATTGGGTATTTTAAAGAATACAATGATAGATTTAATTTCTGGGTTTTTAATTTTCTATTCGATGACCAAAAAGCAATTCTATCGACGATTAGAAAAAGCTACAATCTATTGGGCATATCGGTGATCCTAATAGTCGTATCCGTCGGTTTGACATTTTTTTACCGGAAATTGGTTTCGAGGGTCACCCTAGAAAAACACAGGAGTGCCTGGGCCATGTCAGTTTGCGCCTTGCTGATGGGTATATTTTTCATAGCTGCAGCCCGTGGTTCCGTATCCAGGCGCCCTCTCCAACAAATTGACGCTGCCGTAACGGGTAATAAATTTCTTAACAAATGCGTACCAAATGCATACTATGCCATGTATTTTGCATGGAAAGATTTTCTACATTCAAATGATATCAAATGCATACAAAAGTCGTGTTCCCAGGAACATGTGCAGGCGGCGCTGATGCTTTTAGATTCTCCGACCAATGACATTGACAGATTTATCTCCCATAGTGCAAACGGTGCAAAATTGTCCAGGAAACCGAAACATATTTTTTTGATAGTTATGGAAAGCCAGGACAATTGGCCATTTCTACCCGAAAACGACGACTTAAACCTGTGCCCAAATCTTTCGAGGCTGGCAAAGGAGGGTCTATATTTCAAAAATTTTGTTCCCACCGGCCAGGGGACAATGTCTGCCATAGCCGTACAAATGTGCAATTATCCCAACATGGGTTTTCTAATTAATTGTTCGGAAAATGGGCTAAGAAACTGCGAATTGTCCGTGGGGAGCCTATTCCAAAGGCTGGGCTATGGGACAAGTTTTTACTACGCCGGATATTTGAGCTGGCAACGCATAGATCGATTTGCACCCATACACGGCTATCAACATTGCTATGGCGGAGACGTAATGGGGACCTACGAAGGGAACGAATGGGGAGTGAACGACAAGGATCTTTTTGCCTTTGTGGAAAGGAATTTCTCCCCAGATACGGATAGTTTTAACCTGATTCTGACGGCTTCCAACCATCCTCCCTATAGCGTTGATCTGGTTGCCGAAGGTGTCCCCTTGAAACATATCGCCAAATTCATCGATGGGCAAAGAGTAAAATACCTCGGCCATGCCTGGTATGCGGATAGGAGTGTGGGAAACTTTATAGATGCCATTGAAAAACTCACCAACGATGCCCTATTCGTGATAACCGGTGATCATTTTTCACGAAAACACCGCAGATCACAATTTTCTCTGTTCGATGAATGGACCGTTCCCCTAATCATATGCGGGAAGAACTTTAATGGGGAGTTGAAGAGATATTCAACCCATACCGGCAGCCAGATTGACATTGTTCGGACGATAGTTGAATTGGTGGCGGAGAAAGGTTTCACCTATGCAAGTTTCGGCAAAGATCTGCTATCCGACGATGAAATTTGCGAAGGCTATTGCACGGGAGTTACCATAACCGACAAGTACATTGTGACCAATGATAATAAAAACATTGGGATGATTTCGGAGTGCCCAACATCGGTAAATGAAAGCGAACGGGAATGTGCCATATCGCGGAACCATGCATGGCAAACCCTCGCAAAGTGGAAATTTTTCCATTTCTAAAACTTGTCGGCTGCTATCATTTCCACAAACCAACCTTCCATTGTTGTGTCTTTCGGGGTTCAAGTTGTCAAAGAAAGTGCGGTTTTTCAGAAAAAATACTTGCTTTGTCGATGACTTTTAATTCTACTCACAGGGAAATTAAAGAAAAAGTAAATAATGCCAACGATTAATCAGTTGATAAAGAGGCCTCGCGTTCGAAAGATTGCAAAAACCAAAGCTCCGTCCCTCGATCAAAATCCATTTAGACGGGGAACATGCATCCAGGTTATGACGCGTACGCCGAAAAAGCCGAATTCGGCCGTGCGAAAGGTTACAAAGGTTCGTTTAACGAATGGGAATGAAGTCATTGCCTATATTCCCGACGAAGGACATAAGTTGCAAGAACACAGCGTGGTTTTGGTTCGTGGAGGGCGTGTGAAAGACTTGCCAGGAGTGAGGTATCACATTGTGCGTGGGACCCTCGACTGTTCGGGAGTTGAAAAACGTCGTAGAAGTCGCTCGAAGTATGGAGTTAAACGCCCTAAACAGAAGTAATTTTTAACCGAGGAATGATAAAATGTCTCGCAGAAGAAAAGCTGTAAAGCGCCAAGTCGAAAAAGATCCACGCTATGGAAATACGTTGATTTCCCAGTTGGTTAATATGATCATGCAAAGAGGAAAAAAGAATCTAGCTAGGTCCATAGTCTACAATGCCATCGAACGCGTTAGCGAAAAGCTTGGGAAAGGCGACCCCATTGATTTGCTTTTGGGAGCCCTTGAAAATTCACGGCCAAAGGTGGAAGTTAAAAGCCGACGCGTTGGTGGTGCAACCTATCAAATTCCCGTAGAAATACCCTATGAGCGCCAACATTCACTGGTATTTCGGTGGATGATTGAATTTGCACAAACAAGGAAGGGGTTACCTATGAATGAAGCGTTGGCACAGGAAATCGTGGACGCTTATAATAATACCGGTTCCGTTGTGAAAAAAAAGGATGATGTTCAACGTATGGCACAGGCAAATCGTGCATTTGCACATTTACGTTGGTAGAGATGGGGATACAAGCAATGGTAAAGGAAATTTCGAATGCTAATTCTAAAAGTCGCGGTACTCCGTTGGAATATACGCGCAATATTGGAATCGCCGCACACATAGATGCTGGCAAAACCACGACAACCGAACGAATTTTATTCTATACGGGCGTTGTTCATAAGATAGGGGAAGTTCACGATGGAACGACGGTTACCGACTGGATGGAACAGGAAAAGGAACGGGGAATAACGATTACATCGGCTGCCATTTCCTGCGGATGGAGCACCAAAGAGGGTCCGTACGCTGATATTAAACATCGAATTAATTTGATAGATACCCCGGGACACGTTGACTTTACCGCAGAGGTGGAACGTTCGCTGCGTGTTCTCGATGGAGCGGTTGCTGTTTTTTGTGGTGTAGCGGGAGTACAGCCACAATCTGAGACTGTCTGGCGGCAGATGGACAAGTATAGTGTGCCACGGATGGCGTTTATCAACAAGATGGACAGAGTCGGAGCTGACTTTTTAGGGGCGGTTCGAGATATTCGCGAAAAGTTGGGAGGAAATGCCCATCCTCTATTTTTAAACATTGGGTCCGGCGAAAAACTATGCGGGTTGGTTGACCTGGTAAAAATGTGTGCCTATGTCTATTGTGAAGATTCGATAAACGGAGTACAGTATGATACGGTAGACATTCCCGCCGATATGGTGGCAGAGGCTAAGCAATATCGGGAATCACTGGTCGAAGTGCTGGCGGATTTTGATGACACGATTGCGGAAAAATATTTAGAAGGTCAGCCCATAGGAGAAGATGAGTTGCGCATTGCCATAAGGAAAGCAACTCTCTCGATGAAATTTATTGGAGTTATACCAGGAAGTGCCTTTAAAAATAAGGGAGTTCAAATGTTGCTCGATGCCGTCGTGAATTACCTTCCGAGTCCCTTAGACTTGCCTCCGGTCAGGGCATTTAGGGATGATGATAGTAACGAAGAAACATCGATTGTCCCAGACGATGGGGCTAAAGTCGCTGCTTTGGCATTCAAACTGATGACTGACCCGTTCGTTGGAAAATTAATTTTTTGCCGCGTATACGCTGGCCAATTGAAAAAAGGTGAGGTGGTGTATAATCCTCGCACGAGGAAATCTGAGCGGGTTAGCCGCCTCATTTTGATGAAAGCAGATGCACGAGAAGATATAGATGTTGCCTATTCCGGTGATATTTGTGCGGTCATTGGAATTAGAGGTGTGGTAACGGGAGATACCCTCTGCGATAGGGACCTTGACCTAGTTCTTGAACCACCAACGTTCCCGGATCCTGTCATTAGCATGTCCATAGAGCCAAAATCAAAGGCAGACCAAATGAAATTGTCGTTGGGGCTTCAAAGGTTGGCGGAGGAAGATCCAACATTTAGGGTTTCCAGCAATCAGGAAACGGGGCAGACAATTATTTCCGGCATGGGAGAGTTGCACCTGGATATCATAAGGGATCGCCTATTTAGGGAATTTAAAGTTGAGGCCGATGCAGGACGTCCACAGATTGCTTATCGTGAAACGATTACAACCGAAGCAACTGGAGAAGGGAAATTTATTCGACAATCCGGAGGTCGTGGACAATATGGCCATGCGATTATTAGGCTTGAACCAGCCGAAAAAGGCAAAGGGGTAGAGGTTATTAATGAAATCGTCGGCGGTGTCATTCCGAAGGAATACATCAAGCCTACCCAGGAAGGTATTTTGGAAGGAGCACAGACGGGGGTCATTGCGGGTTATCCTGTTGTAGATTTTATCGCTAAAATTGTCGACGGCAGTTTTCACGAAGTTGATTCTTCGGAAATGGCGTTTAAAATGGCTGGCATTTTTGGTTTCAAAGAGGCCATGCGCAAGGCAAATCCAATTTTACTCGAACCCATCATGCGTGTCGATGTTACCACGCCGGAAGAGTACCAAGGGGATATTGTCGGAGATCTAAATCGCCGCCGCGGACAAATTCAAGGAATAGAGTCGAAGAACAACCTTACGGTAATCTGTGCATTTGTTCCGCTCGAAATGATGTTTGG
>JAISBO010000065.1 GCA_031266155.1 Puniceicoccales bacterium
TTTGGACACATAATTCCGACTCTATGACATCTATTTCCGATAGTGTCATGCAGGCTGTAAACTCCCAGTCATGCAAAGAAATCAAATCTACCTGTACGTCAAAATTGGCACCGGAAATAAATTTGATGTACTCCGCCGCATCGTGCTGTGGAGCAGAATTTTCTTTCTTGGAATGCATCAACCTGTCTCCAAGGACAATTACACAATTTCCAACGTTGCGTATTGTTTGGTGGACATTTTTCACAAATGTCCCTTCGTCAAAATTTGAAAGAATGAGCAAATGGGGAGCATCCACACTATCCTTACGTAGTCGAGCCAGTGCTAGGCTACTAATCAACCATTCGTCGTCGCATCCCTTTAACTCCAATATGGTTATTGCTCCACCCGTTTGTGTAGATTGGACATTGGCGATGATACTTTTAGTCATTACGGCCAAATGTTTTGCCATGGACCCGTATCCCAAACAATGGTCTGTCAGCTGTAGCCCATTATGGTCGGATGTGGGAATCAGCATGATGCGCATGTCATAGCTGCTTTCCTGAATAAATTGGTTGAGCTCTTTACAGATGCCAACGGATGACTCATCACCTATGACAAATAGATAACGGATGTTGTTTTTTTGTAAAACTTCTACTATTTTTACTGCTTCCATATCATCGCAATGGATAGATTTCAATGCTGCCCCTGGAGTCCCAATCAGATTGGCTATGTTTTTTTGTTGTTGTCCGGCCAAATCGACAAATTGTTCACTCAACAATTTGGAAATACCTCCGATACACCCATAGATTTCTTCTACACAGTCGAAATTCAATGCCCTTTTGATTAATGCAGCCAAAATTACATTTGTAACTGCCGTCGGTTTCCCCACCTGCAAAATCAAAACGCTCCCCTGTAATTCTTCCATAAAACTCAAATTTTTTCAAAACCTGTTGCTAAAACCAAAATAGGCAATCATTTTTTGAATTTTGTAGAGTTAAAATTTTACAAAAGCCTAAATCCAGATTTTCAGTGGGCGAAATCCCAGCATTAATGGGCAAAAAACTTTCTTGCTTTCATCCTTTTTGCACGCCCATTTCCTTCGATGTTTTGTTTTGCTTTTTCGATCTCCCGCCAGGTACTTATTTATACGGTTAATACTCTGGAGGCGCGAATCGGAATCGAACCGATGATAAAGGTTTTGCAGACCTCGGCCTTACCACTTGGCTATCGCGCCCTCTAAATGCAAGTTCAAGCAACAAAATCGTCATACTTTTACAAGAGAAAAAATTGCCCACGCAATATTTTTATTCAAATTATCTATGCCCTAATTTTCCTCGGAAATTTTGTGGATTACATCGACAAATTCTGGGCTTAGGTCGATGTTGCTTACTTCTTTCAGCAGGGAATCCAATTGCTCAGACTTTCGTTCGTTTTTTAGCATATTCGCCAGGGCATAGGCTGCATTTCCCCTAAAAGCCCCATCGAATTTTCTATTATAAATTACGGAATTTAAAAGTTTTTCAGCACCCACGGCGTTATTTAGTCTGTATTCCGCCATGGCCTGACCGATTACGGCACGCGGAAACAGTAGATGATGTTTCAAAATTGCTCCAGCGTTTTCATAGGCTACCCTGGCAGATTCGTATTCCAAGCTCTCCAAATGATCATCGCCGAGGAGCAACGATACTGTTCCTGCCAACGGATACTTTTTATATTTTTTGACGAAAAGCGTTCTGCCTTCCTTGGTTTCAAGAGAAGCGTATGCTCTTCCCATACTAGCAATTTCATGGTTCGACCATAATTTTTGGAAACAAAACATCCCCGCAATCGCGACCATAATGGCCGTGATGGTTAAAACCATTTTGGAATTTTTTTGCAAAAACAACCATATTCGATCACTTAACTCCACCGATTGAAATGCTTCGCCTAGTCCATCATCATTGTTTTTCATACTGCACATTTGCAAATTGTTGAAGTGAGCAAAATATTTCACACAAACTTGGCAAATAAAATATTTATGCACAAATGTTTCTATGAATATGATATGGAAGTTGAGATACTGGAGCTTTCTCAGTCCGAAAGCCACCACCTCTGCGATGTTATGCGTGCGCGAGTTGGATCAGCAGTTACCGTGTTAAACGGCAAGGGATTCCAGGCCTATGGTACACTAGTTGTGGCAGATGGGAAATGTGCACAAATTAGGATTGAAAACATAGGTAAGCTTGAGCCCTTCAAGCATCCGATAACCCTCCTACAGGCTGTACTAAAAAGCAGCAACAATGACTACATCGTGCGTGAAGCAACGGCCATAGGGACGTCGGAAATAATATTTTTTGAAACACAAAATACGGAATGTAGGCTGAGGGGAAAAATAGATAACAAGTTGCTCCGCTGGCAACAAACTGCCATTGAAGCGTGCAAACAATCCGGGAACCCATTTCTTCCAAAAATTTCATATTTTGAAAAGCTCGAATCCATCAATTTGTTACCATTTGGCCTAAAGCTTTTTGGCGGATTGGGAGAAAGTTCTCAACCGATAAGAAAAGTCCTTTCGTCCCATCTTCCGAAGTCGAATATTTGCATGGCCATAGGGCCAGAAGGGGATTTTTCCCCATCCGAATATGCCTACCTAGAGAAGAATGGCTTTATTGGATGTAGGCTGTCCCAGCATAATGTCCTACGATCGGAAACCGCTGCCATATATGCATTGAGTGTTTTGGATCAGCTCACCAATTTCTAGCATACAATACATGCTACCGGATTTTATTTTTCTCCCCATCAATTTCCGTTTCCGATGGTAAGGGATTTTCTAGATTCCATTCGGACAGCTTTTCGATTTTATCGTTGGTCAGGGCCAACAGGAAACGTTTGCCGTAATGCTCGACGACTGTCAGATATTTCCTGCCACTTAGAATGCGTATGGCAACTACTTTAATTTCATCGCGACTAGCCTTTGGCGTGTTTTTGTAATTACAGAAGTAGCCACGCTTGTGAAATTGAACAAAAAAGTAGCCACCTAGGGCCAGCAAAGATAGAAATATGGCAGTGCGTACCACCATCGACGCAATGCTTATTTGGGTGGGTGTAGCCAATATTTCCCCCAAAACTAATGTTGTGGGCAAGTTACACATGATATTCTTTTACACATATTGCAATTGACCCCGAAACGTCACTGCTTTTGCACGGCATATGACCCCGAACCGATAAACATAAACCCATACATTATGGCCGACAGCATTATGAGATAGGATACTTCCCCAATTAGATTGTTGCCCGCGTGGTATTTGGAAGCCGCTTCCAATAGGAAAAATGTGCCAAATAAAAATGTACTTGTTTTAAAAAAAGTTCCCAGAGCTACGGTTATGCCACATACAACATGGCATATGGCAATTACCCCTCCCAGGTACAATGGCCAAAGCGTAACACCAACTATGCTTAAAATGTCCCCCAACATGGTTAGAGAGGATTGTCCTCCCACGAGAAACATGACACCCCTGGCTGCCAGGATTATACCTAAAACTAGCCGAATAAATAATTTACCCAAATTTTCCCTATTAAAAAGTAAACCACTCATTTGGCTAAGGCTAAGTTGTTTCCATTTAAAAGCCATAAAAAAATGATGCTTGATTGTTTAATTTTCCATATTATCCATCTTTAGCATGAAAACCGATGCAAGGGACCCAAGGGATTCAAACTCACTCGAGCAGGCCATGGCTGCGATAAATAAGCAGTTCGGGGAAGGCTCCATCATGAAGCTTGGGAACGCGAAAAAAATGGATGTTTCCGTTATCTCCACGGGATCTCTTGCCCTTGACTTGGCACTCGGAGTAGGAGGACTTCCCCGGGGGAGGATTTGTGAAATCTTTGGCCCGGAATCTTCGGGGAAGACAACATTTTGCCTGAGCCTCATAGCTGAGGCGCAAAGGGGAGGCGGAAATGCTGTGTTTATCGATGTGGAACATGCACTCGACCCAAGATACGCTAAGGTTGTAGGTGTTGATTTGGACAGCCTCATGGTGGCACAACCTGAAAATGGAGAGGATGCGTTAAACATAACGGAAACACTGATTCGGTCTGGAGCCGTCGACGTTGTCGTCGTCGATTCCGTCGCTGCCCTAATAAGCAAGGCAGAACTCGATGGTCAAATGGGAGACGTAACGATTGGGTCCCAAGCCAGAATGATGAGCCAGGCCATGCGTCGATTGACATCCGCCATCAGCAAATCCAAGTGTGTGTGTATATTTACAAACCAAATTCGAGAAAAAATCGGTGTGATGTTTGGCAATCCGGAGACAACACCGGGAGGTAGAGCTTTAAAATTCTTTGCTTCCGCTAGGCTAGATATTCGTAGGACGGGGCAAATAAAAGAGAATTCTGGAAAAGTTACGGGGAATAGAACACGGGTCAAAATTGTAAAAAACAAAGTGGCGGCACCGTTTACTGAATGCGAATTCGACATAATGTTCGACGAAGGGATTTCTAAAACTGGTTCGATCATAGATTTGGGCCTTGAGCATAAAATTCTAGAAAAGAAGGGTGCTTGGATCGCCCATAGCGGTAAACTCATCGGGCAAGGCCGCGAAGCCGCAAAGCAATATCTTAAAAACAATCCCGACACGGCAAAATCATTGGAAGAGGAAATTAAGAAAATCGTTCACGTTTCCGGAGGAACGGTCCTAGCAGAAAATGTGGATGAAGATATGAATACAAATGTGCCAAACTGATTTCCATTGGTCGTAAATGGGAGATCTCCATCATATCTGCTTTACAAAATACGTTCTTTTGTCAATTTTGTGAGCCATAGAACTCCATGGATCCGGTAAACAAAATAAGAAATTTTTGCATCATTGCACACGTTGACCATGGGAAAACCACTCTCTCCGACCGATTGCTAGAGCACACGAACACGGTTGTTCGACGGGAGATGCAAGACCAATTACTGGATTCCATGGATTTGGAGCGCGAGCGGGGCATAACGATTAAAAACCACCCGGTTTCAATGAGATATGATCACCCGACCCAGGGAAATTTTTTATTGAACCTGAATGATACACCCGGCCATGTGGATTTTTCCTACGAGGTTTCGCGAAGTCTAGCAGCCTGTGAGGG
Source organism: Puniceicoccales bacterium (assembly GCA_031266155.1). GTDB lineage: Bacteria > Verrucomicrobiota > Verrucomicrobiia > Opitutales > JAIRKQ01 > JAIRKQ01. The sequence goes on from JAISBO010000065.1 coordinate 5,089, forward strand.
CGCCTTACTGTTGGTCGATGCCTCCCAGGGCATTGAGGCACAAACCGTTGCCAATGCAAATCTGGCAATGGCCCATGGATTAACAATCATTCCGGTGATTAACAAGATAGATCTGCCGGGGGCACACGTGGAAGATGTTTTGCGCCAGCTGGAAGATATTTTGGCCATTCCCAGGGAGGAAGCCCTTTTGGCAAGTGCGAAATCGGACATCGGCATTGACGACATTCTAAATGCAATAGTCGATAGAATTCCGGCTCCTCCCACGCAAAAGATTTCCCAAACCCGCGCACTGATCTTTGACTCCATCTTCGATCCATACAAGGGGGTAATTTGCCATGTTAGAATATTTTCAGGGTCTTTAAAAGTGGGTGATACCATTCACATGATGCGTACCGGGATGAGCAATGTGGTCAAGGAGGTCGGATGTTTTTGTCCCAAAATGCGCCCCATGAACCTTCTCAGCGAAGGGCAGATAGGGTATATCATTGCTAACATCAGAAATGTTTCGGAGGTTAAAATTGGCGACACCGTAACACTAGCAAGTGACCCAGCCGATAAAATGCTGCCCGGCTACAAGGATGTTCGCCCAATGGTGTTTAGTGGTATATATCCCATCGACACCAATGATTTTGAAAAATTAAAATCCAACCTGGCAAAATTGCAACTAAACGATGCTTCCCTTGTCTATCAGCCGGAAAGTTCTATCGCTTTAGGTTTTGGATTTCGCTGTGGTTTTCTCGGCCTACTGCACATGGACATTATCCAGGAACGTTTACGGCGTGAATATGATTTAGACATCATTTCCACCTATCCAAGCGTTGTCTATGGAGTAAAACTAACGGATGGTAGCTGGATAGAGATCGATAATCCTCTAAAATTGCCTGATCCATCGTATATTTCCGAAATTCATGAACCGACCATATGTGCCAAGATTCATATTCCCAATGCCTCGATCGGGGACATTCTCGCATTAGTCAGCGAAAAACGTGGAGAATGCAACGGGACCGAAACACTGGATGCCAATAAAGTGATCCTATCCTGCAATCTTCCCCTCAATGAAATTTTGATAGATTTCAACGATAGGCTAAAAAGTATCACGCGGGGCTATGGCTCAATGGATTACGACTTCGGAGAGTATATCCAATCGGATCTTGTACGCCTAGACATCCTTGTCAATGGGGATTCGGTCGATGCGTTTTCATCGATTGTTCACCGTGCAAAGGCAGCGTCCAGAGGCCGTGAAATGTGTGAAAAATTAAAAGAATTGCTGCCTCGCCAGCTTTTTAAAGTTGCGATACAGGCTGCCATTGGAAGCAATGTTGTTGCCCGGGAAACACTGGGTGCTCTGCGCAAAGATGTTACGGCCAAATGCTATGGCGGTGACATTTCCCGGAAAAGAAAACTGCTCGATAAGCAGAAGGAAGGCAAGAAAAGAATGAAACAGATTGGCAAGGTTTCAATCCCTCAAGATGCCTTCCTGAAGATCTTGAAGGCATAGTAGTAATTCATTTGCACAAATGTACAAGTTGTAAATCGTAGATGGTTTATTTTTTCATCCAATCGACGAATTTTGATTCCGCAAGCTTCCACAACACACCGGCTCCACCAGCCACAGAAGGATATCCTGCAGCTACATTACCTGTAAATATGGAATATATCCCATAGGCGACGGACCCAATGGCTCCTATGGTTTCACCCACTTCTGTGACACGCAGTGTGGTAACTGCCCTATCCGAAAGGGACTTTTTCTTTTTTATATGGTCCATTTGTAGATTTACTGTCCCGTCAGGGTTTTGGACCGTTGTTATTTCCGCAACGACCTGCTTCTTTTTTGGAGTTCTAACTAAATTCAGCAAATTGTTAGCTGACTCTGGGCTGATCTGAGGTGCTACAGCGTCAGTTGTCATTACTCTTACTGGCGTTTGTATAGTTGTTTTAGACATTGTTAACCTTTGTTGAAAATACCTTTTCAGTATATGTTTTACTCAAAATATCTAGACCAACGGCTGTGTCAATAAATTTGCCGAATTTTTACCAAAAAAGCGTCCGCGATCAACGTTTTTACAAAAATTTCCATCTTTGGAAAAACTTCCACAATCCAAGGACAGGTAATGGTTAAATGTCAAAAATGTCTTTGCCTGCGAAAAGTTCTGTTTTTTGACCGGCACACTTTGCGATTAGCTGGCCAATGTGATGATTTTCAATGACCAAATTGGGAACAATTTCCCCTAGCGGTGTCAGGACAAAGCTACGCTCAAACATTCGTGGGTGTGGAATTATTAAATCCGGCGTTGAAATTTTTTCGGAATTGAAGGTTAGGAGGTCGATGTCTATGTTTCTTGGTCCAAACTTTGTGGTTTTATTTTTACCAATGGAACATTCGATATCCTGGCAAAGACTGAGCAATTGCAGTGCATTGAGTGCCGTTTTGACAAATAATACACAGTTAAGAAAGTTTGGTTGGTCTGCTAGAATTTGAGGCTCCGTTTCGTAGACGTTGGAACATTTCTCAATTTTCAGACCATCACACTTTAATTTTGATACCGCAAGGGTTAAAAAGCCTAGACGATCCCCTAGGTTACTCCCAAGCGCTAGGTAGGCCTCATTTTCATTATTCATTGCGTAAAAACGTCGATGAGAAACCTAGGCCCGAAAAACTTTTATCCGCCAAAGAATCGGGGAATTTTTTAATTACAATGTCCAGCAGCGTAATTTGCTGAAATTTCTGAAATATCTTGTCAGCCATGTGCTGTGCCAGCTTTTCCAAAAGATTAAAGGATGAACCTTTGACGGCTTCCAATATTGTTCCCAGCAATTTCGTGTAATCGACGGTATGAGAAATCATATCGGAACCCTTCGCCCGAGTAGCGTCGAATTGGGCTCTTGCTGAAATTAGGAAACGCTGTAGCTTAGATTTCTCTCCAACGGAGGTTCCATGCTTAGCAAATACCTCAACGTCATCTATGAAAATTTTATCGTTCATATTATTTTTGTGCAAATTTTAACACTGCCAAATTCTCCACCACATCGTGGACTCGAAAAATCTTACACCCCTGGCGAAACCCTTCCATCGTCGTGGTCATGGTGGCGCTTGACAATGTTTGCCCATCATCACCATTGACAGCCATAGCCAAAAAAGATTTTTTCGACGTGGCACAGACAACAGGATTTGAAAATTTTGAACATATTTTACCAATTGTCCTAAAAATTTCCAAATTCTGCTGTGGTGTTTTTCCAAAACCTATTCCCGGGTCGAAAATAATACGCCCCAGGTCGAAATTTATGCGGATTGCTTCGTCTAAAATCTTTTCAAATTCTAAAATTATTTCACCAACGGGGTCATTTGTTTGCAAAAAGCTTTTATCATTTCGTGCATTATGAGTAACGATCAAATGTGCATCAAAATCTTTAACAACGGTTGCCATTTCGCGGAAATGCCATGTGCAGCAAACGTCATTTATGATATTTACCCCCCGTTCGAGTGCCTTCCGTGCAACATCCACATGATATGTGTCAATGGAGATGGACGCGTTGTCGATGGCCGTGGCAGCATCTAAAACATTCCCAATACGTTTCCATTCGGTATCCGCATCGATCTCAATCGCTTTGGGGTTCGTCGACTCTCCTCCAATGTCGATGATTGTTCCCCCTCCATCGACGAGTTCGTACAAATGTTGTATGGCTTTTGGCTGCACTGTTATGGCTTCCGAACGTTGTTCCGCATCATCTTGGTCAAAAAATTTTCCACCGTCCGAAAACGAATTAGGCGTAACATTCAGAATTCCCATGATACATGGTAGAGTGATTTGACTAAAGCTTTTCCCCATTTGTTTCAAAGATTAACTGTTGGGCTTCCATGGCAAGTAATTTTTCCGATGAAAACTTTCCAGAAACTGCACGGGTTATCGTCTTACTTCCTGGCTGCATGACTCCCCGTACACTCATACACATGTGTTGGCCAGAAATAATCACCAAAACCCCATCATTGGCGGTGTTTTCCCCAATCGCTTCAAGAATTTGTTGGGTCAGGCGTTCTTGCAATTGCAAACGTTTTGCATACTTATCGATGATACGTACTAGCTTACTCAGTCCGACAACCGTACCATTTCGAGGAATATAGGCAATGGAAACGCTGCCAAAAAATGGAAGCAAATGATGTTCGCAAAAAGATGAAAAGTGAATGTTTTTTACAATAACGAAGCCGCCATAATTTTCTGCGACAAACGTTTGTTTTAGTAATTCTTCATCCGAATTTCCTTTTGTTTCGAAAAAATTTTGCCACATCGTTGCCACACGTCGTGGCGTATCTCGAAGTCCCTCGCGCGATACATCATCTCCGATACCCTCAATCAACAGTCCTATGCCGGTAACAATTTTTTCAAAATTCATTGGCAGATTATATTCATATATCATCTTTCTTTACAAGACTCTTTACGAGAATGAACCCTCCTGCAAGGTCCCCATGGGACCACTAAAAATCACTCATTCTTCCCCTAATCCTGGGATAAAATTTTAAAATACGTCGAAAAATGTCTGAAACTTAGCAATTGCAAAATTTATTACTATGCAAATACTAGGGCGACAAAGTATGGCAAGTGGTACTAGCGACATAAATACGGTGGTCCGAGAATCCTCGGCTTGGATATCAATTTTGAGGAATGAGATTGGTCGATTGATCGTCGGCCAACGATATATGGTAGATCGGATGATAGTTGGTTTGCTCACCGGAGGACATATTCTGTTGGAAGGCGTTCCAGGCCTTGGGAAGACCCTGGCAATTAAATCTTTAGCAGCGGCAATACAAGGGTCATTTCAAAGGGTTCAGTTCACCCCTGACATGCTTCCAGCCGACATAATTGGCACGCAAATCTATAACCAGAAGACCGGTGAGTTTTATACCAGAAAAGGCCCAATTTTTGCCAATTTGGTTCTCGCCGACGAAATCAATCGCGCACCAGCTAAAGTCCAAAGCGCTCTACTGGAAAGTATGCAAGAGTTGCAGGTAACAATCGCCGGTGAAACCAATAAACTGCCAGAACTATTCATGGTGTTTGCCACCGAAAATCCGATTGAATATGAGGGAACATACCCTCTCCCGGAGTCGCAAGTCGACAGGTTTCTATTAAAATTGAAGATCGAATACCCAAGTAAACTGGAAGAGATAAAAATTTTGGATTCGGCAGCAAAAATTAGCAAAGAAACCGCAATAAACGCGGTCGTATCCATGGATCAAATTTTGAAATCCCGCAAAGTAGTCGATGAAATTTTCATCGATGAAAAAGTCAAAGAATATGTGGTGGATATAGTTTCTGCAACGAGGAATCCCAAAGACTATAAACTGGAAATCGACCAGTTTATCCAAATCGGAGCATCTCCACGGGCCACGATCGCCTTAGCCTTAACGGCCAAAGCATGGGCATTTTTACAGGGTCGCGGATATGTTACTCCACAGGATGTTAAAACCATAGGCATCGACGTTCTGCGCCACAGGGTAGTTGCTTCTTATCTTGCAGAATCCGAGGGAATATCGAGTGAAATCATCGCTGCAAAAATTTTGAACACTATCCGAGTGCCATAAAACGGTAGGGCAATGTCCTCATAGGGGAAAGGGATAGGGACGAATGAAAGCAAGGTTTAAGCTAAAAACGGACCTCGAAAAATTGAGTCTGGCAACGTTATAATGCATGGGGCCCGTTGTGGGAGTCTGCCGACCAATGCCTGTAGTGTATACTTCCAGTGTTGCATAACAATGATTGATTCTAGTAAAATTTTGTATACATTACTCTTGAACTTTAGAAAAGGATTCGGATATGAGTTTTGAAAAAGAGAAAGAAGTTTTCGACAAGATCTATCAAGGAATTAACGGTTATAGTATATCCCAGAGGGGTAGAAGCACGATGGATACAACGGATACAAAATTTTTGATATATGGCGAAGTTTCTTTTGCAGAACTGCTGACCATCGTCGAAAATTCCGGCATCAAGAACCAGTTTAATGGACTAACAACTTTCTGCGACCTTGGATCTGGGATGGGCAAGAGTCTCATCGGGGCCGCCCTCATATGCCCATATTTTAAACGCATCATCGGTGTAGAGCTAGTTCCAACTTTGTATGAATCATCGTTGGGAAGTGTACAACAGTTGGCTCAAACTAATAAAAAATTAGCCAACAAGATTAAGGTTATTAACGGAAATTTTTTGAAATTGAATTTTTCCAAGCCGGCTCTTTCCCCGAATGTAATCTTTATGCACTACCCGATGCACGGAACAGGGGTGGAGGAATTGTATTTGCAACTGGAAGAAAAATTCCGCAAAGAACTAAAGCCCGGAAGTATCATAATTTCTGCCATACGAAAACTGTCTTCCCCGGAAGCTTTTCCCGAAATACTTTCGCCCATATGCGTACAATGCAAGTACGGTAATGCGACAATATTTTTTCACAAAAAGGTTTGAT
>JAISBO010000016.1 GCA_031266155.1 Puniceicoccales bacterium
TCCTTTCATGAATAGTGCCTGTCCAACAATTTGGGAAATTTCAGCGGAACTGCTTTTGCTTGGAAAGATTGTGCAGATATTAGTTGCAGCGATGTGGGCTTGCTGGTAATGTTGCTTGGCGAACAGCGAGTACGCTTGGAGCAAATAAAATTTCACCAGATAAAATGGTTGAATTTTGTGCACATAGGCACCTAAAAGCCTGGACAGATAATCCATGGCTTGCTGCGGATTATTCTCTCCTATGAGGGCATTGATATATAGCAATTCCGCATGCCATCGATATTCCGTAAATAAATTGTGCCATTGTCGAGCACTTTGCAGATGCTGCTCTGCCAACACCAGGTTTTTGGATTTAATGTCAGCCTGAATGAGCTGGCATAGTATTTTATCATACTTCACATTATCCACATTTGTTTTTAGAATTTCTTCGTAGATATGGGTAGCGATATCATAGGCTTCGCTCAAGTAAAAAGCGTTGCCGATCTGTATTGTCATACTAACTTTTTCAGCTTCATCTGAAGTAACATCCCGTACCTTGCCCAGATAGTGGGCAGACATTCGATAATCTTTCGGTTCCTGTTGCCAGGCCAAATAGGCAAGCGCATGGTATATATTTTTTATAAGTGCTTCCTTGGGGAATTGGAGAACGATTTCTTCCGCTATGCGCTGTGCTGCGGTGAGATTTTCGGCATCGATCGCCAGCCTGAGCTTGGCAAATAAAATATGGTGCATCATATTTTTTGAAACGGAGGTTTGAAGTTTCACATCGGACAATGTTTTGATTGCTTCCATCCGTTGATTTGTATTTTCGACCGCAAGGAGTAGTAGTTTCAATGCCTGTTTTTTTAGTTCGTCATTGGCCGAAGATAGCAGCAATTCAAGAACCGTATTCAGCCCACTTGCGGAAGAAAGTCCATCGGCAATGGCACGGTATAGGTAAAGTGATTGCAAATCTTGAACGTTTAAGTCTTTTGTGTTTGCAATTTGTTCATCCAATAGGTCTTTTGCTTTTTGCCCATTTCCGCTGTGGATCAACATGAGGGCATAGGCTTTTACAAATGGATAGTTGGCCCTTTGCAATTTATGTTTTTTATACATGGTATCGGCAGCTCCAAGAAGGTTATTTATAGCCGTTGAGTGCGTTGGAAATTGCAGTAAAAACTGGATTACGAATGCTTGGATGTGGACGGATTGGTCGATGGACGGGGAATGTTTTTTGGCTTCTTCCAGATTATTTTCCATTTCCTCGAAATTGGCAGCCATGGCAAATATAACACTTCTAATGGCGTGATACCATGCGAGCTCGTTATCATCGAAAGTTTTCACGTCCATTTTTAGTAGAATTTTATTTGCCACCGCGAAATCATGCTTAAAACATGCTACGATTGCAGCGTTTAACAAAAACTTATTTTTAAACTCTCGGGGAACTTCGACATGCGTTAGTTTCAAAATCATGTCGAATAGTTCCACTGCATCTGAAAACTCTCCTGAAGCCAAACATGATTCCAAAAAGCCTGTACAAGCTATACATTTCTGCTCGTTAGGTAAATCTTTGGTCGCCAGTGCCTCCATGAAAAACTTTTTAGCAAGGGTGAAAAACCCAATTTTATATGCCCCATTACCTCTATTTATCAAGGACTCAAACTTTTTATCAAAATGGACATCTATGGCTATGAAACCGGCGGAATCTTTGGCATCGTTCGGCAATTCGCCCTCCGCCCAACCGATACTCCGACAAAAAATCAGCGTTACTAGTAGAAATAATTTCGCGAAACTTTTCATTCAAGTTTTACTCTACGGTTACCGATTTCGCCAAATTTCTTGGTTTGTCTATGTCACATCCCCGTGCTTTTGCAATGTAATAGGCAAAAAGTTGTAGCGGAATTGTTGCCAGTATGGGTTTGAGAGCATCGTGGGTGTCCGGGATCTCCATTAAATCATCGATGTGATCGGGTGAAATTTGATGTCCCTCCGATGCCACCACTACTATCTTGGCATTTCTGGCTTTTACTTCCTGTATGTTGGAAATATTTTTTTGCCAAATGTCTTTTTGGGTGGCCAAGAAAACACATGGACATTGCTCTGAAATCAGAGCTATTGGCCCATGTTTCATTTCTGCTGCCGGGTACCCTTCCGCATGAATATATGAAATTTCTTTTAATTTCAGAGCACCTTCGAGGGCTATGGGGAACATTGACTGCCGCCCGAGAAATAGCATGTCCTTGCAATTGGCATATTTTTTTGCAATCCGCTGGATTTCATCTTTTTTGTCTAGGATTTGTGAAATCTTTTTGGGCAATTCCAATAGGGACTGGACAAATTCGCTGCCTTCGTCGAATCCCATATTGTGTAACCGGCCAAAGAGCAGTGCTAGCATGGCGACTATGCACAGTTGTGCCGTAAACGCTTTCGTCGATGCAACACCAATTTCCGGGCCTGAGTGTTGATAGATTCCCCCTTCCGATTCCCTAGCTATGGTGGAACCTATGGCGTTCGTTATTGCCAACGTTCTGTATCCCTTACGCTTAGATTCTTGCAGTGCTGCCAGAGAATCCAAGGTCTCTCCCGATTGGCTAACGATGAAAACGAGGGTGTTTTTATCCAAGGGGACGTTCCCATAGCGAAATTCCGAAGAATAGGCTACTTCAACCGGAATCCTTGCGTATTTTTCTATCAAATACTCGGCCACCAAACAGGCATGCCATGCCGTTCCACAGGCGCAAAACAAAATCCTATCGATTTGCCGCAATTCGCGCGGTAACAGCTGTAACCCTCCAAATTTTGCCGTACTGAGATCATCCGAAAACCGCCCACGCATAGCATTTTCTATGGATATGGGTTGTTCACAAATCTCTTTCAGCATAAAATGTTCGTGTTCTCCTCGAGAAACATCTTCGACCTTCCAATCCAATTCACATTTTACGGCATCGATCGTTTCGTTTTTCATCGTTGTGATGGAAAAATCTGAGCATGTAATATGGGCAAGTTCCCCATCGTTTAGATAGACAACGTTCTTCGTATACGCAACGAAAGCGCACGCATCGCTCGCCACAAACATTTCATTTTTCCCTATCCCTATGATCAGAGGAGAGCTTTTTCTAGCAATTACCATTTCCTCGGGATTATTTTTGCAAAGCACTGCGATTCCATAGGTTCCCCTAACGTGCAACAATGCCTTTTGCACACTAACAAGAAATCTGTTTTCAGAATCGGGCTCTTTCCTGAAATGATACTCGATTAAATTTACCAAAACTTCCGTATCCGTTTCGGAATAGAATTTGTATCCCTGTTTTGCCAGGTATTGTTTGATCGATTCATAGTTTTCTATTACCCCATTGTGTACAATCGAAAAAAGCCCATGAAAGCTCACGTGTGGATGGGCATTTTTTACGGAAACCTTCCCGTGGGTTGCCCACCTCGTATGGCCAATGCCCAAATTCCCGAAATTCATCGAAGGTTTTATCGCGTTTGAAAGATTTTTGACCCTTCCTAGCTGTTTTACGGAGGTAAATGTTCCATCTTTTAATCCCGTTATGCCGGCGGAGTCATATCCCCGATATTCCAGCCTTTCGAGCCCATCGAGTAAAATTTGAGCAACATCTTTTACTCCAACGTAACCTATAATACTACACATGACGAGATTCATACTTTTCATGGCAGGCCCTTTTGCGAGAAAATTTTTTAGGTATATGTCGGATGTTAAGGTGAGGGATAAGCAACGCTTCCGTTTACCCTCGATGATAGGCATTGCAACTCATATGGAAACAAAATTTTCCCTCCATTTGGGCAGTCAACGCCGGCTACAATAATCTACAATAGGGGAAAACATTTGTGGCACGGTTGCAAAAAGTAAATATATTGACGTAAAGTTTTTGCAATTTTGCGGAAAATTTTAAAAATTACAAAATTTGTCGTTGACAACTATCCAGAAAAAGCGTTGGGGTAGTGGACCAATCAATAATTGGAAATTATATGGAAAGAGTGCAAAATAATAATAATGGGCAGCAGGCCCTAGGTCAAATACCTGCTATAAGAGTTCCAAGGCCAGATCCTACTATGATGCGTGGCATCGCAGGGGGAACTTCTCATTTTGACGGCGTACCACCAATTATGGCACAGATGCCAAATGGTGCTGAGCGACCTGTAGAGTTCAGCATTTTATTACGTGACAGAACAGTTGATTCTTTGTTAAAAGCCGTAAATTATGACAAAACGCAGGACCGGCGGCAATGCCTTAACCCGAACAACGATCCAAGGCTTTCAGGTCTCCCTACAGGTTTATTTACCGCGGCTCCTTATGCGACTGCATGTCATGGACTTGTCGCACCATCCATATTATATAAGTTGTGCGTCATTAATCCAGCTGTTCTCGGTAGAGTTCTAGCACAATTGGGGCGATAAGCACAATTGGTGGAGTTCTAGCGGAGCAGTATAGTCTATGGAACGGAGCTAATGCGTAATTTATGTGTAACATCATTTTTATGCAGAGAATACCAAACGTTTCTTTGCATAAAAATGATAAGCTCTCTAAAGTTAATTCGTCGCGGATGAAATTTTTTTACCTTTCATCCCGGTGGACTTTTCCTCCCAGGGTAAAAGCCAATGCTGGGTAGTTCAGCGGCGGTCAAGGGGCAAAAAATATTTTGTTTCTTGCCATGCGTTGAACTATTTTTACACTTTCTCCAGAAATTGATATGGAGAGAAGAACAAGCATAGGTGTTAGCGTAGGAGGGGCAAATATTTTGCCAAAGGGCAAAGAGGTAGGCGATATAAAAACACGACTTTCGTCGTTTAAAAGTGCGAAAGCACATGACTCTTCCAACGCTATTTATCAAAAAAATTTGGGGACGGAGAATCCGTTTGGTGGTAAATGTAAAGCCGACGAACGGGTGGAAGAATTTTGTAAAAGATTTTTGGGCGATCTCTACGTGGGGCCCTATCTTCCCTGGAACGATTTTATTTGCGACAAATATGGAGTGGCTAGGATCCTATCGCTCTCAGAAAATTCTGATGAATTTCACTCCGACTACGTGGATTCCTATCGGACATACAATGGCATCCTCCACAATCCATCCACGGATAAGAGAACAACGAAGGATGTTTTCCACATAGTAGAAGGAGGTCCCATCGTCCCATCCGACAAAAAGGAAATTCCAAAAATTACATTTGCAAAAATGCTGCAAGTGGCATTCAACCCGGACGATAAAATGCTGGTTGTCCCATTTACCGCTGACGGCAGTAGCCCCGCCAAACTGTTCGTTTCCAACTATATGAAGCCGATGATTTGTCCAAAAATGGAAGGCATTCAAGAGGAAAAAAAGATGGAAATCCGGTTTTTTGTCCCCGGGAGCCTAGTTAGCATCTTGGACTGTACGGAAAGTATTTTTGGCAATGCCGGCTCTCCATTCTTGCCAGAAAACGATGCCGCCCTAGACCCAGTAACCTGGGCAGGATATACGGGGTGCATAGTATTTGCGCCGCAGCTGAGAAAATGTACTAAAAAATTCCTAGGGCTGCCCCACATCGATAGAGCTTCCGAGCGGCAAAAAAAAGACGGCATGTGCTGGAAAAAAGAGAACGAACTATATCACGACGGACGGCCCTTTAGGGTCATGGCCCGCGATGGTAGCAATGTGGTAATTTCCATAGTTGCCGATAGTTACAATGGGTATGGCAAAAAAGAAATAAAATCGCAGATGTCATACGTGGCTAACATGCTTGGCATGTGCGAAGAAGAACATTCGGGAGGAACTTTGGTTTTTCCAAGGTATGACCTGGGTGACAGATTCAACTATGGCAAGGAGTTCGGGAATAGCCATGGGTTTAAAAATACGATAAAGTGTTGTTCCAAGTCCTTGAATTTAGGGGATGGCTTTGCCATTGACAAGCATTTTCCAAACATCGTATATCTGCCAGAATATGCAAATTTTTGTTTGCCAGAATTGACAATTTCGTGGGAAATCGGGGAAAAAGCTGTAAAACTACCATTCGAATTTGAAAAGGTCTACATTTTACCCTCCGGCTATAGAATTTCACTTGAAAAACCCGACGGGCGCCATGGTCGATGGAAGATGATAGGAACTTCCGCCCGTGGAGTTTTTTGCTACAAACCGGCGACGGTTTCCGGTGGCGGAAAGTCAGAAATCGCAAAGCCAATCGATGAATTCATATTAACCGGCCCAACCATTGTTTTCGACTACGATAAGGATTGCCAGTTGGCACAGGAAATCATCCAAAAGGATTTCTCAAGGCGATTTAGGGATAATAGCAGGACGGATAACAGGTCCCTATTGGACCATAGCAGAAGCCTTGGAAGTGTTATAAAATTGCTGACTCCCAATGAATATTACAGCAATGAATATAATTCATGGCTTAAAACTGTCCCGCAACACATACTGGAATTGATTTTTGCCATAAAACGGTTCAGTAAAAACTTTGGGGAATCCGACTGGCAACAATTTTTTACCGTTGATAAAATCAATGGAGAATATGGCAACGAATTGAGGTATAACAAGGAAAAGCTTTTCGAACATTACCTAAGGGTTGGCTTTGACTTTTCAAATCATTGGCGCCTGTTTTCACTGCGCGATGATTTTGTCCCATCGGCAAAATTTCAACTGGCAGACGATATTTCGGTCACCACCACCGTTCCCGCTAAAAACATTCCATATTTGATGGCCAACAATGCCAATCCATCCCTCAAAATTGTACATAACTGTGAATATAGGCTATACCAACGCCCCGACGAAGCGATCATTCCGGGCTATGATCCGGGAAGCGAATGCGATATGACACTCAAAAACATCTTTACGTGTAATTTTAAAGCACTGACCAGGGATGACGTAAAACAAATGATACATAATCGCATAAAATTCGAAACATATTCCGCCCCCATGAAAAAGATGCTGGAGGATTTTGTTCGCGATGAAAATGCTCCAAATTTTATCGTTTGTCCATCGGAATTGCGGGTAATGCCAGACGGAACGGTAAGCAAAAATCAAAGATATTTGCAAAATAGAAGTGATATTTGCCATGCGTTTAATACCTACTTGACGGCGGTTTCATCCAAACTATGGCGGAAGTATGACCGCGATTTCAACGTGGAGCATACGCCGGTTAGCGATATTCTTTCAGGACGAAGAAATAACCCTCCGGAAGCGGGGGTCCGACCCTTATGCGTCTATGGTCCATTGCACTACATGGATTTGCCGGAACTGTTTTTGGAATACATGTCAAGCATGACGGGAAAATCTCCGTCGACGACTGGTGCCGGACTGGAAGGGGCAATGACAAAGGGCCCATTTAATTGTTTAAGCAGTGTATATGATTTAAACAATGCCCTTTTAAGCTTTATCCTAACGGGCTATTCCGGATTTCTGTCGGCGGCCGGACATGTGGGGCCAAACTTCAAAGTTGCCCACGACATTACCTACCTATTGCCAGAAATTTGGTGCAGAATGACCGATGAAGAACGAAATCCAAAGTTTTTAATTGAACACGAATACCTTGAACGCTGTAAAAATTTTGTGCATAATGGTAAATTGGTGCATGCGGAACGCCTAGGATATAGGATTACACGGAAATTTGTTAGGGTATTTGCAGGCCGCGTATTCCAATTCCCAGACACAGTATTTTCCGACCGCATGCTCTGTCCTGAAACGCAAAATATGGACGTTTTTGCCGATAGCATGGATACCATCCTTGAGGCTCATAGGCATGCTGCTTTGTTAATAGTCGATAGTGCCGAATTTGACAATGCTATTCCTCCTCTACAAGCTTTACTACACATTGCCATCGACGGGCAATATGCGGGGATGACTTTGCGGGATGAAAAATTCAGGTCAATGTTTGCCAGGGAAGCAATCATCAATAGCGGTTGGTACATTGCCCGGTTAAAAAAATACCAAACATCTCAAATTGAACACCTATCAAGGGGACTAGAGTATGTTAAAAATTTTATCAAATACCGGGGAGATGACATCATAAAATCACGGATAAATCTTAGGAAGAGAGAGGAGACCATCACCAAAAAGTTAAACTTTGTCCAAACCGACACCTACCTAAAAGGATTGATTGGGACTCTCGGAAAATGATGGTACCCGCCATGGCCGATGCGACCTTTGAGCGTACATTTAAAATGCTTTGTTTTTCCCTGAAAAACATTAGTACCACTTGCCATGAAAAATACTCCTGATATTGCAAAATTCAGAGCCAGGTATAAAGTCCTCGAGGAACAAATGGGACGTCCAGATTTCTATTCTGACCGTAGAACATCCTCGGCTGTATCAAGGGAGTATCAGAAAATAGGAACTTTAATTGCCCAGGAAGAACGAATAGGGAAAGCTTTGGCGGACCTTGAGTCCGCAAAGACAATGTTGAATGACCCTTCTTCGGACGATGAATTAAAAACATTGGCAAAACAGGAAATAGAGAATCTGCAAAGCACCGTTGAACAGCTCCAACGGGGCATGCTGATGCTCATGATTCCTCCCGATCTTAGTGACTCGCGCAATACTGTCATTGAAATTCGTGCGGGGACTGGAGGGGAAGAAGCCTCTTTGTTTGCCGGAGATCTTTATAGAATGTATGTCAAGTTTGCGGAATCCAGGGGATGGAAGATAGAAGTGATGGCAACGAGCATATCAGACGCGGGAGGGTTTAAGGAAATAATATTTCTAATTTCCGGTGAAGATGTTTACAAATTTCTAAAATTTGAAAGTGGTGTCCATAGGGTGCAGAGAGTTCCAACAACGGAAGCCAACGGACGGATTCATACGTCGGCTGCCACGGTGGCGGTTTTGCCCGAGGCGGAGGAGGTCGACATAACAATTGCGCCCGAAGATTTGGAAATCTCCGTATGCCGTGCCAGTGGCCCCGGCGGACAGGGAGTCAACACCACGGATTCCGCCGTTCAAATCGTGCATAAACCGAGCGGAATGGCCGTTTACTGTGCCGACGAGAGGTCTCAGCAGAAAAACAAAATCAAAGCAATGAAAGTCCTACGCTCCCGCCTGCTACAAAAAAAAGAAGAAGAGGAGCGAGCTAAATATGCTCAAACGAGGAAAGACCAGGTGGGTTC
>JAISBO010000066.1 GCA_031266155.1 Puniceicoccales bacterium
GGAACGTTTGTTTGTGCTGGGCTAATCACGGGTGGAAACATTAGGATTTCGGGACTTGAATTTGGTCTTCTCGACTCATTTTTACATCCTCTTAGGAAAATAGGAGCCAATGTTTTTCAAGACGCTGATGGGACAATACACGTACAATCGGGCGAACCCCTAGGGGCCATCGACGTGGTAACTGGTCCCCATCCAGGATTTCCGACCGACCTGCAAGCCCAACTCTGTGCGTTGCTTACCCAATCCGATGGAAATTCCACAATTAGGGAAAACATATATCCCAATAGGTTCATGTATGTGGCAGAACTAAAGAAGATGGGGGCCGCCATTGAGCATGTGGGGTCCTGTGCCCATATAAAGGGTTCCTGTCCCCTACGAGGAGCCCATCTTCAAGCAACGGATCTACGCGCTGGAGCTGCATTATATTTGGCAGGATTGTGTGCCGCGGGAGATACATTTGTTCACGACATTTTTCACCTAGACCGCGGCTATGAAGCATTGGAAGATAAACTTCGGCTATTGGGTGCTAAAATCAAGCGCATTAGAATTGATTAAAGAAGAAGATTGCTCACATGTAGATTTGGTGAAGGGGACTTAATGTATGGCTTATGCTTTTGCAGCAAGCATCAGCAGACATAATATATATTATGCGAAAAACACACGCTTTGAATCCGAGAAGACTTTCATGTTGGTCTTCGCGAGTAACCGTCCTAAACAAGTGGAAGACAATGGCTCCAACATAGACCCATATCTTTCTCCCCAATGCCATGGGCTTGGAAATTCCTAGACTAGGAGGACCAGGAATTCATCTCGTCCAAAGGAGTGAAACTAGATTTTTGGACACACCGGCTCATGGACAACTCCAATTAAAACTCGAGTTGGCGAAACCGTTCCAGTGAGGACAACACCTTTATTTCGATGCTAGTCAAGTCTCTAGCAAGATCTCTGGCCGCATCGTCATTTAGATTTTGTAGGCTATTCAGCTTCCCAGAATCCATCAAGATTTCCAAACATTCTACTTCGTTTTCTTCAGCCTCAGCCAGTGCTTCAGCCAATGCTAGGACAAGTTTTTTGGCCGTAGGAGCATCAAAATCTGGCACTTTGTCTCGCAGCAGTCTTAAGCAGTTTACTCCATTACCTCCAACCTCAACCAGCTTTAGGACAAAATCTTTGGCCGCGTTGACATCCAGATTTTTTAGGTTATCCAATGTGCCATAATAGACAAACTTTGACAAACAGAGAGTGTTATCCGATTCAACCCTGGCCAGTTCTACGACAAAATCTCTGGCAGCAATGGCATCTAGATTTTGAAGGCTAGGCAGCTTGTTATTCTTGAGAAACAAATCTAAACACTTTGCCCCGCCCGGTTTAACCCTGAACAGTTTTAGAGCAAAATCTTTGGCCGCATTGACGTCCAGATTTTGCAGGTGGGGCATGGGCAGCTTGTCATGTTTAAGCAACAAATCTAAACACTCTGCACCACCCTCTCCGCCATTGACCAGATCTAAGGCAAAATCTTTGGCAGCATCGTCATCTAGACTTAGGATATCCAGTTTGCCATTTTCAAGCAACGAATTTAAACACTTTACTCCATCTTCCCCAGCCCCAGCTAGGTCTTGAGCAACTCGAGTAGCCGCATCGGCATCAAAAGCCGGCAAGTTGTCCGGTTTCAGCTTTCCATTTTCAAGCAACAAATTTAAACACTTTACTCCATCTTTCCCAGCCCCAGCTAGGTCTCGAGCAACTCGAGTAGCCGCATCGGCATCAAGAGTCGGCAGGTTGTTAGATTTCAACTTTCCATTGTCGAGCAACGTCCGTAAACATCCTGCCCCATCCTTCCCGGCATCGACCAGGTCTCGGGCAACCTGGTTGGCCCCCTCGGAGCTCAGGTTGTTCCATTGGAAGTTTTGGTTAAGTCGCAGCTCGTTCAAAACCCTAATCCTGCCACCGGCACCAGGTATGGTGTTAATACCTTCAATGATTTGATTTGCAGTGACACCCACTGTTTGGAAAAAATTTAACAAAGCCGGCACATTGGTGGTAATTTCTCCTAAATTCTCCGGCAATGCGACAGCCTGGAAAGCCAACCCCACAAGGACCTGCTGCGTGTTGGTGTCAATTTCTCTGAAAGCTTGCCTAGCAATTGCGGCATCATAGGCGTCACGGGAAAACCCGCTTTTTATAAAGGTAAGAATTTTCGTTATAATGTTAATTTTACCTTCCCCTTTTTCGATCTCACCGGCCAGAGCTTTTAGCTCGGTAGCAATACTATCTGTGGCTGAAGTATCTGCCGCTGGAGCTGCCAAAGTTGCCGGCCGCTGGGGGTTCGTAGCTGCAGCCGAACGGCTTTTTAGTTGCTGCGATCCTGTTTTTCCCCCATGCATCTGTCTTGTGAATTTATCTACTTTGAGGCTCGCAACCCTTATGTCACTGTTTTCGCTTGTCTCATTCTGTACCATGGCCCGCAACGCATTTAAATCTACTGTCTTTGTCATAAAAATACCCTCCCAAAGCATACCCATCTTACATGCTTTGGCAAGGGTGTCAATTGTCTTTGAAAATTACTCCGCCTCCGCCATGATTTTCGCAACAGAAGCGGCTTGGCTAAGCCGGAAATCTAAAGATTTTGTGCAAGACCTAAAGATACGAATGGGCAAAATCAAATTTTATTATTTGATGCCAACAACTGTTCAATTTTTTCAATATCCGAGGAAAAAATCCTTATCCCATCGGCAAGTTTTTCGGTCGCCATTGGGTTTTGGTTGAGTTCGTAGCGAAATGTTTTTTCGTCATAGGATAGCTTCTTTATTTGCAATTTTTTGCTTTCGTCGACCGACAGAACTCTTTCAACCTTTTGGAACGATTCGCTTAGCTGCTCTAATAATGCCGGACTTATGGTTAGCAGATCGCAGCCGGAAAGCGCCACAATTTCTCCAACGTTCCTAAAACTCGCACCCATTATTGCGGTTTTGTGGTCGAAATGCTTATAGTAGTTAAAGATCTCAATCACAGATTTTACACCGGGGTCGTCGTTTTGGGTATACTCCAGATTCGTTTTGGCTTTGTACCAATCCAAAATCCTTCCCACAAACGGAGAAATCAACGTCACATTTGCTTCCGCACATGCAATGGCTTGAACCTTTGAAAACAATAGCGTCAGGTTGCAATGGATTCCTTCTTTTTCTAAAAGTTTAGCAGCGCAGATCCCTTCCCATGTGGCCGCAATCTTTATCAATATCCTATCCCGGGAGATTTTATTTTTTTCATACAAACCTATGATATCCTTCGCTTTTTTTACTGTCGCTCGGCTGTCAAAGGACAACCTCGCATCGACCTCCGTGGATACTCGCCCTCCTATGATTTTCAAAATTTCTAGGCCAAATAGCACGACCAGGTAGTCCAGGGCAAATCCTATCCCATCAGTCCGTGCAACCGCCCTACCCTGCCCTACCAAATGGGCATATTGTGGTTGGTTGGCAGCCTTCAATATCAACGATGGGTTTGTTGTGGCATCCGATGGTTTAAACTTTTCTATCAGTTCGAAATCCCCCGTATCAGCTACCACCTTCGTAAATAGCTTCAATTGTTCTAGGCTTGATTGCATGGCCATGGGACGTTTGATAAGTAATTTTTGTTTCGCCGCAATAAAAGAAAATGGACAAAATTATCCAAAAAAAATTTGTTCCAACATTAGACAAAGGGTGTGGTATATGGGCAGATGTAGCTCTTGAACTTTAAATGTTTCAGACTCCGGTGCTTTGATACAAACATCACAATGCTGTGCAAGGTTCCCCCCTGTTTCCCCCGTCAACCCAATAACATTCATATTCTTTGCCTTGGCCACGATGGCTGCCAGGATAACGTTTTTCGCATTTCCCGAGGTTGAGATGCACAAAAGAGTATCTCTGTTTTTCCCAAGACCATAGGTTAATTGCGCAAAGCAATAGTGAGGGTTGCAATCGTTGGCATAGGCACTGTTGATCGCAATCATATCCGGCAAAGAAATGGCCGGTAAAGCACCCTGTAAGTTATCGGCGACGTCATTTCCCACCATTTTTCTAACTGCTTCGTCGACCCTTCGTTTGGTACAAAAATTTTTCAATAGCTCTCCGGCTATGTGGCCTGAATCCGAAGAACTACCACCATTGCCACAAATTAGCAATTTGCATTCACTTCTGAAAGAATTGGCGATTAGATCACAGGCATATTTGATGTCGTTCTCGCAGGTTACCAACGAAGGATATCTTTTCAGACAATCGGACAAATAATCATGCATGTGTGCCATGGATAATTAATTGTTCCCATCATACAACCATATTTTCCGGGTATATCACACCGGATTCGTATGGATTCACATCGGCGGCAGGCGAAAAGAAGGCGGCTGTAAAAGCAACGCTAGTTAGTTTCTTGGTTTCTGACGAAAATATCGCTCCTTTCACCATAAAAAGCTTGCTAAAACAAAGGTATGAAATATCGCTTGAAAACACTAGTCCCGTTCGTCTAGCGGTTAGGACTCAGGATTTTCATTCCTGCAACAGGGGTTCGATTCCCCTACGGGACGCCAATTGAAAAAGTTGCGTATTCGCCCTGCCAACAAAAAAGTGGTTTTGAGTTTGTGTTTTTCCCATCGCCAGTCCGCTGGACGATTAATTTGGCGTGTAATTTAAAAATTGGTATACTAAAAGAAATTTTTTTTTCTTCTTTTAGGGCATAGCCAGAGTCTCTTTGCGATACTTTTCAAGGCTATCTCTAGATTTTGAAGTACTAATAGCAACGATAGGAAACCTGTTTCCTCCGCTGAGAAGAGAGGGGGAATTCCCCCCTGTACGTCCTTTTCGCCGTTGGGGAAAAGCTAACTTTCCCTCCGGCGAACCCTTTTTGTTGGAACCGGATGTTTCAAACGCCCAAACTTTTCTGTTCTTTCCCTAACTTTTTCCATGGGAAGTAGTAAATTTTTCCCTCCCGTGGACCCTTTTGCAAGTTGGTAAAAATTTCCATCCACCTTCATATTCTTAATGGTGGGACAAACGAAATTCCTCCAAATCCTTTACTATCATTGGGAAATTTTCATAAAAAACATTAAAAATATATTGATTTTTTCGGATGGGATGCTACGATTCTGAAAACGGAGGAAGAAATGGGCTTTATCAGGAGGATTTGGGACCAGGAGGGGAAGGGGACATTATGAAGTCCTTTCCTAGCGTCGTGCCCACCCATAAGGTGAGGAGGGCAATAAAACGGTGCCTCTGCAAATTGATATTTCTCTGTAACCGAGTTGGGAAATATTTCCGCCAGCGGATGCCCAAATTTTCCCGTCCGCGGCAGCGTTTGATCCGACTGTCGTTTCCCTGGATGTTTGTCTACATGCTTTTTTCGGTATTTTACTTGCCGGCCACTCCGGTCCACGGGGCCAATGACCTCTACATCAGCGGCGGTGGTGGTGGAGGTGGCAGCGGTGACACCGGCAGCCCCGGTGGCAGTGGCGGTATTCAGGCTGGCCTCGGTGGTGCCGCTGGCACTGGTAGCACCGGTGATGGTGGTGGCGGCGGCGGTGCCTACGTTGGCGATGGCACGAGTAAGGCTGGCGATGGTAGTGAGGCTAGCGCTGGTTCCGGCGGCGACGGTGGTGATGCTCTCATTGCCAACCTCCCCGGATCCCTTTCGGGCACCAATGCAACTGCCACCCGTGGTACCGACGGTAGTAGCAACTCTGGTGGCACCGGAGGAAGTGCCACCTACACCGGCGACATCGGTGCCGATGTAGACAACATTTTCATCACCGCTGGTTTTGGTGGCGGTGGCAATAGCGTTGGCAGCGGCGGTGATGGTGGCAACGCCACCCTGACGGCGATCAATGGTGTGACAGTGGACAATAATTTGTACATCGGCAGCGGCAACGGTGGCAGTGGAAGTAATGGCGGCAGCGGCGGCACTGGCGGAAACGCTAGCCTGACAACAGGCGGCATTATTTCCGTGGGTGGGAATGTTACCATCGCCAGTGGGGCCAAAGGCGGTGGTAGTGGCATCTCAGGAGCTGGTGGCAGGGCGGAACTCTTGACCGGGACGTTGAAAATAGAAAATAAGGATGGTGGCGCAAGCGACCACACCATTACTTTAACCAAAAAAGATGGTGACTTGGCCGTAGACGTGGGAAATCTCTTCCTCGGCGATGGTGCAAGTGTCTCACTGACCTTGAACGGCACCACAGGGTGGAGTGGCGACGACGGCGTGAGATTCGACATGCTCACCTTTGGTACAAACAGTACTTTCTTCCCCTCAGGCAACGGGGCGTGGACCGTAAATACCTACAACGTCATCGGGACAGGCGCCAACTACATCGGGGAACTCGATGGTGCCGGAAAAACTTTCAATTTCTTTATTCCGGGATCCGCGGTCAACGGTGACACCATGCTGAGCGTCTTTACTGCGACTGACAAAAATACCCCTGCCAAAGCCAACATTACGAATGC
>JAISBO010000002.1 GCA_031266155.1 Puniceicoccales bacterium
AATATTACTATGATCGTAAAATTCGACGAATATAGATCGGTATTATGCCTGCACGGCACTTTGCCTGACCATAAATTTTTTCAAAAAATACAGCTACCGATAATTGCTGCAGATGGAGCCGCAAATTCTTTGGCAACGATGGGCATAATACCCCACATGATAATAGGGGATTTGGATAGTGTCAGGCAAGATTTGTTGGTTGATGGTAAGTTTATAAAGCTTGGGGATCAAAATTCGTCGGACTTTGAAAAAGCATTAAATTATTTGGAAGATCATAGCCTTTTACCAAGTGTTATCCTCGGCATGAACGGCGGATATATGGACCACATCCTCAATAATATCAACATTTTTGCCCGAACAAATTCTATTTTCCTGGGAGAGAACGTCATGGGTCTGATGCTTAGGGGAACCCACGTATTTAATCTAGAAATTGGGACAAAGTTATCACTTTTCGGAATCCCCAAATGTTGCATTAGGACTGAAGGACTAAAGTGGAACCTTACCATGGAGGAATTGATTTTTCCTGGCTTTAATTCGTGTTTCAACAGAACAAGGTCGGAAAGTGTCCACATCCACATAGCGAGCGGGACAGCACTGTTGGTCGTTTATACATCGACCATAGTCGATGCGGGCCTACAAATCTAGATAATGGTTTTCAGGGATAAAACTCGAAAATTCATTTGCGATAAAAAGCAAAAAAGCAAATAGTTCGGCTATGTCCATTACGTTGTGTTTCAGTGCTTTTTACAAAAAACCCCCAACTCTGGTTGGGGGTTCAAAGAATTAAAAACGATTTTTACTAGAACGAACAATCAACGGAAGCCTTAACCCAGATATTATTTCTATGTGCTGGTTTTATACTTCCTCCAAAATCATTTACCCAAGACTTTTGTTCCGCAGAATTTCCTTCATAGGCGACTCCAACTTTGGTCTTGGCATTGTTGTTAAGCTCATATGTCAAATCAGCATTTATACCATAGTAGCAATAGCTTTTTTTACCCACATCACCCACCTGTTCAGCTTCCCAGAGAGAGAACGCATAGGGTTTATTCGCCTGATCAAACCCCACCTTGGCGCCAAAATCAACTCCTAACCCAGAAAATGCATACTGAGACAAATCAAAGTTATACCTTACGCGGCCTTCCACAGTAAGCTCTCTGCGGGTGAAATCATAAAAACAGTACAGAGATGGCTCCAACAAGACGTCTAAGATAACCCCTCCATGAAGTTCATTGGAATGCTTTCTAGATGGTCCGATTTCATCGTTACGTAAAAATGACGTATGGAAACGACACTCATATCCTGCATCTACTGTAAACAATTCAGTTACATCCCATAATACCCCAACATAAGGAACCACTTGATTTAAAGCACTACTACCTTCAAAGTCAATGGCAGTATCAACTCCAACATAGATATTGCCTTCATCACACACAGGGTATCCTATTTTTACCTGGGGAGTCAATGCTTTATGGAACTCATTGCGACCACGAAATACACGTTCTGTCTGAAATTGAACACTTGTTTCTAGGGTTAAATCCGATGCTATATCTTCTGCGCATAAACCAACAGCACTAAGTATGCCAACGGCTATTCCTAATAATTTTTTCATAGACTTTCCTTTATTAAATTTAGTTTGTTAAAACTTAAAAATGAGTTTTCATATATTTGTTATAGAGGCAGCATTGTCAAGCTTTTTCTATTAAATTTTAGAAAAAATTTTAAAAAAAGACGAAATCCAAAATACATGGGAAATCAAACGGCTGTTTCGTGGATTAGGAGAATTTCGTAAAACTTTCGTTCCATTGACAAACTTTCTCGCAACGGAGAACAATAACTTTCCAAAAGCGAAAAGATGAATCCAGATGTTTCCTAGAGTCCATTAAATAGCTTTTTATTCCTTTAAAAATTCAGTGTCAAGGGTATAAATCGCACATTACCATTGAAATTTTCATGAAATTTCATTTTTATATGCCAATGAAAAATCTACACGCCTATTGGCGAATGGAGTATGTGGAAGTTCACCAATCGGAAAAAACAAAGAGTAGAAATCCATTTTTGGAAATTCCAAAGGAAGATGAAGCCACATCATTGTTGGTATTTAGGAGTAAATTGTGCTATTCGGCACTGAATAGATTTCCCTACAACGCGGGGCATGCCATGGTAATACCGTACCGTCAAGTTGCCGATATCCAAGATTTAACAAAGGGTGAATATGTTGATATCTGCCAATCTGTCTTAAAGATGCAGAAAATATTAATCGATGCTCTCAAACCTGATGGGTTTAATATTGGATATAATCTGGGGGCAGCTGCCGGAGCAGGCATAGCAAATCATATACATTGCCACGTGGTCCCCCGATGGGAAGGGGATACAAATTTTATGCCAGTAATAGGAGAGACGAAAGTATTGCCTGTGGCGTTAGAAAAAATGGTTGCTCGATTAAAAACTTTCATTTGAATTTTTCAGTCGATGTTTCTTTAATCTTTAGTAGGGAATCATCAATGGTCGTGAAGAGATGGCAAGGTAGAATATTTGATCTGGGTTCTCATGCTGACACAACTCAAATTGAGAGTCGATATCCGATTTGGCAAAGGAGGATTAGAGGGGTGCTGGTATTTTTGCTATTTTCCTTCGGATTTGCCCTCGTGTCATTTTTTGGAAATAATTACCTGCGCATTCAATTCATACCAGGAAATGTGTCAAAATCTAGGATTGTGGCGGATTTAGCATTTGAATATGAAAGTAAAATAAAGACAGAAAAGTTATATGAACAAAAAAGACACCAGGCTGATAATGTTTTCTACATAGATAAAAGATGCTATGACGACTTTATTGAAGTTCTAAAACTGCTCGATGAACAAATAGAAAACTTTACCTATGAACACACATTAAGTGAAGCGGGCAGAAACGATATTAGGGAGTTTATCAATGAATTTATAGCTTCCAATGTAATAAAACTTGAATGGCATGATATCGCCATACTAATAAGTTCTTTAACGCCCATCGAGCGTGCGCAGGCATTTCAAGAATGCATATCCCTTTTGAGAGAAATAGCAAGGGATGGTGTTTTTTCCGAAGAAGTATCAGTCAGCCTGAAGCAATTTTCGATGAGTTATACGGGAATTAAATTAAAAAGTGATAAACGGCGTAATCTTCGCACATTGGAACAGGCTCTACACTACATAAGAATGCACCTGATGTC
Organism: Puniceicoccales bacterium; assembly: GCA_031266155.1. Classification (GTDB taxonomy): domain Bacteria; phylum Verrucomicrobiota; class Verrucomicrobiia; order Opitutales; family JAIRKQ01; genus JAIRKQ01. Next base: position 3,206 of record JAISBO010000002.1, read on the forward strand.
GATGGACGTCGACCAAGACGTTGCGAACATATTCTTTAATATCATCAAGCAGGGTATTAAACCGAACCTAGTATTTGATGCCGAAGAGAGTAAGGCTCGGCTTGAAATGATTCGCAAATCAATTAAACCGGTTCGAGTCAAAGTACGGCAAGGAGATATAATATTAGATGGCGATACGGTCATTAACGATGAAATTCACGAAACCCTAGTAGCATATCAAAAAGCACTGAAACAATCAAATTATGTGGGCTGGGGTTTTTATAGGGACTTTTATACTAAAATGCTCCAGGGGATGATTGCGCTTTATGTGGCCATGGTCCTCCTGCGAGTTTTGCAAAAAAACAAAACTTTCAATCTGAAAACTTTGGTTGGCTGTGGCATACTAACGATGGTTCAGTTGTTATTTCTTAGAATATTTCTTCAAGTTGGAAACCATGAGGTATTTTTAAAACACTTCACTCTGCTTAACTGTTTTCCGTTTTGTTTACCGATACTATGGACTTCCGGCATTACAACATTGCTCTATGGTTTTTCGGGTGGTGTGATTGTGGCTTTTTTTGTGTCGTTGTACTACACACTAATGATATCCAAATCCATACACTTTTTTCTGATGTTGTTAACGTCTCATTTTATCTTCCTTGCCTTTCTGAAAAATATAAACTTCAGGATGAAAATTATATGGGCGGGTATACTGTCAGGGGCGACCACTGCTACACTTATGCTAGCGGAACATCTATTCCCGATGACGATGAATTGGCTGGTTCTATTGCAGGGTGGTGCACTGCTGCTGATGTGCATGGGTTCTGGGCTGTTGACTGTTATGCTATTTCCTGTTTTTGAAAGGCTATTTTCCGTTTATTCAAACGTCACGCTCTTCGAGCTGATGGACTACAATAATCAAATTTTAAAGAATTTACAAATCACAGCGCCCGGCACCTATAATCACAGCCTAATCGTGTCCAATATTGCGGAACAAGTTGCCCTCAATGCTAATGCTAATTCAGTCCTATGCAAAACGGGAGCATTGTTCCACGACATAGGAAAGATGCTGAAGGCAGCGTATTTCATAGAAAATCAAAATAATCAAATAAATTTACACGACCAACAGACTCCCTATCTTAGCACGCTCATAATCAAAAATCACATAAAAGATGGTGTGGCTCTGGCCAAACAGCATAAGTTACCATCGCCGATTATAGATATTATACAACAACATCATGGAACAACACTAATTTATTATTTCTATGAAAAAGCCAAGCATGACCTTCTGCTAAGTGTCGATGCTGAAAATATGTCTGACGATGAAATTAATACGTTCATAACCGATAAGCTTGATGCTTCCATTTTTAGGTACAATGGGCCACGCCCAAGGACAAAAGAAAATTTAATTGTCATGCTGTCGGATTCCATCGAGGCTGCCAGCAGAACTCTAAAGCGGATAACCCATCAAGCAATCGAGGATTTAGTCAATATGATTTTTGACATTAAATTGAATGATCATCAATTTGATGAATGTCCAATTACCTTCGATGAGATTAGGGAATTGCGAAAGATTTTCGCATCCATCATGCTATCCATGATGCATTCTAGAATTTCATATAACGTATCGGAAGATGGTATGGGCATGGATGGTACGGGGAGCAACATTTACTGGAGAAGTGAATAAATTTCGTAGAAAAGTTCAAATTTTTAATGGGGTAAAGTGGCTTAATTTTAGCAATGGAGAAATCTTTGCATTATTCAGTGTACTTGATTCTTCTCCGTTTAAAATTCCAGAAGGAGAGCTGTCCATTGCATTCCTTGGCAAAGAAGCCATGCAAGATCTCCATTTAAAATTCTTCGATGATGGCACAGTGACGGATGTAATAACATTTGAAGGGGAGAAAGGAATGAATTTCGCTGGAGAAATCTGCGTTTCCCCCGATTATGCCTATGGTAATTGTAAAACCTATGGGACAACATTTTCCGAAGAATTAAGTCTCTACTTGATTCATGGATATTTGCATATCTACGGGTTGAACGATATTTCTTCGGACGAGGCAAAGAAAATGCGAGAGGGGGAACATATTTGCATGGCCCAGGTGAAAAACGCAAATGCATTGCCAACATTTTCGGCCTATTAAAACATTGCAAAGTTATAGGCCAGGGCTAATGTTTCCCCTATTCATATGAGTAATCAAGAGGTAATTATTTCAGGAGTGCACGTTGATTTGACAGACTCTCTAAAATCAGTCGTTCACGGTAAAGTACATAAGCTATTTAACCATGATGGCAAAATCATTCGTGTTCGGGTAACGCTTGAAATGTCTAAAAATAAAGCTCATCAGGACGAGTTTATCGCCCATGGGCACGTGGACATTGGTGGCTCGGACATAGAGGCAAGAGCAGCAACGGAGGATTTATACAAGTCAATCGATGCTATGGTTGGAAAACTTGACAGGCAACTAATCGATGCTCACAAAACAAAGCAAGGAAAACGAAAAAATTAGAATCCATTTAAATACCGTCGTCAAGTGGAATGGCCGTAGAAGAGGGTAGGGGAGTGGACTCTTAGAACCCGCTCCCCATGGTATTTGCTTCTTTATCTGTAAATTGCTTTGCCAAAGGTGCAGATATGTGCATTTTTGCAAAGATGTTTGGGAACTCATACCTATTGATAGATTCAGCTACTCCCACAACGCAGGTTATAATAGTGGATGATAAGACTGTCCTGGCAAGCGAGGTGTCTCAAGGGAATGCCGTCGATGTGATTACCATTGCCCTGGGAGAGCTACTCCTAAAGACGCACCGTGTGCTCGATGATTTCGATGGTATAATATACTGTGGGGGTCCTGGTTCGGCCCTGGGGCTAAGGATTGCCCTTGCCTCCATAAATACCTGGATGATTTTTGGGAAACGTAATTTCAAGCTGATGATGTATGATGCCTTGGACATGGGGATATGTTTAAATCGGGATGCCGAAATGATCTGCACCTACGGATTGGAAGATAATTTGATTGTTAAAACGAGGAACAGCAGAGCCATTAAAATTTCTACCATCGATGGGATTGATTTTAATGATGATATATTATTCCTGGACACGCGGCGTGTGCGATGTGAGAAATATCAAAAATTCTTACCAGCGAACTATGATATTTCCACGGCGAATTTCGACATTTTGTCCCTCTGTGAAGTTGCCAATGGAGAGTTGAAAAATTATGGCGATGGCAACTATGAAAAGTGGTCGGGGAATCCCATAAGAAATGAGCGGTGAAGTCACAGTAATTATTCTATTGGCGGTGATTTTGGGGATACTAATTTTGATCCGAAGGTACAAAATTAAGCATCCCAAAAAACATGCTGAAACACGGGCCCAACCGCCATTGGTCGGTTTGATGCTAAAGAACCTACGGCTGGCGCGGGCCCAGATGACCGGTGCCACATCCTACGAGTTTTCAAAATTGCTATCTTCGGCCCTGAAGGCCTACGTACGTGGTGCATATAAAATACCATCTTCCGGCGTGACATCCGATGAAATGGTGAACAGACTTCTTTCCGATGCCCGAAATGACTGGTCCATCGTGGGTTTGTTCACGGAAGTTATAAAACTGACCGATGCCGTAAAATATTCCCAAAGAAAACTTTCCCAAATGCAACAACGGGGGATATATATAAAAGCGTGTCGGTTTGTTCTTCTGTCCGAAAGATTTTTCAGGGCGCGAAAATTATCAGCTACCTCAAAATTTTCTCGACAAGCCCAGGGATCAAAAAGCCCGCAAAGGTTTACCTAGTCCGGAAATGCCCCGGGCCTAATTTCAATACTTTGCGGCTATTTCGTTTTTAAAAATGTGAACAACTAATAGCTGCGAGGCTATTTTTTTAATTTTCGAACAATTAACTTGATCATTTTCGGTTCGTTTGTAAACTTCATTACCGGATTTAGTTTATAGAATTATGAGTGACGTTACGGGTGTGGTGAATAGAGATGTGCCTCCGGATACTGGTCCGGCGGGTGGTGTTCAAAGGGATATTAGGGTTGCTGCCAATGTTCCGCGAACATTTGCTTCGGTGAAGTCATCTCTCTATGAGAAAGTGCGAGATCTTTCCCAAAGAGTTACCGAATACACGCATTGGGGAATAAGGGCAGGTTTGAAGATAGCAGCAGCAACGATGCCAGTGATACTAGGCGTAATGAACCTGGTGAGAATTACAACGACGGAAGGCGCAACGACTGTAGTTGAAACCGCCAACGCGATGATTAATTCAGCTGGCGAGCCAATAACAATCATTGAAAAACTAGTACAATCAGTAACGACCGCTTCTATTTCCCATAACCCAGTGGGGATAGCATTGATAGCACTGGGTATTGCGGTAGCTGCAACATTTATAATTGTATCGTACTTGCAACATCGAAATACTTCGGCAGATGTTGCCGAGCAAGGAAGAAAAGCCGCAGCTGATCTCGAAGTAGAGAAAAACATAAATGCTGGACTTCAGGCCCAAGTCACAGCGAAAACCACCGAAGCCGCCGAGGCTAATACTGCCCTCGCCGAGGCCCAGAGACAAGCCGCTGAGAGAGAAGCCGACCTTAAGGCTCAACTAGAAGCCCTTCGGGGCCAACTTGCGGCAGCTCAGGGAGAAACCAAAGCAGCCAGTAAGGAAGCAGAAGATAATAAAGCCGCCTTCGCAGCACAGGATGCTGAGCTCAAAGCGAAGAACGATGAACTTGCAGCGAAAACTGCCGCCCTTGGTAAGGCCGATACCGACCTCGAAGCGGCCAAAAGGGACAATGCCGACCTCAATGGTGTCAATACGAGGCTCAAGAGCGATCTTGCATCGAAAACCGCCGAACTCGACGAAGCCAATAGGGATAAAGCTACCCTTCAAAGCGAACTTGACGGGGCCAATAGGGCCAATGCCGCCCTCAATCAACAGGTCACAGCGAAAGATGGCCGAATCACCGACCTCCAGAACCAAGGCAAAGAGAAAGATGACCAAATCGCCACCCTCGAGCAACAAGGCAAAGAGAAAGATGACCAAATCGCCGAACTCAATGGTGTCAATACGGGGCTCAAGAGCCAGCTTGAAGAGAAAACCGCCGAAGGCGAAAAGAAAGATAGCCAAATCGCCACCCTCGAGCAACAAGCTACAGATAACAAAGCTGCTCTCGACGAGGCCAATAGGGATAAAGCTGCCCTCGAGAACCAAGGCACAGCGAAAGATGACCGAATTGCGAGTCTACAAAGAGATCTTGAATCAGCCCGCAACCAAGCCACCGAGGCCGATAGGAAAGCCGAAGCTGATCTCGCTAAGGCTAATGGGGACAATGCCGGACTTCAAAGACAAATCACCGCCCTCGAGCAACAAGTCGCAGAGAAAGATGGCCAAATCACCGACCTCAATCAACAAGGCAAAGAGAAAGACGCCGAGCTCGCCAAGGCTAATGAGAACAATGGCGGACTTCAAAGACAAATCACCGCCCTCGGGCAACAACTCGACGAGGCTAGGACCCAAGGCACAGCGAAAGATGGCCAAATTGCGGATCTACGAAGAGATCTTGCCAAGGCCAACACCGACCTCGACGAAGCCAATAGGAGAGCCGAAACCACCGGTAGCAACAATGCCGGACTTCAGAATCGACTCGACGAGGCCAATAGGAAAGTCGCAGAGAAAGATGGCCAAATCACCACCCTCCGGAGCGATCTTGCAGCGAAAACCGCCGAAGGCGAAGAGACAGATGGCCAAATTGCCACCCTCGAGCAACAAGTCGCAGAGAAAGGCACTGAACTCGCTAAGGCTAATGAGAACAATGGCGGACTTCAAAGACAAATCACCGACCTCAGGCAACAAGTCGACGAGGCTAGGAACCAAGGCAAAGCGAAAGATGACCAAATTGCGGATCTACAAAGAGACCTCGACGGGGCCAATAGGAGAGCCGAAACCACCGGTAGCAACAATAGCGGACTTCAAAGACAAATCACCGCCCTCGATCAACAAGTCGCAAAGAAAGATAGCCAAATCGCCACCCTCGAGCAACAAGCTACAGATAACAAAGCTGCTCTCGCCAAGGCTAATGGGGACAATGCCGGACTTCAGGATCAAGTCAAAGCGAAAGATGGCCAACTTGCCTGACTCCAGAGCGACCTTAAATCGAAAACCGCCGAAGGCAAAGCGAAAGATGACCAAATTACGGATCTACAAAGAGACCTCGACGGGGCCAATAGGAGAGCCGAAACCACCGGTAGCAACAATAGCGGACTTCAAAGACAAATCACCGCCCTCGAGCAACAAGCTACAGCGAAAGACGCCGCCCTTGGTAAGGCCAATGCCGCCAATGCCGGACTTCAGGATCAAGTCAAAGCGAAAGATGGCCAAATCACCACCCTCCGGAGCGATCTTGCAGCGAAAACCGCCGAAGGCGAAGAGAAAGATGGCCAAATTGCCACCCTCGAGCAACAAGTCGCAGAGAAAGGCACTGAACTCGCTAAGGCTAATGAGAACAATGGCGGACTTCAAAGACAAATCACCGACCTCGGGCAACAAGTCGACGAGGCTAGGAACCAAGGCAAAGCGAAAGATGACCAAATTGCGGGTCTAGAAAGAGACCTCGAATCAGCCAATACCGCCCTTGGAGCAGCCAATAGGGATAAAGCCGCCCTCGAGCAACAAGGCAAAGAGAAAGATGACCAAATCACCGAACTCAATGGTGTCAATACGGGGCTCAAGAGCCAGCTTGAAGAGAAAACCGCCGAACTCGCCAGGGCCAATGCCGACCTTGA
>JAISBO010000008.1 GCA_031266155.1 Puniceicoccales bacterium
CATATAGCTTGTTAGGCTAAGGAATAAATTATGAGCATAGGGAATTTCATATATGAGTTCGGCGTAAAGACCGATGGTGATGCTAGCATGCGCGCTTTGTTGGGAGGAAAGGGAGCCAACCTTGCGGAAATGGCAAAGATTGGGTTGCCCGTTCCACCGGGTTTTACGATTACAACGGAGGTTTGCTCCGAGTATTATAAAAATAATGGCAAATTGCCCGATGGTGTTTGGTCAGATGCAAAAGAAGCCTTATCCAATGTGGAAAAGCAGCAGGGGAAAAAGTTCGGCGATGTCAAAAATCCCCTACTATTTTCCGTTCGTTCCGGCGCTAGGGAATCCATGCCGGGGATGATGGATACTATTTTAAACCTAGGGTTGAACGATAAGACCGTCATTGGCCAGGCTGAAAATACCAATAACCCTAGGTTCGCCTACGATTGCTATCGTAGATTTATTCAAATGTATGGTGACGTTGTAATGGGAGTCCATGCGGAAAATGACGAATCCCGTGACCCCTTTGAAGAAATTTTATCGGACGTTAAAGGAAAAGCTGGCGTACATAGCGACCCCGATTTGACCGCTGAAAACCTCAAGGACGTTATCGGCCGCTATAAAAAGTTGATCGTGGAGCGGACAGGTAAGGAATTTCCCCAGGACGTTTTTGACCAGCTGAGGGGAGCTATTGGTGCCGTTTTTGAATCCTGGCACAACGAACGTGCGGTAATTTACCGGAGAAAGTATAATATTCCGGCGGAATGGGGCACTGCGGTCAACGTGCAAAGCATGGTATTCGGAAATATGGGCAACAGTTGTGCGACTGGAGTTGCCTTTACCAGAGACCCTGCGAACGGTGAAAACGTTTTCTACGGCGAATATCTAATAAACGCCCAGGGGGAAGATGTCGTCGCCGGCATTCGTACACCCCAGGCAATTGCGAATTTGAAAAACGACATGCCCGTTGTTTTTGACCAGTTGGTCAAGGTTTGCCAAACCCTCGAACATCATTTCCGCGACATGCAGGATTTCGAATTCACCATCGAAAATGATAAATTGTATATGCTGCAAACGCGAAATGGCAAACGTACCGGTCTGGCGGCTGTTAGAATAGCGGTTGAGATGGTTAACGAAGGTCTCATCGACAAAGAAATGGCCATAAAACGTATCCCGGCGGATTCTGTTTCTTCGCTGCTAGTGCCAATTTTCGATACGGCGGGGAAAAAGAAAGTGAAAAAGATAGCCAGTGGATTGCCGGCAGGGCCTGGAGCAGCATCGGGGAATGTATATTTTTCAGCGAAGAAAGCGGAGGAAATGCATGGCAAGGGCGAAAAAGTTATCCTCTGCAGGACAGAGACGTCCCCCGAAGATATTCGGGGTATGCTGGCCGCCGAAGGGATCGTTACTAGCCATGGAGGGGTCAGTTCCCATGCAGCTTTGGTTGCAAGGCAAATGGGAAAAGTTTGCGTCTGTGGGGCGGGCGGTTTGGTAATCGACTATGCAAAGAAACAGGTATCCGCAGACGGTGTTACGATAAAAGAAGGAGAACCGATTTCCATTGATGGGACGACAGGAGAAATTTTCATCGGCCACGTTGAAACAGCCCCATCCGAAGTTACACAAGTTCTTTCGGGAACGATGGCAGCAGAAAAAAGTTACACATTCCGAATATTTGACTCCGTAATGTCCTGGGCAGATGGCTATCGTAAACTCGATGTTCGAACCAATGCCGATAGTCCCAAACAAGCCAAAGCCGCCCTCCAATTGGGAGCAAAGGGCATAGGTCTTTGTAGGACAGAGCACATGTTTTTCGAGGGAGAACGCATTGATTACATGCGAGAAATGATATTGGCGGACAACGTTGAAGATCGCCAAAGGGCTCTGGCCAAATTAAAGCCATTGCAACAGGGAGATTTTGAAGGAATTTTCCGTGAAATGAAGGGATACCCCGTCACCATTCGGCTACTGGACCCACCATTGCATGAATTTTTACCCCACGAGAGGCATGCCATTGAATCCTTAGCAAAAAAGTTAGGTAAAAATCCCGCCGACCTGGAATTGCGCGTAGAAGCAATGTCTGAAAGCAACCCAATGCTCGGCTATAGGGGTTGCCGCTTGGGGATTTCATATCCGGAAATCACTGCCATGCAAAGTACTGCAATTTTTGAAGCCGCCGCAAAGGTCAAGGGGGAAGGAATAGAGGTTCATCCTGAAATTATGGTGCCGCTGACGACTTTTGCCGCCGAGTTTAAACATCAGGCAAAAATCATTCGTGAAGCTGCGGAAGCTGTGGAACGACGGCTTGGACGTTCCTTTGCCTATAAAATAGGCACGATGATAGAGATTCCCCGGGCATGTTTACGAGCCGGAGAAATTGCGGAAGATGCGGAATTTTTCAGTTTTGGGACAAATGACCTGACCCAGACGACCCTTGGAATGAGCCGCGACGACGCCAATGGATTTTTGCCCCAATACCTGGAGCGTGAAATTATTAAAAATAACCCATTCGCCTCCATCGATGAATTGGGCGTCGGTGAATTGATCAAAATCGCCTGTGAACGTGGACGAGCGACCCGTAAAGACCTAAAAATCGGCATATGCGGAGAACATGGCGGAGATCCAGCATCCATTAAATTGTGCAACAAAATTGGACTATCCTACGTCAGCTGTTCGCCAAACCGTGTTCCCGTTGCAAGGCTAGCGGCAGCCCAAGCGGCATTGGAATAGCATTCCAAGTACACCTTGTGAGATTTTAGCAACTGAGCACTTTTTTAATTTTGGAAAAAACTTATTACATTGTTAGTGGCGGATTTGATCCCCTCCATGAGGGGCACATAAGTCTGATAAAAGACGCTGGCTTACGCGGGAATGGCGTGATTGTGTTGCTTAATTCCGATGCGTGGCTGTGTCGCAAAAAAGGCAAGAACTTCATGGGATTTACGACGCGTAGGGCGATTTGCGAAAGCTTAAAAAACGTTGTCGACGTATTAGGATTTGATGACAGCAACAATTCGGCATGCAATGGAATTCGCAAGGTTCGTGAAAAATATCCAGCTGATCGGCTGGTATTCGCAAATGGAGGAGATCGAACAAAGGAAAATATTCCAGAAATAGAAGTATGCAAGGAATGCGGTGTGATGGTAGAATTTGGAGTTGGTGGAGAAAACAAAGCCAATTCTTCATCGTCGATTTTAAAAAATTGGAATAAAGGGCTTGATTGATGGACGGTTTACTTTTGAAGAAAAAATCTAGCCGGAGAGCTAAAATTAGGGTATTATACGATGCTCAATTTTTAGAATTTTGTCTGTGTAAAAGTAATGGTAGGCGGGGAATATTTTTCGTCGTCTATAATATTTTCAAAGAGTTGCTGAGGCGACCCGAGCTTGAAGTTGAAGTATACGCTGGAGCAGATTACAATATCTACCGCCGCGTTAAAGAAGCCATTTCTAAGACCGATTTTGGGACTCCTGTAAAGTGTTTTTATGGCGATGTAAAGGATTTTGATGTTTTTTTATCTCCTCGTAATCTCATTCCCAAAGGGATTAAAAAAACCGGCATTGTTTGCTATACCATTGTTTACGATCTTATTCCAATGGTTTATCCATTACACAGCGAAGATCCGACTCTTCTGGCCATCATCAAAAGCTTAACATGGAAGGATTATATATTTGCCATTTCAGACTTTACCAAAAGCGATATCATTAAACTACTTCCCCAACTTGACCCCAATAAAATTACCAAAATATCATTGGCAGCAAGTGCAAGTTTTCATCTTTGTGCCAACGGAGAACAAAACCGGCAAATTCGGATAAAATATGGCATTCCCATAGACAAGCGTTATCTTTTCACCGTCAGTGCCATAGAACCGCGAAAAAATCTCATCTTTACGCTTAGAAATTTTATTAAATTTATTGAGAAAAACCATGTCGATGATTTGGTTTTTGTTATTGCCGGTTGCGCTAATGATGATTTTGAAGAAATTTTTAATGCTGAAATAGCAAGTCTTGGCGAAAATAGTATGAAAATTATCAAGGCTGGCTATGTGGAAGATAGGGACTTGGCCTCTTTGTATTCCCATGCTGAATGTTGTGCCTTTGTATCACTCTACGAAGGATTTGGACTACCTCCCCTAGAAGCTATGCAATGCGGATGCCCGGTAATCACATCCAACGTAACCTCCCTGCCAGAAGTCGTCGGAAATGCGGGAATTTTAGTAGACCCCACAAACGATGAAGCCATGGTAGCTGCCTATGAAAAGATATATTACGATGAAAAATTGCGGAAAGAATTGTCCCAGAAAGGACTTAAACGGGCGAAGAATTTTTCGTGGGAAGCATGTGTTGATACCATGGTGAAGGAATTTAAAAAACATGATTTTACACAGCAAAAAAGTTCGTATATTATTTCTGTTCCACGACCGTGGAAATATTTGTTTAAAAAGTTTATATTCGGCATAAGCAATGGACCGGAAAAAACCAAAGTGACCATATTTTGTTTGGAAATTTTTAAAATAAAAAGAAGAAACCAAAAAAAGACTTTTTACATTTTCGGAATCCCGATTTTCAAGAAAAATTACAATCGTGCCGATTAATAACCTAGCATAAAACTCATAAACTTTTTGGAGCATTAGACACGACCACCTAGGCCGATAGGAGGTTGGCTATTTTGATGATTTCACAAAAGGACGTAGCCTTTAGGGAGGCTCCCCCAATAAGGCCACCATCAATGTCACTTTCTTTGAGCAGCTCTTCAGCGTTATCGGATTTCATCGACCCGCCATATAAGATTTTGATGGTGTTTGCTACTTTTGCATTAAACATTTCTTTTAGGAAATTTCTAATAAATGCGTGCATTTCCTGTGCAATCTTTGGCGTTGCAGTCTCTCCTGTTCCGATTGCCCATACCGGTTCATAGGCTATGGTAAGCTTTTCCGCCTCCCGGACGGTAATATCTTTTAGTCCATTTTTCAACTGCGATTGAATTATGGCAAATTCCTTACCATTCCTCCGTTGTTCTATGGTTTCCCCTATGCACAGGATAGGGATTAGGCTACTCCCCAATGCGAATTTCACCTTCCTGTTTATAAAATCGTCATCTTCTTTGAAATACACCCTGCGTTCGCTATGGCCGATAATAACATGGGAAACTCCAAGTTCCCTCAGCATAATACCGGAAACCTCACCCGTATATGCCCCATTTTTCTCTGGATAAAAGTTTTGAGCCCCCAGGAAAATATTACCAGCGCCGCCAATTGCATCTTTTGCTGCCTGAATAGATGTAAAGGGAGGACAAACCAAAACGTCAACCTTTGTTACCTTTGCTATCTTAGCATTAATTTCCGATATCAAATGCCCAACGTCCGAACTCGAAATATTCATTTTCCAGTTCCCTGCCACAAGATATTTTCTGTGTTTTGCCATAAGCCGTATTCCTAAAACGTATTGTTATTCCATCAATGCTGCCACACCGGGCAGAATATCTCCTCCTAGAAACTCTAAGCTTGCCCCTCCTCCGGTACTGATAAAAGATACCTTGTTTGCATAGCCACTTTCTTTTACGGCTTTCCCAGAGTCTCCACCGCCAATAATCGATAGTGCATCTGATTCCGCCACATGCTTGGCAATGGCAAATGTTCCCGCCGAGGACTGTTGTATTTCAAAAATCCCCATTGGACCATTCCACAGAATCGTACTAGCACCTTTGATTTCTTCTCCAAAGAAAGCAATTGTTTTTGGACCTATATCCACCCCAAATTTTCCTTCGGGGATGTCTAATTCGGAATAGGACGTTGGGTCCATTGTTTTTGTTTCCGTATTCAAAGCGGATGTAACCACATGGTCTACGGGTAGTAATAACTTTGTTCCTATTTCCTTCGTTTTCTGGATAGCATCTCTGGCCACTTGGATTTTATCCGTTTCAACCATGCTGCTTCCCGTCGCATGACCACCAGCCGCAAGGAAGGTATAGGCCATCGCACCCCCTATTAACATGATATCCGCTTTTTCCAAAAGATTATCGATGACCTTAATCTTATCGCTGACTTTCGCTCCTCCTAGTATAACCACAAAAGGATGCTTGGCTTCAACAATCTTTGTTCCTAAGAATTCCAATTCTTTTTCCATGAGGAATCCTGCGGCACTCTGCTGTACGAAATGAGTTATTCCTTCCGTCGATGCATGGGCCCTATGGGCTGATCCGAAAGCATCGTTGACATAGATGTCGGCTAGCGATGCCAGTTGCTTGGAAAAATTTTTATCGTTCGCGGTTTCTTCTTTATGAAATCTCAAGTTCTCCAAGAGAATTACACTTCCATCTAGCATCTTTGCGACCTCCGTTAGGACTTCTTGCCCCACACAATCGGGGAGGAACAACACGGGTTGCCCAATATGCTTTGCCAACACGACGGCCACATTGCTTAATGAATATTTTGCAACCACTTCCCCTTTTGGTCGCCCCAAATGACTGGCCAAAATTACCTTTGCGCCGTTTTGTATTAAATATTGTATGGTCGGCAATGATGCTACAATTCGGGAATCATCCAAAACGTTTCCCCGGTCATCTATGGGAACGTTAAAGTCAACACGGACGAAAACTCTTTTCCCCCTACAAGAAATGTTTGATAGCGTTTTTATTCTTTGCACGATTGGGGATTCTATGTCATCGTTCCAATATTGCAACAACGAAACCTTGAAAAAATAATAAAAGTGGACATTTTCCATCAAAATGCGAGAAATTAACAAAGACCAGCCCGCCATATGGCAACAACTATCGAAGGAAATATTGGCGGACTATAAGATTTTTAGTGTCTCTCGCTGCAAATTGAAAAATCCATCTAATAATAAGTCTGGAGACTTTTATATTATCGATTCCAATGACTGGGTACAGGTAATTGCGGAAACACCGGATAGTCGCATTGTCATGGTTAACCAATATCGCTTCGGATCGCGCAAATTGTCATTAGAACTGCCAGGCGGCATGATAGATCATGGTGAGGATGTGATCGAAGCCGCCCGCCGAGAACTGGAAGAAGAAACAGGTTTTTGCGGAGAATCCGCCAAGATAATTGCGACATTATACCCTAATCCAGCAATACAAACGAACATTCTCAATGTTGTATTGATCAAAAATTGTACAAAACAAAAAGATACTAATTTCGATGAATTTGAAGACCTAACAACATCTCTAATAACCAAACAAAATCTCATAAAAGCGGTTACAAATGGTGAAATATCTCACTGCATTACCATAGCAGCCACCACAAGATACGTGCTATGATACGTTTGCACCATATTTTCTAAACTTCACCAATTCAGTGACCTAGGTTTGCAGCGCTCTCCCATTGGGATTCCCGTTGGTAAATTTCACAATTCCTTTTTTTTGTATTTCTCTTTGAAACTGCCATGGTTTGGGGGAGTGCATGATAAACTCCTTTACCACCATCTCTCCTGGAAATTTTTACCATTTCATTCTTGGTTAGCTTCCTGTACCAGCGATTTCAATTTGCCTTAGAGCAAAACTGGTTTTCATAAGACGCTTGACAAAAGATACCCCTTGTGCTTGATACTTTTCAATTCCATGCCAGAGTAGCTCAGTGGTAGAGCAGAGGACTCATAAGCCTTTGGCCGGCAGTTCAAACCTGCCCTCTGGCACCATCCGGTGTTGTTTTTAGAAAAGTTTAGGTGGTAAACTACAATGGAGCTAAAAAATTTTCTAAGCAAACGAATTTTTATCCATATTTTATCCATGACCTTTTCTTTATGGAGCTGATCGGGTTCCGATGTCTGCATGAAAGTTTGGCACCCCCACGGGGAATCGAACCCCGGTTTCTGGAATGAGAATCCAATGTCCTGGCCGCTAGACGATGAGGGCAATACATTACAAAACCATCTGGCTTTAGCAAATTTTGATGGGCATCTTTGTCAATATCAATGTGGGACAAGTTTATTTTGGGAAACCTTTTCTTCACACATTCGGCCCCATAGAATTTGCGAGAAATTCTGTGGAGGCTTTTATGTCAAAAATGTCAAAAATAAATCACCGGGCAGCGATCAAACGCTATTATCTTTACATGTTGCAATTGACTTTTCTGAAGTTAGATGTAAATAACAAACACAAGTCGAGAAATATTAGAAAATTTTTGATGCATGACAACATAACAGTCGTTGATATTGGGAGTGGTTCCATGAAAGCTTCTGTGTTTGCCTGTACCCAAGATTCGGTAGCACACTTGGGTGGAATCTCTCGAGGGTTTAGGCTGTGTTCGCGAATGGGAGCAAATATTTCCGACAATAAGATCAAGGTCACTACGGGATTTTTTGAAGAGGTTTTGGCCCTTGCGCGGGAACATAATTCTACCAAAATAATTGCTGTTGCTACCCAGGCTGCCAGGAAAGCAGCAAATTTTTCTAGATTGCAGAAGAAAATTTTAAAGAAAACGGGGATTAACCTGCATATTATTAGTGGGACAGAAGAAGCCACGCTGACAGCTAAAAGCGCACGACATCTTACGGAATTGGAAAAGTTCATTTCCTTCGACATTGGGTGTGGCAGCGTGGAAATAGCAAAATTCGACAAAATTTTACAAAATACCTGGAGTTTACCAATCAGCACGCTCGACTTAGCCAAAGTGCATAACATCGAAGCGGCCCAGGCAACCATAAAAAATGTATTAAACACATTACCCGCACATACCAGAAACATGTTGGAGTATGAACTGATTGGCAGTGGGGGAACTTTAAAAGTTGCATGCCTGTTGATCAATGGGAAAACACGAAACTTTATCACCTGCGATGAAATACAAAATTTGTTTAATATATTGAAGGATAAAACAAAAGAAGAACGCGTCGCCCTTGGTGTTCCAAAAAACCGTGCGGACATTTTGCCTTTTGGGCTGCTAATAATCTTACAAATCATGCAACACATGGGGAAGGATAAAGTATTTTTGACTTCTGGAAGTTTACGTGCTAGTTTGGCCCTTGAGTATTTTAAAATGATATGATGGTAGGCGACGAACAAACAATCGTAGTTCAGGACAGTGGAAAGGGAAAAAGAATTGATAAATTTTTGAGTGAAAATTTTCAAGATGTTAGCCGTACACAATTGAAAAAATCATTCGACGGAGGTTTAGTCTCCATCAAAGGGGTTCCAATGCCTGCGAAATATATTTTACATGGGCAAGAATTGATAACACTGCGACTGATCCTTCCCAATGACGTCACTCTTCATCCGGTCAGCATGCCACTGGATATACTTTTCGAAGATGAGGACATTATCGTCGTTAATAAACCGGCTGGCATTGTGGTTCATGCGGGGAATGGGACATCGGCCCCAACATTGGTCGAAGGAATTTTATCACACTGTCGGTTGAGCGGATCTGGAAATCCACTACGGCCGGGGGTTGTCCACAGACTAGATAAGGATACAAGCGGAGCGATAATTTTCACCAAAACGGACAGGGCCTACCTACAACTGGTAAAAATGTTCGCAACACGCAAAATTAAAAAAACATATCAAACGATTGTCTGTGAAACATTTGCCAAAAGCTTTGGAGAGATTTGTCTGCCTGTCCAAAGGAATAGGTTTGTGCGGACCAAAATGGCAGTGTCGGTAAATGGCAAAGAAGCCATTAGCAGATGGCATATCCTGAAATCTTTTGGGCAACAATTTACCCATTTGCAGGTAAATATTTTAACCGGAAGAACCCACCAAATTCGGGTACACATGGCAGCTATTGGACACCCCATACTTGGAGATACCACCTATGGCTATGACAAAAATTTCTCAAAATTAGTGACCTCTACCCGAGTAATGTTACACGCTTCGGAAGTAGCTTTTAATCACCCATGTACCGGAGAAACAATTTCCATAAAAACACGGTTACCCCTGGATTTTGCACAGGTTCTTCAGTTGCTATCGGGAAAAATTAGCTGAGTTCGAAATGTAAAATGCAGAAGGTTGAAAAGTTAGGAATCTTTTACTTGCATACATATTTTTGATTTTTAGCATCCTAAAACCTATTATGAAAAATGCGAAACTGCCTTTAGTTATATTTTTATATGTCGTTACTTTTGCGGTGAGTGGGTGTAATTCCATGATTACGAATAACACCCCTGCCCAAATACCTCAAAATGGTTCTGAAATTTACACCATTGCAATGTCCGTTAACCCAGATGGAACATACTCCATTCCCAATAGTTACTCGGCACGTATCGTAGTCGATGGGGAAGTCCACAAAATGGAGAAAAACAATGATTTTGAGTATTCATACGACTATGCGAGATCGACTGACCAGCACAAGGTGAACTACTACTATGAGATTGATTACAAGAAAAAAGTTAACGGCAATATCCGCCAGGAGTCTAAACGTTCAAAACTCTATAATTTAATCATTGCAAACAGGTATGTTATCGGATTTGAAAGCAATCGAGGGATCCCCGGTTCAGCAATTACACTACTTGGGCGTGGTTTCGAAAGAGGTGATTACGTAGAAATAGATGGTGTGCCATGTGAAACCAGTTTTGTTTCTCCAAATTCTTTGTCTTTCGTTGTGCCAATATTGGGCCACGGGAATAAACATCACGCGAAGCTGGTCAGTGACAATGGAGATATTGGGCTTGGAGTTTTTCACATCGATCGGGTATCTTTCCAATCTAGCCTATCCAGCATCAACCTAGAATTCGGGGAAAAACAAGCACTTGTGCTTACGATAAATTTTGATGCTCCCCAGGAAGGCATTGTAGTAGATGCAACAACCAACATCCCGGATAGCATTATTATGAGAGATATTTTCATACCCGCCGGAGCACGATCGACCAGCGTGGTAATTAGAGGAGGGGCTGCAGGATCAGGAATGCTATATCTTACAGCGGAAGGATTTGAGGAGCTTAAAATTCCCGTCGAAGTAATTTCCTCGAATGAAGGAATAAATGCGGCCATGGACGATACCATTAGCTACGATTAGTTCTTAGATTTTTGAAATGATAATATCTCCCGAAGAATTAGATGAATTTCTATGTGCTAAGCATGCCCTTCCCCATGACAGGTTAGGTATGCACCCGGTGACAAAAAATAGCACCGTCATTGGTATTGTGGTGCGTGCATACCTACAAAACACAGAAAAATGCACCGTCGTCGATATTTCTACCAACGAAAAATTCGACATGTCGAGGCTCAGTGATAGTGGATTTTTCGAGGTTTTCATTAAAAATCGCAGGGAAATCTTTGCCTATCAATTTGCCATTGAAACCTACGAAGAGGATGTGGTTTTAAAACATGATCCATATTCGTTCCTTCCGACCATAAGTACGTTTGACTGCCATTTATTTGGACAGGGAAAACACCGCCGAATTTTCGACCGGCTAGGAGCATGTGTCCGTACAATGAATGGCATTTTGGGTACAGCGTTTGCCGTTTGGGCTCCCAATGCCAAACGCGTATCGGTAGTTGGTGATTTTAACAATTGGGATGGCCGCTATTATCCAATGCGCATGTTGGGAGCATCTGGAATTTGGGAACTATTTATCCCCGGCGTTGGAAGTTTTTCAAAATATAAGTATGAGCTGGTCAATTCCCGCGATGAATTGGTATTGAAAAGCGACCCCTATGGAAGCTATTTCGAAGGGCCACCAAACAACGCTGCCATCATTTTCGATTCCTCGAATTTTGTGTGGAATGACCAGCCGTGGATGGAAAAACGTGCTGAAACTAAATGGCATAATAGCCGCATGGCGGTCTATGAAGTACATCTGGATTCATGGATGCGTGTTCCGGAGGATGGCGATCGACCATTGACATATGTCGAATTGGCAAAAAAACTTACGAACTACGTCAAAAAAATGGGATTTACCCATGTAGAATTTATGCCGATAACGGAATACCCATTTCTCAAATCATGGGGATATCAGGTCTCGGGATATTTTGCCCCCACGCACCGCTACGGAACCCCCTTCGATTTTAAGAAATTGATTGATCACTTACACACCAATAACATTGGCGTAATCATCGATTGGGTCCCTGCGCATTTCCCAAGGGACGCGTTTGCGTTGGCTGACTTTGATGGGACACAGCTCTATGAGCATGAAGACGAACGTCGAAGATATCACGAAGATTGGGGTACTCTGGTATTTAATTACGGGCGCCACGAGGTTCGAAATTTTCTAATTGGAAGCGTGTTAAATTGGTTCGAAAAATTTCACGTGGACGGTATCCGCGTAGATGCTGTAGCATCCATGCTATACCTCGATTATTCCCGTAAAAGTGGCAATTGGTTACCCAATTGTTACGGGGGAAAGGAAAATATCGAAGCCCTTGAGTTTTTGCGTGAAATGAACGATGTAGTCCACGAAATGTTTCCAGGAACCGTCACCATAGCCGAAGAATCCACTTCTTTTAGCGGCGTCACAAGAAGGACGAAATACTATGGTCTTGGCTTTGATTTTAAGTGGAATATGGGATGGATGCACGATACCTTGGACTATTTTTCTCAGGACCCAATCTATCGCAAACACAGCCATAACCAACTAACGTTTGCAATGCTGTATCAATATTCGGAAAATTTTATCAGTTCCATTTCGCACGATGAGGTTGTCTATGGCAAACGCTCAATGTTGTACAAAATGCCGGGAGCGACCATTTCAGAAAAAGCACGGCACCTGATGGCACTATATGCGTACATGTGGCTATGGCCCGGGAAAAAAACACTATTCATGGGCTGTGAGTTTGGCCAAAGCAACGAATGGCAATATGACAAAAGCTTGGATTGGCATCTATTAAAATACCCGGACCACAGGTCTATACAACAACTAATAACCGATTTGAACAGCATCTACGAGCGGTACGATTTCTTGGCCAAATACGACATGGATTCTAGAGGTTTTGAATGGATCTCCTGCGACGATTGCGATAATTCGGTTATCGCATTTATCCGGAAAGACATTGCCGATAGCAAAATGATTGTCGTTTGTAATTTTACACCCGTTGAGCGTACTCACTACAGAATTGGTTCACCAGAAAAGTGTTTCTGGAAGGAAATTTTTAATAGCGATTGCAAGGCATATGGAGGGATGAATCGCGGAAATCTTGGGGGAAAGCAGGCCGATAATTTACCATTCCATGGAAGGCCATACTCCCTAGAATTATATCTTCCACCATTGGGGGTACTTTGCCTCGTTCCCAGAGGAAATACCCATCGCAGTGCAAAAGCATCCAAAGCTTAGTCGTTGGCTAAATCTAGGTTGCTTTTAAAAGTGATATAAAGGCATGCGAAACAGAAAAAGCAGAGTGCTTCCCAAAGAAATTTATTCCGGAGAGGTCTCCGGCGTAACTATGAAAAACTTTTACAAGTATTTCCCGGCACACTCTTTCTCCCCATGGCAATCTCTTTTTTATACGGCTTTGTCCTTAGTAGACAACACTTTTGTACCATTTCAAACTCTTGTAGCGTCTATGTAGTAGTAGCAACCAGGAAGATACCCAACAAGTGGATAGCAAATGTACAATTATTGCGGAATTCAGCATGTCAAATGCATATAGCAGCACGACTGGAAAAACAACGAAACCCCATAGACATCCCAAATTGGTAACATTTATATATTTTGTATCACCACCTGAAGCCAATGTCCCCCAAAAGATAGCACATAAAGACTCTAGAGTTACATTGATAAACTGTATTTTAAAAATTATCGACAGTGTGGGGTATAGGTGCGCAACATCTTCATTTATGGTGCCAAGAAGGCCGCAGAATAAACGGGGAGAAATGAGCAGTGGAAATATGAAGATAAAACATAGAACTAGCGTTATGATCGTTACTTTTCTAAGAACTACTCCAATGGATGCCAAATCTTTTTTCCCTATAAAATTGGCAGAAATTGCAGCAGTTCCCTTTGATAAACTGTCACAAATAAAAGCAATCAATATGTAGACCGTCGTGGCAACTCCATGGACCGTTGCTAAATCCTTTGATACATGGCTTAGGGCAGCGTATATTAAATACCACGCAAGCAATTCAACGCTTCGACCAAATGACATAGGTAGTCCAACTTTCAAACATTTTCCGAATAGCTCTTTGTCAAATTTATAGTTCTTTGCCGTATGAAAATATTGTCTGTTTTTGGAACTCCAAAAGCTCGCTGCTAAAATTAAAATTTGTACAGCCTGGGCAATGATTGTCGCTATTGCTGCTCCCTTACATCCAAGGCTAGGAATAATTTCTCTGACTCCGAAAACCAACAAATAATCCAAAATGGCATTGATAAGATTTCCAACAATAACGATCATCGTGATGATTTTCGTTTGCCCACGGCCGACAAAAAATCCCGTAAATGCAGCTGCCAGTCCAGGTTGCCAACAAAAATATGTAAGTAACCGTTGATATGCAACGCCATCTTGGGCGTAGCACTCTGGAATCAGGTTCAAATAGTCTGAAAAATATCCAATCGGAACATAAAAGATCGCAGCAAATATTACCAAATATATCATCTGCCAAACGGGGGAAGCGATTTTATCATGCTCTCCGGCACCATTGTACTGCCCGACGAAGATTTCCGTGGTCCCTGTGATTGCCATCAAAAGAAACGTATAGAATCCTGCCAAATTGCCACCAAGCATGGCCGCATTCATCGCATCCAGGGAATATCGCATCAAAATAAAGCGATCCACTAAAAACATCAAATTGACTGATAAACACGATAAAATTAACGGAATTATAATCTTTAGTATGCCAGATACGGAGGTATCTATTTGTATTTTTTTCGTAAAACTCATATAGCCGTTGTTTCTCAACCCGAGAAATTTTAACAACTAACCTTCTTTCCTATTACTACCAACTTCTTTGGAAAAGAAGCAGGAAGTCAAGAAAATTGAAAACCAAGTGGCATCAAATAAAGTTTTGACAAAAAAATGATCAATACCAATAGTGGAGCTTTGCTATTCATGGGAAAATAAATGTTCGTCGATGAGGTTCATAATGTACGCTTAAAAGCCGGCAATGGAGGTAATGGGTGTTTGAGTTTTCGCCGTGAAAAGTTCATCCCCAAGGGAGGCCCCAACGGAGGAGATGGCGGTAATGGAGGAGACGTAATTCTTGTCGGTGACGAAAATATCGACGACTTATCCGTTTATAGGTTTACTCCCCATGCAAAGGCTGAAAATGGTAAGCATGGCATGGGAAGTGAAATGCATGGGAGAAATGGCAAACATTGCTTTTTGAAGGTTCCCATTGGTACTGCCATCATCGATTCAAATACGAAAAACTTTGTCACGGAAGTGCTGCAACATGGCCAAGAAATCATCATTTTGAAGGGAGGCATGGGAGGAAAGGGAAACGTAAATTTTAAATCGTCAACAAACCAGGCTCCTCGCCATACTACTCCGGGCACACCAGGGGAAGAAGGAATTTTTGATCTTATCTTAAAAACCATAGCAGACGTTGGCCTCGTTGGATTTCCCAATGCCGGAAAATCCACGTTGATTGGAAGGCTTACCGATGCCACCCCCAAAGTCGCAAACTACCCATTTACGACATTGCATGTCCATATTGGCATCATGGCCGACAAAAGCAGTAACGGCAAAATAATCATCGCTGATATCCCAGGAATCATCGGGGGAGCCCATGAAAACCGAGGATTAGGCCTACGATTTTTAAAACACATTGAGCGATGCTCTTCCCTCTTGTTCCTAATAGATATGGCCGGCAGCGATGGTCGTTCGCCGGTCGACGATTACACTATTTTACTGGAAGAGCTCCAATGCCATGCCATGAATTTACTGGATAAAAAGCGCATTGTGGTTGCCAATAAAATGGACATGGAATCTGCCCAGGAAAATATAAAAATTTTTAGGCGGACCCATAAAATCGATGTCCTTGAAATATCCTGCGTGACGGGAAGCGGCATCGACAATTTGAAAAATCTGCTGTCTCAGACAAGGCATGCGAAAATTTTGTAAAAAATAGCCGTCTTATCTTGCAAAATTCCTTGGGGCTATTTATTGTCAATGGCCGTCATAATGTTGCCCAATATTCCAGAGTGTGAATTTACGAAAGCGTCCATTGTGTCATGGAAGAAAAAATTGGCCCAATTTGATATGGGACAATATTTTGGGCGGCGTCCATGTTCCATAGCAAAGGGTGTGTTTGCCACACAGGCAATTAAAAGGATAGTTTTGAAAGAACACGAGGCTACAATCGGGGCATATTTTAATGGGGAAGTAATAAATTTTGACCTGGCATTTGACACTGCTGGACATCTCGAGACTTCGATCGACAGGCTGAACAAACTAAAAATCACTTCCCAAATTGTAACCATCGCTGCTCTAATGGCGATCACAAAGCTTATAGACTCAGAAAACATAGACCATGTGGAAGACAATACCGTTCTGCCAATGGATCTTTCCAAAGACGAAATTTCCATGGATGAGGTCATAAAAAAAGTGGATGGGCTAAAGAAGAGTAAATTCGAAAAAAATGTTTTGGTCAAATTCAGCATATCTAATAACGACGTCGTAATGCGTGCATTTTTAGATAACTCTGAAAAAAAGCCAATTTTTATGCAGAGTAGTAACTCCATCACAGTGATCTCGGGCAATGCTAAAAAGATGTCTCTGCTGCGTTTACTATTTTACGCCAAAAAAGCAAATTTTGAATTCTGCACATCAAATCGGGATTATCGTTCGAAAAACTTGAGGGATGCCATCGATTTGATGGGCAATAAATTCAATGTCTGGGACAAATATTTTTACGTCCATTTCTCTCCCGAAATGCTACTTCTAAAGCGGGGGGCCATATTCCCAAATATTTGTGCCAAAGTCCATGAAATCGACCCAGAACACATAGAGATTAAATGGGTAATGGAGACCGAATATGGGTTGATTGATTCTCAGAAAATGCCTGATCTGTTAAAAGCAAACGGTCGCCTAATTTTCATAGAAAAGATAGGAGCTGTTGCACTAACCGCCAATCAAATTTCTGTCATCCGGCATGTATTTTGCAGTGACCACGGGGTTAAACTACGCAAATATATCCTATACGTATTGCTCAACCAACACCACATTCGGGTCGATGCGTCGGGATGTAAAATTACGCACATTGATGTGGGTAGCGTAAGGTTTAAATTGCCTGAATTTTTGAAAAACTACCAGCGGGACGGCATCTACGCGATGCAAGCAATTTTAGATGCTGGGTGTCACTGCTTACTTGCCGATGAAATGGGACTTGGGAAAACTGTCCAAGTATTGTCTT
This sequence comes from Puniceicoccales bacterium, assembly GCA_031266155.1. Classification (GTDB taxonomy): domain Bacteria; phylum Verrucomicrobiota; class Verrucomicrobiia; order Opitutales; family JAIRKQ01; genus JAIRKQ01. Next base: position 17,228 of record JAISBO010000008.1, read on the forward strand.
TGATTAGGGCCAATGGGAAGAGCAAGCATTCACTGGTGATTTGTCCCGCAAGCGTAATTTCCGTTTGGCAAAAAGAGATAGAAAAATTCTTTCCCGACAAGGGTTTTGCTACCGTTGACAAATATTACAATTTTTTAAACAAACCTGATTTTCTGCTGTGCAGCTATGCCCAGGTACATAAAATGAATGTGGAATTGCGAAATTTGTCCTTTGACTATATTGTCCTGGACGAAGCACAATATGTCAAAAATCCACGCTCCAAGACAATGTTGGCCTGTTGCAATATCAACGGTCGGTTTAGAATAGCTATTACTGGCACGCCCATTGAAAATAACCTGATGGACATTTGGAGCATATTCAAGTTCCTAATGCCAGGATTTTTTTGCGGCTACAAACAGTTTCAAGAGAGCATTGGCCAGCTAGATTTTCGCCAAAATTTCCAGAAACAAATTGCAACGTTTACCATCAGGAGAACCAAACAATCCGTCGCCATCGAATTACCAAAACGCAATGAAATTGAGATCACTTGTAAAATGAATCATGCCCAGCAACTTGCCTATGATGCTATTAGGGATAATTTACGCTCCAAGTTGACGAATTTTAATACATCCGATTCAAAAATGCGTTTGAATATTTTGACAGCCATTACCCGGTTACGGCAGGCGGCATGTGCACAATTTATCCTACCGGAAGCTTTGCGCCACAATAATTCCCGAGACTCACAAAAAATTGACATCCTAATGTTGAAACTGGAAACAATAGTAACGGAGGGGAAAAAAGTTCTTGTGTTCAGCCAGTTCTTGGATTTTTTGAAGGAAATAAAAAATAGACTTGCGGAAAGTATGCCGGAGATAAAAATATTCTCTCTAACGGGGTTGACTTCAAATCGTAAAACACTCGTGGATAATTTTCAAAATACCAAAGGAAGCGCGGTCATGCTGATTAGTTTGAAAGCTGGCGGTGTTGGACTGACCCTCCACGCAGCGGAATATGCTTTTTTAATGGAACCTTGGTGGAATCCAGCCGTTGAAGAACAAGCAATAGCACGAATTCATAGGATTGGTCAAAAAAATATTACCACCATCTATCGTCTAATCACGGAAGGATCCATTGAAGAACGTATGCGGACGATCCAAGCGTCCAAAAGTGAGCTATTCAATGACTTCATCAAAACCGGTGTTGACAATATCGCAATGACCAATTTTTTCCTAAAGAATCTAGAATCTTTATTGGATTAATATGGTGGCAAAGAAAACTTTTGGTCGTAGGATTCGCAATTTGATTGCTGCATTCCGTGGGTTACCGCCGGAAGAAGGCATCTCATGTTTGAAAAAAGCTAAACCTATCGGCGGGTCCATTTCCACCCTATTGAAAAAGCTCAACGCGATAAAAATAACCCCCCAGCAAACCATCCATCAAAATTGGCCATCCATCGTAGGGGAGGACATGGCCAAACGTTGTTGTCCCGTAAAAATCTTGAATGACGACACCCTAGTCATCCACAGTTTTAACGCAATAATTCGTTCAGAACTGCAAATTCAAAAGCTAAAAATTTTAGACAGCCTGCACCAATTTCCCAATTGCGCACAAATTTCCGACATTCGTTTCCTTGCCCACAAATCAGCTGCCACGGAGTAGTCAAATACACTCCCAAAAGGATTTCTCCCCTTGGAGCTAAATTCATCTAGCTATCCGATTTGGTAACGGACAAATCGACTAACCTTGATGTTCTCTCCTATGGTAGCTACGGATTGGGCAATGTATGTTCCCACTGAAATTTCTTGGGCCTTTATGAATGGTTGATCCAACAAACATACTTCACTATGCCATTTGGCTATTTTCCCAGAAATAATTTTTTCCATGGCATTGGCCGGCTTGCCGGCACACTGTTCGGCCGCAATGGAACGTTCCCTTGCCTCGACTTCCGGGGGAATGGCGTCGGCCGAAACGTAGGAGGGCGACATCGCTGCGATGTGCATACAAATGTCCTTTGCGAGTTGCTGAAATGTTTCATTCTTTGCAACGAAATCGGTTTCGCAGTTAAGTTCCAGTAAAACCCCTATGCGGCCGCCACTGTGAATGTAGGATTGAATAATTCCTTCCGCAGCTTCCCTCCCTGACTTTTTAGCGGCATTTATAATACCGCGCTTTTTCAGGAAAACTATCGCCTCCTCCATGTCTCCTTGGGTCTCTACCAAGGCTTTCTTGCATTCCATCATACCCGCGCCAGACCGTAGGCGCAGATCATTGACCATTTTTGCACTAATCTCTACCATGTCAATCTCCCTTAATTTACATTTTCGCTGTCTATCTTTAGCGTCTCCGTTGACAAATTTGTCGACATTTCATCGACGATTTCCTTTGACATGGAAACTTCGGGAACAATCTTTATCATATCATCCGTAGACAATAACTTTTTCCTCGATGACCTACGTTCACCCCTAATTGCAATACCTTCTTGGACACCTTCGAGAAACAACCCCAATATCATCCTTATCGCTTTGGCAGAATCGTCATTGCACATGACTGGGTAATCAACGAGGGTAGGATCAGAATTTGTGTCAACAATGGCGAACACGGGAATACCAACTTTCTTCGCTTCCGCTACGGCAATGTGTTCGTGCATTATGTCGGCAATAAACAGAGCTGCCGGTGGTTCTTCAATCTGCATCAATCCTTCAAAAGAAGCGTGCATGCGGTTCATTTTACGCCGAACGGCTGCCGCTTCCTTTTTATGCATTTTGGCCAATTCGCCACTTTCTTCCATCGTCAAAAATTTTTTATATTTGTTCAAACTGCACTCTATCGTCTGAAAATTCGTCAAGGTCCCCCCCAACCATCGATTTACACAAAATGGCATATCCGCGGAAGTCGCCCCCTCCTTTGTGATATCCCGTGCCTGTTTCTTTGTTCCAACGAACCAAATGTCACCTCCACCGGCAACGATACTTCTGGCTATCTCACACGCTTTTTCTATCTGTTCGCACGTTTTTACAAGATTGATAATTGTTATCCCATTACGGTGGTCAAAGATATATGGACGGGTTTTGGGATTCCAACGCTTTTTCTGGTGTCCTACATGGACGCCTGCTTCAAACAATTCTTCCGCTGAAGTTCTCATATGTTTCTCCGTTTGGCTAGACTGCGAACCATTCGCACATTTAACCATTATTAGATTCTGATTAATTTAATCTGGACGCTGTATATAAAATCGACATTGACAAGAACTTTTTAACAATCCGGAAAAATTTATGATAATTGGCATAGAAAGTTCGTGCGATGAATCAGCCCTTGCCTTATTCGATGAAAAGATTGGCGTCGTCTTTGAAAAAATTTCATCCCAGGTAGAATTGCATGCCGAATACGGTGGTGTTGTCCCCGAACTCGCTTCCCGGGAACACGTTAAAAATTTCGTTCCACTGCTCGAAGGTTTAAAAAAATTTGGAGTATCGGAGGCAAAATTGATTGCCGTTACAAAGGAACCAGGGCTTCCGGGATGTCTAAACATTGGCCTGGCGGTGGCGAGGGCATTGGCCCTTATTCTGCATCTACCGGTTAGGGAAGTTAACCATTTGCACGGACACCTATTTTCCCCGTTTATACCTGTCCATGCCAAAGATCCGCAATCGTTTTTTTCTAATTTGCAGGAATACCTGCCCCACCTTGGCCTGCTGGTTTCGGGGGGTAATACGATTTTGTATGAAATATCGGAAAATCTTGCCATGGCAACGGTCGCAGAAACCATGGACGATGCTGCGGGAGAAGCCTTCGATAAAGGGGCAAGGTTGCTAGGATTGCCATACCCGGGAGGAAATTTGATCGAAAAGCTGGCAAGTTCTGGGAACCCCAAAAAATACCAATTTCCCCGTGCATTTTCGAACAAATCGGACATGAAGTTTAGTTTTTCAGGGTTAAAAACGAGTTTGAGGTATTTTTTGGAAAAATTCGAAGGAAGCTTTGTTCCCCACATCAATGATATCTGCGCTTCCTACCAGGAAGCTATCGTCGATACACTAGCGACCAAGGTTTCCCATGCCCTCGAAAAACATTCCTGTAAAAGCATTGGTATCAGCGGAGGTGTTTCCAACAACGGCTACCTGCGAGAAAGAATATCAACCCTTGCAACAAAATTCAACAAAAAACTTGTACTGCCACTAGGCCATCACAGCTGCGACAATGCGGCAATGATTGCGTTCGCGGCATATGTCAGCGACAATTTTTCAAGTGGTTGCCGTAGATAATTTTTTGAACCTACTTTAGCCTGGAAAAGCTTGGTAACCCATTCTCATAGGCACATTTGATTTCGCCGGCAATTAATGGCATTGCGTATTTAAAAAATGAAACATCCAATGCCATGTTTTCATAGACATACCATGATTCTGGAAATTCTTTTTTCCTATCGGAAATATTTTCAAAATCTACACAATTTGCTTCCGCCGAATACTTGTTTCCATCGGTACGCAACAAGGTAATCATTTTGCCACTTATTCCTCCGGCAATGGAAAGGTCCAATGCTTTTTGGACACATAATTCCGACTCTATGACATCTATTTCCGATAGTGTCATGCAGGCTGTAAACTCCCAGTCGTGCAAAGAAATCAAATCTACCTGTACGTCAAAATTGGCACCGGAAATAAATTTGATGTACTCCGCTGCATCGTGCTGGGGGGCAGAATTTTCTTTTTTGGAATGCATCAACCTGTCTCCAAGAACAATTACACAATTTCCAACGTTACGTATTGTTTGGTGGACATTTTTCACAAATGTTCCTTCGTCAAAATTTGAAAGGATGAGCAAATGTGGAGCATCGGTACTATCCTTGCGCAGTCGAGCCAGTGCCAGGCTACTAATCAGCCATTCGTCATCACATCCCTTTAACTCTAGTATGGT
>JAISBO010000051.1 GCA_031266155.1 Puniceicoccales bacterium
CGTAGGGAATTGATTCTATTCCAGGTTTCCCGAGTGACCGCTATGAGCAAATCTAAGGGTACATGTACGGGAGGAATGTTGTGGGCACCATTCCAACCGATGGTGAGAATTCGCTTCGAATGCCTATCGGTTAACCAGAATTTTACGTGATGTTTTTGTACGCCAAATGTTTCTGGGAGGCTATTGATTATAATATTTTTTAGTAGAAAAATAGGTTCCGGATTTTTTTGCCCGAATGGTTGCAAGGTTTCCAATCCTTCCATGAAATTATTATCGATTTCTTCCAATGCCAATTCGTGGGAATACTCTATCTTTTCGTGTTTAGGCTTACCAATTGAATATTTTTTTACGGCTTCGTTAAACTTTTCCCTAAAGGCATCGATGTTCTCCGGGCGGATAGATATTCCGACGGCATAGGGATGACCACCCCATGTTTCTAAATACTCCGAACAACCATTCAAAATGTCGATCAAATTTACTCCATGCATGCTCCTACCGGACCCCTTTGCTAAATCACGCTCGTAACCCAAAACAATGCATGGTTTGGCGTAATCCCTTGCGCATTTACCACTGACGATTCCCACAACACCGGAATGCCAGTTTGGGTCATATAGGACAATTCCGTCGTCATCGATGTAATTATTTCTGAGTATTTCTTCCGCTTGCTCGGTTATTTCTTTTTCAATCAATTGACGTTCTTTGTTCGTCTCATCAAGTTCATAGGCATAGGTCATGGCTTCATCGAAGTTATTGCTCAGCATCATGCTAATTGGCAAAACAGCATCGGTAATTCGCCCACAGGCATTCAACCGTGGGCACAGTTTGAAAGAAACATCGTGTTGGCCGATATTGGCGTCGATCGGAATATCAGCAGATTTACATAGTGCTTCAATCCCCGGGCGACGATATTTTCCACTGAGAATTTTTAGACCAAACTTGCAAAAAATTCTATTCTCATGGATCAATTGTGCCATATCAGCGATGGTCCCAAGGGTCACGAGGTCGAGATCATGCCTTAGTGAATAGTTAAATACCCGCTGGTCATTTGTTTTTCTCAGAACTTTTAGGAGAGCATGGCACAGTTTGAAAACTAACCCCACCGAACATAATACTTTATATTTATCATTTTCTTTGCCGTCATCTATGTGGGGATTGACGATGCAACATTTGGCAATCGGTAGGGATTTTGCCTGGTGATGGTCGACGATTAAAACTTCGATGCCATGTTTTTGCAGAAATTTTACTTCTTCGGCAGAATTTGTACCACAGTCTAGGGCTATAACCGTGTCGTACTTTTTCCCCGAAAGAATGCGTTCTATAATTTCACTGGATAGGCCATATCCTTCGTAGGCGCGGTTAGGTACGAAAAAATCAGGGACTATGCCAAAATTTTTCAGCACATTGGTTAGGAGTGTTATGCTGGTAATGCCGTCGACATCATAGTCTCCTATTATCGCAACCCGTAGCCTATGGTCTATTACCTTGCGCAGTATGTTTATGGCCCCATCGATATTTTTAATCCTAAATGGGTTGTCCAAATATGCCAGCTTTGGCCAGAGGAATTTTTCAGCTTCAAGCTTTGAAGTAATGCCCCGTTGGACCAATATTACACACAGTAAAAAGCTAATGTTTAATGACTTATACAACTCCTCCGCCGTGGATTTATCATAGGGAATCTGTGTCCAAAATTTTTCTGTCATTGCCTGATTCCAGTACACCTCATTGGTTTATGTCGCATTCCCCCCAACAACGGTTGTTCTATTCCCCCCATGCCAGGTGTAAAACACTGGGCTGGCGATGAAAATGGAAGAAAACGTCCCGACAACGACGCCTATTGCAAAAACCAACGCAAAATCGACGACTACACCCGACCCAAACACATAGAGAGCCAATGCGACCAGGAATGTCGACGCACTCGTAAGTATGGTGCGGGAAAGGGTCCTATTAATTGATAGGTTTATGACATCTTTTAGAGTCTTGGTTTTGTTTATCTTCAATTCTTCACGGATTCGATCGAAGACAATAATGGTGTCATTTATCGCATATCCAACAACCATAAGAATGGATGCAATCATCGGAGCAGAAATCTGATGCCCCAATGCTAGGTAAATTAATATGGTCATGACAACACCCGCAATCGTAGAAACCACCGCTCCAATTCCATACCCTGTTTCAAACCGAAAAGCAACGTAGACCATAACGCCGACCATCGATAATATTACGGATATGAGGGCGTTCATTTTTGTCCCTTGGCCGACGGATGCCCCTATTTCAGTTTTTCGGACCAAGAATGGCTTGGACCTCTGGAAATGATTGCTCAGATGGTCAAAAAATTTTGTACCCTGCCCCTCCGGCGTTTGTATGCGTAGGATTTCCGAATTGTCGGCTATGGACCTTTGATAGACAGAAGTGACTTCCCCTATCCCATGCGCCGATGCCAATTTATTGATTTCATTTATGGGGATTTTTTTCTCAAATGTCACGGTAATTTCGTCTCCTCCCGTAAAATCAATGCCATAAATCTTAGCACCCCGGAACGCCATAATGACGATACAGGCAAATGCTACGATTGTGTATATTCCAATGGTCAATTTTGTGTATTCCAAAAAACCGAAGGAGGTTGGCTTTATTCTAAAATCAGGGATAAGCTTTTTGGCCAAGTTCCTTTCCACTAAAAACTCTAGCAGTCCTTTACTCAGCACCAGGGCACAAAACATCGTTGCAAAAATTCCAATGGCCAAAATTACCCCAAATCCCTTCACCGGTCCAACCCCAAAATATATGAGAATTACCGCCGTTAGCAGTGTTGTCAGGTTTGCATCAAGGACGGTGGCAAACGCTTTTTCGTGTCCCGAGGCCAGGGCAGCCCTCAGAGGCTTGCCGCTGAGAAGTTCTTCCCGCATCCTCTCAAATATCAGAATGTTGGCATCAACTGCCATTCCAATTGTTAGGACCAGTGCTGCGATGCCGGGCAATGTAAGCGTTCCCCCAATGGTCGCCATTGCACCCAATACGATTACGATATTTGCCATGATTGCGACCAGAGATATGATCCCGGCAGTGTGATAAAACACCAGCATAAAAGCAGCTACAACGGCAGTTCCTATTAGCATTGCCCGTAGGGAACTTACCCTGGCATCTTCCGCTAGGGATGGCCCAATCTCACTTAGTTCAACAAATTTTAATTCAAATTCCAATGGATTATTGAGAATATTTGATAGTTCAAAAGCGTCCCGCTGGGAAAATTTCCCACTAATACTCGCACGTCCATTCGTGATCGCCGAACGAATGGATGGGGCTGAATACAATTTCCCATCCAATACGATGCCGAGTCGGCGGTTTATGTTATTGGCCGTGATTTTTTCAAAACATTTAGCTCCTTCTTCCGTCATCGTCAGGGAAATTTCATATTCGCCGTATTGGCCGACAACCACGCCAGCACGCTTTACCATGCTACCGGTCATGTCCGGAATTTTTTTGACAAATGCGTATTCTTCCTCTCCGCTATCTCCACGGCCACCTTCGAACGCCAAAACTTCATAGCCAATTGGAGCACGTTCGGTTTTTGATTTTGGCGCAAGGGTAGGGTGCAACAATTTGAATTCGAGCTTGGCTGGCTTTTTAATTGTATCGACAATTTCCGGATTGTCTTTCATTGAAATACCCGGCAATTGAATTTCTATGCAATTTTTGCCAAATATCCTCAGCAACGGTTCCGAGACTCCTAATCCATCGATACGCTGTCGAATAATATCAATTGCCTTGCCTAGCTGTTCCGTTTTTTCCGAGGCCCCTAAATTTTCGAACTTTGAATCATCAACTTTCAATACGCAGGAAACACCGCCTTTTAAATCGAGACCCTGTTTAATTTTTCCCTTCGAATCCGCCAGCAAGGTATTTAACAAAATTTTATTTTTTTCGGAGAGGTTCTTGATGTCACTAATATTTCTATTTTTGAAAAAGCGTGACAGATCTATTTTTTCAGCATCTGCGACATCACGAATGGCCAGGAACAAACTTTTGGACTGCCTAGCTTCCAACCTTTCCTGGGCCCGTCCCAGAAGTTCTTTAAATGCCACCTTGTCATTGGTTACGCAACTCGCAAGATACTGTTCCGGTATTCTATCGTGGATAGGCAATATGCTCTGAACAGCAAGAAGGATAATTGCCAATGACAGCAAAATTCTGTAAAACGGCTTCCTATTGCGCATATGCTCTATTCTGCTTTTTCTGATTTATCCAGTTTAGCCTGTATGTATGACCTAAAAATTTCAATCTTTGTATCATCTGCGATTTTCATAATGAACTTTGGCCCCTTGGCATTGACGATTGTCCCAACAATCCCCGAGGTAGTAACTACCCTATCTCCGGACTTTAGAGTATCCAACATTTTCTGCTGTTCCTTTTGCCGCTTCCTCTGTGGGACCACCATCAAAAAACACATGCCAGCTATTAGCAGTGCATACATGATTAGTACCTGCCAGCCAGAGCTAGCACTTTGGCTCTGTGCTGCAATAGTTGCCATAAAATGCAAATGATCCATTCTTTATCCTTTTCCAGAAAGGCTAGATCTCGAAATTCCTTAATCAAGAAAATAAATTTAAAAATTTTACCATTCCAGCGACCTCATAGGAAAATTTTTATGTAAGCCTTTTCCTTGAGTTTTTTTATGTAATGCTCCCTTGCCTCCTTTTGGTATTTTGCAGCCAAAACATTTTCAATGTCACTGCTTACTTCATCTAGGGTAAATTTTTTGGCAGGTTTTTCGTCGGCCACAAATAATATGTAAACCCTACCATCTAAAAATATGGAAGCTGTATATTCTCCAATGCCAAGTTTCCTCAGAGCATCTGCAAATTCTGGTATCGTATCGTCCACACAAACCCATCCGATATTGCACGATTTTGGACTATCGCTAAAGGTTTTTACGATGGCGTGTATTTTATCACCGGATTTAATGGCTTGTTGTAGATTTGATAATTTTATTTGCAACTCTTCATCCGTGTAATTTTCCTTAGAAAGGGAAATTTTTTTGACGAAAATTTGCCTATCCACTATGAAATCTTGAATGTGTTCATTGTAATACTCTTTTATTTTCGCCGGACTTACCTCGGACTTTGACTTTTGTGCTTCTGACAGCACATAGTTAACTATCGCACTTTCCCTAATATCCTTTTTGAATTCCCTAACAGACTGTCCGTTTGCCCGCAAATATTGTGCAAAAGCCGTTCTATCATCATTAAATCTATCGCGTAGGTACGCCTCATATTCCTTCTTTTCATAGTGATCCGACATTTGCCCACCCTTGGATTTGAAATCTCCGACAATGAGGATTCTCTCGACGAATGCGTTCAGGACTAGTTCCTGATACTCCCGGATTCTTTTTTGAAAATCTGCCTGTGACCTGGATATTTTTTGAATTTCGGGTATAAAATAGGACACTTCCCGCATTAGTCTCGTCATCGTAACTATTTCATTATTAACAATTGCCGCGATGTCGTTGGCATACACGGGCACTTGAAACTCTTCCGGCGATTGTTCCAACATCTTATGTTCAGGATCTTCGGCCTGATCTTCAACCGCTTCAAGGGGAAATATTCCCAATAGAATCATCAAAAAAGCAGCAACCCTTTTTCTCGAAAAAGCTTTTATAAAAGACATGAGCCAACTATGAAAATGGGCGAAAAATTTTCCATTCTTTTTTTCGTACACTTGACAATCCTTGAAAATAGACCTTTCTACCTACTCCACACATGTCACATTTATTAAAAATTTTATATTTGGGAGATCTGGTTGGTCGGCCTGCGCGGGAATGTATGGTAAAAAGCCTGCATGGAATAAGAAAAGTACATGGCATTGATGTGGTCGTTGCAAATGCTGAAAACGCCACTTCGGGCGCCGGTCTTACCCGCGAGCATGCCGAATTGTTACATTCCGTTGGCATAGATCTGATCACCCTCGGTGACCACGTCTGGGATCGCCATGGCTTTGAACGGGATATCGAGGGATTGGAATATGTTTGCCGACCTGCCAATTTGCCCAAAGAATGCCCCGGAAGAAATTTTATTACCCTTGTAAAAGACGGTATAAAAATCGGAGTTTGCGTGGTTCTAGGTCGCCAATTCATGAAGATCCATGCCTCGTGCCCCTTCGAAGCCATGGAAAGGATTTTACAGGACAATGGCAGTGGCGTGGATATTTTACTTGCTGAAATTCATGCCGAAGCAACTTCGGAAAAAATTGCATTTGGATGGAATTTCGATGGCAAAGTAAGCGGCATTGTGGGAACGCATACGCATGTTCAAACATCGGACGAACGTATTTTACCGAACGGAACCGCATATATCACGGATCTCGGCATGTGCGGACCCCACGAATCCGTCATTGGGCGTGAAATTTTGCCCGTTCTCCATAGCATTAAACTTGGCATACCACAAAAATTCGAAGTGGCCTCCAATGATATCCGCCTAAATGGTGTAATGCTAACCATTGACAGCCATTCTGGTTTGGCCACTAAAATTGTGAGATTTTCCGAACGAATGTCCTAGATAGTTGGATGATTAAATACCAATAACATCTTACCGTTTACTGCTGTAAAGCTTAAACAAGCGATATTGTGAAAACAAACATGGATATTGAAAATATTTTTCAATATCCAAACTTCAATTTATCAAATGAGTTCCTGGGTAGCCCAAAACACAATCAGGGAACCAACCCAAGTACCATGGCCCCCACGGTATTATCTCGAGCATACAACACCCCTCCTATTATTGTTTCCACAAAGTTTAAAAACCATTCTCTCATCTAGGTTCATAAACAACTGTTCCGCGGGGACCAGTTATGTGTCTGCATCCATTAAAACCATCGGCCATCGGACTGTTGTCTACCCTCACATACCTTTCAGTGGCAAGAGAAACACCCCTTGAATCCAAAGGTGTCATTGGCATTACATTTATCCTGGTGGTCTCATATAATCCTTGCAGTTGATACACCGCCTCCATGCTTATGTTTACGTTTGGTAGATTTGGTGTCTTTGAGATTTGCATAGCAAATCTTCGTTCCGAACGATGTGCATTGGCATCTGGATAAAGCAGCTGCCTTGCAGGGCCAAATTTTTCGATAAGTGGCTCATTCGTAAAAGAGGAGTCATCTATCAAAGGTAAATCGCTCACTTCCACTGTGGGAAAGCCCCTCGGCAATTCAGTATACAGAGCATAAGCGCTATTTATGTCATGAATTTTCTTTTCCATATGTTTCCTTCCGTTGTTGATAGTTTTATCAACTATACTTTTTTTGACACAAATGTCAAATTGTTCACATAGAAAGTTTGCTTCAACGAACACTGGTACTGTTGCCAAGCAATTACCATAAAAGATAGGATTGGTTTCGGATCTGCCTGGACACTATGGATACACCAATCGAAAAATCCCAACAAGCCACGGCACGGATGGAATCAAAACAGCCCTACGGGAAGTCAAATAGATACGTTGATCAATTTAACATAATATGGAGCTGGCCGGCAAGCAGGGAATTATTCGCCATCATCTCCAATAGCACCGACAGGACAACTATTCATCGCTTCTTCACACAAAGCTATCTCTTTCTGCGTCTCGGGCTGTTTTATAACGATCGAATTGCCAGACTCCTCATCTCGTCCAAAACAGTCAGGACAAACTTCTCTGCAGAGGTCGCAATCTATACACTGGCTGTCCACATAAAACTTACCGGGAGCGTTGTTCTCAATTTTATTTTCTCTTATTGCCACGGGGAGTCATTGAATTATATCAAAATTTATAGTCAATAAACTTTTTAATAAAATTTTGATTTTATTATAGCATGAAATTCGAAGCGATGTTGGAGCGGTAAACATTCTTTTCCTTTTCGGATAAATAAAATTTTACTTGGATGTTCGTAGGTCAAACTGAATTCAAATTTTACATTTTTTAGACCACAAATAATAAAGCAATATTGAAGCAATGATATTTTTGCTTAACCCTTTTAGGGAAGAGGGATTGAGTTTTTCCTGGAACTCCGTTTACGCTTCCATTATTGCTCGCTAGACCTGCGTTTATGAAGTTTACAATACTGGCGAGGTAGGAGGGAGTCGAACCCCGAACCAATTGATTAAGAGTCAATCGACTAATTATTGTACAGAAATGTAAGGAGATGTTAATTTCTGCAAAACAAGAGTATTCGGGTTTGACATGAATTACAATTAATTCTAAAAAAATACTCAAAATTACTCAAAATTACCGCCATGTTGAGGGAATATTGAGGGAATAAATTTAATTAAAAGAAAACATATGTGAAAAAACAAACGGAGATAAATTTTACAAAAGCAGCCCTTCTAGAGGGTGTCGTCAAATTAAGCAGCGAAGAGAGAGATGGAGCGAAGAAGGAAAGCAGAGAGAAAGGAAGGAATGTTTTTGAAGTATCTAGTGGAGAAAGAACGCCATTCTTTAACCTTGAGGAAGGTGTTTTCAATGATATGCCGTTTTTTGTAGATGCTCTTGTCGTAGAGGCGTTGAAAATTCCTGTTGCTCTTGGGAGGGATTAGAGGAACGATACCGCGAGAGGAAAGGGAAAGGATGATTTCGTCGGAATCGTAGGATTTGTCGGCGAGAACGCATCTGGTGTCTAGGGATTAA
>JAISBO010000064.1 GCA_031266155.1 Puniceicoccales bacterium
TGGGTATCCTTTTTCTTTACCACCATCGCAAATCGTTCCGGCTTTTCCAAAAATAGCTTGGCCACGGAAAATAGTTCATAGGTCTTATGGGTAGACTTTAGGGTAGAAGCTATGGCATCAAAAACTGTGTCATTGGGATAGAATTCGACATCGACTATCGGTTCGAAAGGCCGATGAAGGCTTTGAGCCCTCGGGAAATCCCTGCCATACCTATTTCTAGCTGGTCTATCAGACCTTTGGGGCCTGGCACCATCCCGGGGAAAATCTCTCCCTTTGTTCCCTCCCTGCCAAGAATTTCTTTTAAAACCCACGCCATTGGGGGTATGCCCTGACCTGCGAAAACTTTTTTTATCGCCTTTCGTGTGTGGATTAGAAAAATCTTCTACTTTTTGCTTTTCCCACTTCGGCTGAAACGAAAAATTTTCTAACTCACTTAAATCGGCAATATTGTCTCCTTTACTTGACATAGTACCCTACTTTAATTTCCTAATGGAGCAAATCCTGCTTCGTTTTTTCGAACTCAAGTTTTTCTTTTTCCAAATCAATCCGTTGACGTTCCACTTCGAGCTTTTGTTTTTCAAGTTCCAACACGCTATCGCCGGTGTGCTCAGCTGTTCCTTCCGATGAAGAGGTAGCTTTTGTGGACGGCTTCTGTCCCTTTTGTAGGGCATCCGCCGTTCCGTCGGCTAATCCTCCCTTGGCACCTGCACCGGTGCCAAGGGCAGCACCACCCAATGTTCCACTTGTCTGTGTGCACCCGGCAACAATTGGGAACAAACAAAAGATTAAACACACTAATAAACTTCTAGACGCTAATTTTTCCTTTTTCATGGAGGTAAACATGGTCTATTTCATTCCTAAAAGCAAGTAAAATTATCCGCGAAAATATGCCAATAGGGACCATTCCCCGTCGTCCATTGAGCTTTCTACCACGGATGGCCATCTTTTTTTAATAAATTTTGTGAATTCGGAAGCCACATCAAATTTTTCGTTCTTCAAAATCCCGCTTATACATAATAACCCACCGGGCTTCACAGAATTCACCAGCAAATCGGCATTCTCGGTGAGAACGTTGGATAAGATATTGGCCATCAACAAATCTGCATGTCTGCCCAGTAGACTCACCCTAACATCGCCAGTAACAAAATCCATCTGGTCCAAAAACAGCCCATTCGCCAGTGCATTTTCTTGGCTAATTCTTACGGCATCCGCGTCGATGTCGATAAATGTGGCGTGGGACAATCCCAATTTGAGGGCCGAAATGCCCAATATGCCAGAACCACAGCCAATGTCGATACAACTTTTTATCATCAAATCGTTGGTCTTCCTGTACAGGCTTTTGAACATTACCAGTGCCCGGGCGCACAGCTGTGAAGTTTCATGACTCCCAGATCCAAATGCCATCCCGGGCTCTATGAATATCCCCGTTCCTCCCTCGGGAATTTCAATTTCATCTTTCAGAAAAGTTGGAACCCAGTATAAATCCTCACATTTCCATAGCCTGGCAGATTTTCTATATGCCTCTTCCCAATCGGAAGGCTCTATGGTTACCGTTTCAGCGTTTCCTAGGTCGCTAAAGGCGGACTTTATCTTGGCGAAATCTTCATTGCCGGTCCGCTCATCGGGAACGTAGCCACATAAAAAGTTTTCATCCTGTAGGCAATCTTTCTCGATACTCCAACAAACCAATTCTTGGTCGTCCAAAAATTCACCGATTAAACCTACGCTTTCCTGGGATGAAATTTTCGAAAAAAACTTTAGCATATCTTCTGCTTAAAAACTTCTTCGTTTAAAAAAGCAGGGTAATTTTTTTGTTTATTCCTGCTTCCCAAGCCTGCCTGCCGAAATTACCTCCCTACTGGAATCGTTAGCGTTGGAATAACGTCAGCCGATGAGGCTTCGCCTGCCTGAAGATTAAACAACATCGAAACAAACATAAAGGTGGATTTCGAGTGTAAATCATTGTCCGCGATATAAAACCAGTGGCCGCGGTAGTATGTGGCGACAAAAGCGTCACGTGGTTTTTCTTTGGAACAATATACCCTCAATAATGTGCCGCTTGCATTTTGTGACCAGTCGAATACCGATCCGTCTTTCGTAACCGTCGTTTGGACCACACCATTTTCTATATCTTCGAATGGAACATCTACGGCATGGGATAGGTAAAATAAGACCCCCATCAATGACCTTGTACGAACTACCAAACCATTACTACCAGCTTTCAAAAAGTTACTGTCAAAGAAAAATTCATTTTTATTTGGGTCGAGGTCGAGAATTTGTTTAAATTTGATGACGTCTGCATGGTTTGCTGTATCTTGCTTTATACGCATAATCAAACCTTGTTGGTTATTAGGATCGACACCAATGGCAATGAGATTGGCATTCTCTAATTTTTTTAGCAAATCCGTCATTTCATAAAATTTTTCATAGTTTGGCTTCTCTCGTGGAGTTGGTCCCGAAGCACTTGGTGCATTTTCCACGTCATTTATTTTTTCAACACACGTGTTGAATACCCTCTGCAATTTCCAACCAGAAGAAGACATGCCCAGGGTTATGTTTAATGGAATTGGTGTCATCAGGTATTTGATAAACTCTTTCCCCCGTATGGGACGATAGGAAATTGTTGGAATTTGATAATTTTTCATTAAAAAAGTTGGAACAACTTTTGTTTTACTGGCAGTATCGCGGGGAAACCATTCGAGAGCTTTCAAACCACTGTCGGCTCCGGCATTGCGCGATTCCGTTATGCCGTTAACCTCTAGGAAAAAAGGATTTTCGCGATATTTTAAACGAACGATATTCAACAATAGTTGACTGTCTATGACCGACACCACAGCATTATTATATCGAGGATGGGAATGTTCAATCATTTTAGGTCCCATGGATTGGCATCCCACACTTCCTATCGTTGCCGCAACACACATTGTTCTTAATAATTTGTTCATTTGAGCAAAAAATATGTGCAATTTTTGTTCCAAGGCAAGAAAATTTTTTTACATTTATAGGTAAATCGAAAACTCACGGAGTAAAAATTAGAATATTTCCCGTTTAATTTTCCAATGCCAGGAGGTCGGAAACCATTTGCTTCGTTGTTTTTTCGTCCGTTGATGCCCCGCCTATGACCCCAATTACTTGGAAAATTTTTAGTTTTTGAATTGGTAAATCTGTGACAGTTTCCACATGGAACGCAGTTAAACCGATCTTTTGGGTGATTTGTGCCAACGTTCGGGTGTTATTGGAGTGTATCCCTCCGGCAATAACGACGGCCTGCACCCCTTCCTTTTTAAAATTCAAGATGGCCTGTTGGCGTCTACGGGATGAACCGCAAATGGTATTTTTTATTTCGGTGTGTGGATATCTTTTAGAAATTTTGCTGGTAAAACTTTTGAAGAAACTTTCGTCGATGGTAGATTGGACAATCACCAATACTTGACCTAGGCTATCTTTTAAGTGACTCAATTCTTCCTCGGAATTTATTATGCACCCCCTGCCATTTTTTGCAAAACTTGCCAACGTCTGTACTTCTGGATGAAATTTGTCCCCGACAATTAGGATGGTTTTCCCTTTTTCTGATTCGCATTCTACCATTTTTGATATCTTGGAAACATGTGGACAGGTCCCATCAATGACGGTATTAAAAAGTTTATGGAATTTGCCCCATTGACCTTTGGGGCACCCATGGGCACGGATTAGGAGAGCATCTTGCGGAGTAATTTTCTCCAAATCACAATCCCTGAGTAATTTTACACCGGCAGCTTTCACGTTTTCCATGACCTCTTTATTGTGGACGAGTTCGCCGGCAACATATACTCGCCCGGCACATTGCCTACATGCACCATAGGCCAGTCCGAGGGCACGTCTTACTCCGCCACAAAATCCAGAAACATTTGCTACGATTATCTTCACAGATATTCGATCATTTTGGCAAAATAGTAAAAGTCAACGCCCTGCTTCCGTTGATTATTTTGTTGCAAAGACGTAAAAATCAGCAAAAAATGCATGTCCTTGCAATTCGAACACCCATAGATGAACATAATTTTTTTATACCCCCATGCTCTGTTGTTTTTATTGGCTTTGCCGATTTTTAAAGGTATTTACCGTAAACACGTTCGTCAACCATCCATTTTAATTCCCAATGTGTCACTGTTGAAAAAAATCATTGGAAGGAGCGTAAAACCTTCCGGAAGTGCTCTTATTCATTGTAGAATACTTGCGGTGCTACTATTATTATTGGCCTATGCGGAACCAATGGTTATCATGGAAACATTGATAATACGGTGTAACCACTATCTAGTAATGGCAAGCCTGGTATGTTTTCTCTTGGAAATGTTTCTACGAAACACTTTCCTACAAAAAATTCCGTAACCCATGGTTTCCGCCGCTATTAAAGTTTTTTTAGTCATAGCGATGGCACCATTTTGTGTCGCCCTATTGTTTATCTACGGCATAGGCCGTAGGAATAGAAAATTGAAAATTTTATCGGACGAAAAGATGTTTGGGAAGATTTTATCGAACTTCAACGGCATAAATTTCGGGATCAAAACATTGCTTTGCGTAGTCATTTCGTGCATATATTCTCTCCTGCTAGTGGGAGATGGGCAAACGGGGAATTTTCCGTTAAAAATTAGCACATGTCGAGATCTGACAAAATTTTTAATTATTTTACTTATTTTCGAACAATTAGTTTCGGTCAGGAAACACGCTAGAAATCATTATTCCGATGGGAAACTACCCCATGTTTGAAGATATTTTAGACAAAAATTAGATAAGAATCATTGCAAGATAGCTTGAAAAGTTTATCAATTCGCATAAAATCTTAAAAAATGGCTAATAGTGTCATAATGCATTGCGGTATGGAATCGATCACCCTGGTGGAAATCGATGGCCAGGGAATTTTCGTAAAAGTAGAATCCTACGCGATCCAGTCCGAAGAAAATCTTGATGAAAATGTTATGGGTTGGCTACGAGCTTTCGCAAAAGCGGTGTCCCAAATCCCAAAAGCGACGAAAAAAAACATAACGCTAGTCGTTCCACCCAACGACCAAGTCTTCATAAAACACATTCAAATTCCAGAAGTAACGGAAAAAAGTATTCAGGAAGCATTTAAATTTGAGTGTGAACATAGCTTCCCTGGGGGGGCCAATGAGTGGTGCTTGGACATTTATCAGAACGATGACCAATCAAATCATGCCCTTGGGGTTGCCATTCCGAAGGCAGTATCGGAACAAATAGTTGATATCCTGATCCGCAATAAAATAGATTTTTCATATATTTGTCCGGAAATAGTACTCAACACTATCGCCATTCAGAAATATGCCGATTCTCCAACAAATTCCATGTTGGTACACATGGGAGAAAATTCATCGTATTTATCATGCATTGGAAATGGTGCGGAATACTTTCGCAGCATACCTATCACGGGAATACATCTAATCAAAACGATTGCAGAATTGCAAAAGGTATCCTTCGACAAGGCCAAGCTTCTCCTTTCGGAATTTTTTAGCAATCAGGAGGATGAAAATCGTGCATTCATGACCTATTACCTAAAGCAATTTTCTCAAAAATTACGCCAGGAAATTAAAAAATCTGAACTGTTTTACTGTAGAACCTTGAGGCAGTATCCGATAAAAAAGTTGTACCTGACTGGCAGCGAAAGCTACCTGTACGATGCATTTAATACCGCAAAGGATATGGAAATTGTCAATGTGTTTGATATTTTTAAACAGCAATTTGCATGTAATCTGCCTGAAGAGGAGCTGAGGCTCGTAAAAAACAACATGGGGGTACTCGTTGGAGCAGTATATTGTTTGAGTTCTAACCAAGTACAACCCTTAAAGCTATTTTCCGTAGACTTTTCAAACCAAATAGAATTTCAGCGCCAAAATTTTGGGTATTTGCTTATTTTTATCGTCATGACGTTAGCATTATTGACGGGGTTAAAAATACTAAAAAAAGACGTCATAAATCTTGAGACCAAAAAATCTCGGCTTGAAGCAAAATTGCTCGAAGTAAACGCGGATATTATCAGGTATGAAGAAGCCCACGAAGAACATGAACTTTTGCGCTCATTTATCGCGGATGCTAAATTATCCCTGTATTCTCAAGCCGCTTGGGCAGATTTATTCAACGAAGTCCAATGCAAAATGGAGAACTTAAAAACTGCATGGATAGAATCGTTCACATGGGCGGACAAAAAGGGTAGCAATGGCAATAACAGGATTAAAGTTTCGGCGAAAACGTGGATCGGTGATGGCGAAACGAAAAGACTAATCAACAAAACCATCGAAGAATTAATGTCGTCGTTGGGTGAAATAAAGGGAATTGATCACATTGAGAACATACAAATGTCACTGGCAAATGGTGATACTTTACCTTTTTCGTTTGATATAATATTGGGGCAACAATCTGAAATTCTTGTAAGATGAAAAAACTTTTCCTTAAACGTCATTGCTTGTTTTTCACTACCGTCGTCATACTGGCGGTGTGTCAAATCTTAATTATAAAAAAATGCTTCAATGCCTATCGCAGTAAAATTTTGCGAAAGGAAAATGTTGTAGCCCTGACAAACTCCCTAGGTATTAAACAATCGAAACTGCCCAATGACCATTTGGGAAAAGAACGACAGTTCAGAGCAGATATAACTCAGTATAGACAATTTGCATCAAAAACCTGGGAAAATATGTCAAAATTAGCGCATGCTAGCACTTCCCATAGCTTGCCACCTAACCACATAGCGGTATTTTTTGAAATATCAGAGTACCTAACGTGGGCACGGGAGTCTTGTGACGCGCTGGGTGTAGAATTTGAATCCACTTGTTCCTTTGGCTTTAGGGACTTTTTCGAAAAAAGCGAACAGCCCTTACTCAGCGAGATTTACGATATTCACCGCCAACAGGAACAGCTCAGATTGATCATTTCTTACCTGCTAGAATCGCGAACCTCCTACCTAAAAATCATATCCATTGAACGTGGAGATCTGCCCCATTCCAACTATTTTGAGAATAGTGACATATTTTCCCCTGATGTTAGACAAATAGGAGGCAATAGGTCATATCTTTACAAAATAAAGCTTACAACGTTCACCGATTCTTTCAGAAATTTTCTCAAAAGTTTATATGAGAATGAAATCCCCATCATCTTTAGACAAATTTCAATACATCCAAACTATACATTCAAGCTAGTAAAAAATAATCCCAATCAAGTATTGGAATGTCTTGCATCGACATTTTCATTGGTGATAGAATTTTTGGATATTCCTCCAAAACTTGTGCAGAGTAATAAAAAGAGTGCGGCACTATATAGAAAAATTTTGTACGAAACCACCCCCTAGACTCAGGTTTTTACGAGGACGACTCTCCTTCGAAGGGGGATTTTTGAAGGGAAAATTTCCCCAATTGGGAAGGGAAAATTTCCATATCTAACTTGCTAAGCCTTTGGCTGCCGATGGTGGTGCGGCCACGTTGCCGCGAGAGAATAGATTATTGTTGGGTTTATGCCCCGAGAGTTTGCGGTGGGACTTCGGGACTGTTTCATTTTTTCGCTAGGCATGTGCTTGCAGCTTTTGCTATGTTCAGCGAAGATTGCGAATTAGATTGAATAGTTCCATGAAATTGTCATCATAACATACCCTATACTATGGCAGGCGATGTGATTCCTACAGTTTTAATCATTCGGGATGGCTGGGGTTGTAACCACAGCCGGCAGGAAGATTTTTGTAATGCGATTTTGAAGGCAAATACCCCATTTTCGGACCATCTGTCGCAAAACTGGCCACGTACGGAGATAGAAGCTTCCGGATTGGCCGTTGGCCTGCCGGAGGGTATCATGGGCAATAGCGAAGTCGGACACCAAAATATCGGCGCAGGCAGGGTCGTAGACCAGGAAATTGTCAGAATTGACAAGGCGATGGCGAACGGCGATTTTGAAAATAATGCGGTGTTCCGAAATGCAATGGAAAATGTTAAATTGCACGATTCCAAATTACATCTAATCGGGCTGTGTTCCGATGGCGGGGTCCATTCCGTCATGAGGCATCTGTACTCGATTTTGCGGTTCGCTAAAAATGCGGAGGTGAAGAAAGTTTTCATCCATTTCATCGGCGATGGACGTGATACGGCAAAGGACAGCGGCATAAAGTATCTAGAAGAGATTGAGAATGAGTGTCAAAAAATTGGAATTGGCCAAATCGCCACCGTAATTGGCAGATTTTGGGCCATGGACCGCGACAATCGATGGAATCGTGTCCAAGAAGCATACAATTGCATGATTGGGGAACAAAATTTTTCACAATTTCAGTCCCCCAGGGAGGCCATTCAACACTACTATGACCACCCCAAATCGGACAACCAGGCCGGTGATGAGTTTATTTTGCCGACCCAAATTGTGGATGGACAAGGAATTTTTTCCGGAAAAATTGAAGACAATGACAGCATACTATTTTTCAATTTCCGGGGAGACCGACCAAGGGAAATTGCGAAGGCGTTTACACATGCTGATTTCACCGGTTTCCCGAGGGAAAAATTGCTAAAATTATACTATGCAACGCTGACCGAATATGAGGTTGGCCTTTGTGAAAATGTAATTTTCAAACGCCCTGAAAAAATGCAAAATATCCTAGGGAACTATATCAGCCAGCTTGGACTGAGGCAATTTAGATGTGCTGAAACTGAAAAGTATGCCCATGTGACATTTTTTTTCAATGACTACCGCGAAGAACCATTTGCCGGTGAAGATCGAAAATTAATTTCGAGCCCGACGGATGTCGAAACCTATGACCAACGCCCCGAAATGAGTGCTTTTGCGGTAAAAGATGGAGTTAGGGATGCCATCCTAAGCAGAAAGTATTCCCTCATCGTTGTGAACTTTGCGAACCCTGATATGGTTGGACATACGGGCAACATGGAAGCAGGCCAAAAGGCTGCTGAGACCGTCGATGCCTGCCTGAAAGAATTGCTTTCGGCCATCGATGCCGTGGGTGGCAACGCATTGGTCACCGCCGACCATGGAAATTTAGAAAAAATGGTAGGCGTAGACACGGGTACACCGTTTACACAACATACCACAAATCCCGTTGAAGTGATACTCTATGGCAAAGAATTTAAAAATTTCAAACTAAAGCCTTCCGGTGCACTGTGCGATATTGCTCCAACCCTATTGCAAATGATGCAACTTCCACAACCCTGTGAAATGACAGGAACTTCTCTAATTATTGGCTAAAAATCAATTTGTGGGAATGGGAAATGAAATATTGTTTACGAACATATTTCCGCAAGAGCCCATAAGAAACTTGATTATTGGCCATAAACTCATACATATGCGGGCTCATGAGTCGTATTCCCATGCACGTCGCTTTTATCATGGATGGGAATGGTCGCTGGGCACAGGCCCATGGGTTGCCTCGCCATGAAGGGCATAGGCGGGGAGCCTCGGTGATAAAAAAAGTTTTGCGTGTGGCTGAAAAAAGTGGGATCAAATATGTGACCTTTTTTGCTTTTTCGTCGGAAAATTTTTCGAGACCGGAATCGGAAGTAAACTTTTTAATGAATTTATTCGAAAAATTTTTGAAAAAATACGGCAAAACTCTTTGCGAAAGGGAAGTACATTTCCGAGCCATAGGAAACCTATCCCAGTTGCCCCTTAACCTCCAGCTTGCGATTGAAAAATTAGCCCAGAGTACGGCACATTTTGACAAATTTCATCTTACCGTCGCCTTGAATTATGGAGCACGCAGCGAAGTCATTCAAGCCACAGGAAATCTTTTGAAAAATAAAGATGTGGATGTGGAAAATTTGACATGGGAAGATTTTGAACAATATCTTTATACAAAAGATTTGCCGGATCCCGATCTTATAATTCGAACATCCGGAGAACAGCGATTGAGCAATTTTTTATTATTGAAATCGGCCTATGCGGAGTTGTACTTTACGAAAACCTACTGGCCTGACTTCAATGAAGAGGAATTTTTGCTGGCCATAGAAGATTATGGTGCCAGAGAAAGGAGAATGGGAAAAATAAATGATAAAACGAACAATTAGCAGTATTCTGATTTTAGCCCTTATATCGCTGACGATTTATTTTTTCGGGGCAGTGGGATGTGTGGGATTAGTTTCCCTTGCTGGATTATTGACCCAGTGGGAGTTTTATAAATTGTTACGGAAGATAGGTCAAAGGCCGCTAATTTTCACCGGGATATTTTGCGGTGCCTTGCTAATGCTGGGAAGTTTTTATGGCGATGGACAAACTCCAGCAATGCCATCCTGTGCAGAATTGCTTTACCTATCAATAACCATCGTTGTGGCTCAAGCCTTGTTTTCCCATTCCCTCGAAGTATCCAAAAGCTGCATAGTATCCACGATTGTCGGTATCATTGTCCCCTTCATGTGTTGCTTCCCCATTGCGCTATACCATGAAATGTCGCTCCATGGATTGAGCAGCGACCATTACATCGGCACTTTATTTTGGATGATTTTGGTCACAAAAGGTTGCGACATCGGTGGCATGTTCGTGGGAAAACACTTCGGCAAACGCAAACTAGCCATAAATTTTAGTCCCAAAAAGACCGTCGAAGGGTTATGGGGAGGCGTCTTATTTTCCAACTGTATTGGAATAGTTCTTTTATTTTTCTGTCGGCAATGGTTACCCAGTGGGCTGGGAATCGGGCAGGCCATTATTTTATCCACACTTTTAGCCATATTTTCATTGGTTGGGGACTTGGTCGAGTCGGTGGTAAAACGCCTTGCCGATGAAAAAGATTCGGGAGTCATCCTCCCAGGCATAGGCGGAATTTTTGACCTAACGGATAGTCTGTTGTTTTCAATCCCTCTCGGGGTATTATATCTAAAATACTTTATCCATTACTCCTATTTTATTGCCAAGAGTATCTACTTTCATTAGTTATCGTCCTCCATGGACGACTGGAGTAATTTCGAAAGATATTTGTTTCGCAGCGATGAGCTGGGGATGACCATTGATTTTAGCAAAATTGGTTTTTCGGAAAAGTTTTTCAGTGGAATGGCAGAAAAAATCACCGTTGCCCATCGAGAAATGGCAGCACTGGAAGCTGGAGCCGTAGCAAATCTAGATGAAAATAGAATGGTGGGACACTATTGGCTACGAAACCCCAATATTGCGCCTTCTCCGGAAATTCAAAGAAATATTGATGAGGGCATTGAAAAAATATTGAAATTTGTGGAGCAGGTCCACCTAGGGCACATTTCCGGTCAGGATGGTAAATTTGAAAACGCTTTATGTATAGGCATAGGCGGATCGGTTCTGGGTCCCCAATTGATATGTGGCAGCTTGGACGGAAACAATAAAATCAACTGTTACTTCATAGATAATACGGATCCCGATGGCATTGATTTGATCCTTAAAAAGCTGGAAGGGAAACTTGGGCGAACGCTAGTGGTTGTCACATCGAAATCCGGTAGCACCCCTGAACCTCGCAATGCAATGGTCGAAGTGATAGCTGCCTATGAAAAAAACAAGTATACATTCTCTAGGCATGCCGTAGCCATAACGGGGCAGGATAGCCTTCTTGATAAACAGGCCCATTCCGAAGGGTGGATAGGGAGGTTTCCGATGTGGGAGTGGGTAGGAGGTCGAACGAGTGTATTTTCTGCCGTGGGGTTATTACCAGCAGCTTTGCAGGGGATCCCCATAAAATCTTTCCTTGCCGGGGCTCGCAACATGGATGGTATAACCCGTGTTGCTTCTGCTAAAAACCCAGCGATGATGATGGCTCTCGCATGGTATTGTGCGACGGATGGAGTGGGGAAAAAAGATATGGTTGTTATACCGTACAAGGACAGGTTATCAAATTTTCCCAAATACTTACAGCAGCTAATAATGGAATCGCTTGGTAAAGAAAAGGATTGCGATGGGAATGTCGTTCGCCAAGGATTAACCGTATATGGAAACAAGGGATCTACGGATCAACATTCATTCATACAACAGCTACGCGATGGATTGCAAAATTTCTTTATGACGATTATTTCCGTATTAAAATCCAGAAATGCTATTTCGCCGGCCGTTGACCCTAATGGCATGACGAGTGGCGATTATTTGAATGGATTTGCCCTGGGGACAGCCAGGGCACTATGTGAAAGTGGTACTGGGGTAATTCAAATTTCTGTCGATAAATTTTCGGAATATGAACTTGGGTCATTGGTTGCCCTATATGAGCGTGTCGTAGGGTTCTATGCCAGCATGGTAAATGTGAATGCATATCACCAACCGGGAGTGGAAGCCGGTAAAAAAGCAGCGGCAGAGATTTTGCAGATTCAACGGTCCATAGGATCTTTCCTGACAAAAAACAAAGGGAAAAAGCTAACCATCGATGCCATTGCGGATGGAATAGATTTGAAAAATCAGAAAGTATTGGTTTTTAAACTATTGGA
>JAISBO010000033.1 GCA_031266155.1 Puniceicoccales bacterium
TTTAAATCAACGGCAAAGCTCATTTGTCAAAAGATTGGAGCGAGCGAAGGGACTCGAACCCTCGACATCTACCTTGGCAAGGTAGTGCTCTACCAACTAAGCTACGCTCGCTCTAGATGCGGTGTAAGTTGTAATAGACATGGGGTTTGTCAATGATTATTGCATTGAAAAATTTTCCCATACCTCCGACGTATCGATTTTGGACCTCTATGCAAAGGAAAACTCATTTTTAAATGAAGCAATGGCAGTCGTTGTCCCGACCAACAATAATATATCATCCTCCATCAGTTCCATGTCGGACCTAATATCGCTGATTTTTTCATCTTTTCTTTGAATTCCTACGATGTTTAGGCTATACTTTTGTCTAAAACATAAGGCGGATAAAACATTGCCAACGAAACTTTTATCACTGCCGATGCAAAAACTTAAAATGTCAAACTGAGCGTTCGTCCGCTTTGATTTTTTCTCCTCATTCTCTTTAAGCAATATGGCTTTGGCATCATTTATTTGAGACTCTGTGCCTATGAGAATTATGTGATCTCCGGGGAATAATTGACTATTCGGATTGAGTTTATAGGATGTCAAACCGCCACGGGCGATGGCAATAATGGTAATTCCTGTTAATTCACGGAGTTTTAGTTCTGAAAGTTCCTTGCCTACACTATCGTGATTTGGCTGCAGTAAAATTTCATGAATTTCTATGGGCCAGGGATTGTTGGCGGCGGCTTTGGCCAAAATAGACTTCCTATGAAGTTGTTCCTGCGACTCTATCCTATCGTTAAAATTTTTAATAAAAGCTAGCTCGAGTTTGTTATTGAGCTTCGACAGTTGTCTCCACAGGAAAATTGCCAAAATAACAGCAATTGATCCAAATAAAATTACGGGGACGCCATGGGGCAAATATCTCGAAGCAATCCCTAGAAAAATACCACTGAATAAAAACAAAGCTGCAATAACGAAAATAGTTTTCATCACATTGAACACTCTATCGTGTAGTATTTCCCTTTGGGCATGTTTATTCAGTGAGCTTTTAATCAAATTGGTAAATATTGCTTGAATATTTTTTATAATGCCGACCAAAAATGGTATGCAAATTAAAAACGCTGCCACCCAGATGCACAACTGAAACACATTGGAACTGATTTCAAAGATTTTTTCTTCGGGCAATTGTTCCGCATAGGATTTGCTAATCATGCAGAATACTTTGCTCAGAAATTTTAGTATGGATGCCAATACATTTCCAAATTCTCCACTTTTGGTCAAGGCTGCTAGCCATGAAACGGAAAATAGGGTGCCACTTAGCAAAAATAACCAAAGCAATGCCAATAAAAGTTGCCGGATGATCAATCCGATGAGCATATTTTTCGACACATTATCTTTAATTTCACCGAGCAAATGGTGGTAAGCCTTACCAAACTCTTTTAGAAAGTTTGGGCAGCGGGCGTAGAAAAATCCAAAAATCCTGTCGGCCTGATTGCTCAAGATCGAACATATTAGAATTGTGCCCAATGCAACACCAACGGTTACGGACATAAAATCTTTGTGGAGCACGCCCAGGGAATTTCCTAGAACGGCGATTACGAAGCTAAACTCCCCAATTTGTGCCTTCGAAAAAGCAGCCTTAAAGGCAGTTTCACTTTTCTTTCCTATTAGGAACAAAGCTATGGTCCCAATGCATGTTTGTCCGACGAATGTTATTAGGGCTAGGGTTAGTATCCATGGCCAAAAGTGTACGATTGCTTTCAGGTCAATCATCATGCCGATGGACGTAAAAAAGACCGCATTGAAAACGTCTCGCAGGGGCTCGGTTATTCTATCAACTTGCTGGGTAATGTTTGTTCGCGACAGAATTGATCCGGCCAGAAATGCACCCAATGCCACCGAGAAATTAAAGTAATGTGCTAGCTGGCATATGGCCATCAAAAAGCCAATTATAGCCACTACCAATGCCTCAGGAGATGGCTCTCGGAATAGGATGCGTACGAAAAACGGTGCTACCAGCTTGCCCACGCAAAATACCATGACAACGAATACGCTAATGATGAAAGTGCTTCTCTTGACTTCAAACATATCGAACTGCCCCGTATGTCCTATGCTCGAGAGTATTACCAAAAATACCATGGCGAGGATATCTTCCAATATTAAACACCCAATGGCACATTGGGCATATTCCGTATTTAGTGTATTTTTAGCCTTCAACAGAGGAATGGTTATCATCGTCGAACTCATTACCAGCATGGAGCCCAGGAACAATCCATTTAGCCCAGACCAACCGAGTAGCGGGGCGATCATCATTCCAATTGCTATCATTCCGATGGATTGAAGCGTCAACCAAAAGGCGGACGGAATGAAGATTTTTTTTAATTTCGTCAGGTCGAATTCTAACCCGATGTAAAACATCAGGAATATCACTCCCAATTCACTCAACTGGTTTATGGATTCACCTCCATGTATGCAATTGAGGCAATGTGGTCCGACCAAGAATCCGCCGACTATGTATCCCAATAGAAGTGGCAACTTTAGGTAGTGAAAAATCAGAGCAAATATACCGCTCGCCATGCAGACGGTGGCTAAATCTTGAAAAATTGTAATAGTTGCATCCATTATTTTGCCTCGATGGATAAAGATTGAAGAAAGTTTTTTTTTTGTAAAGCTGATATTCATCCAGATGTCCCCCAAATATCTTTCGAACAAAGTCTAAAATTCAAGGCATGATGAATGGAGG
Organism: Puniceicoccales bacterium; assembly: GCA_031266155.1. GTDB lineage: Bacteria > Verrucomicrobiota > Verrucomicrobiia > Opitutales > JAIRKQ01 > JAIRKQ01. The sequence continues at coordinate 2,726 of JAISBO010000033.1, forward strand.
ATTTTCCCCTGTGTTCCCTGAGGCAGATAATTTTAACCGCAATGGCGGTGGTATATGGGTTCGTGGGCGATGGAAGCTTGAGCCGTAGAACCAAGCGTCCAAAGCCTAATTTTCTGTAAAAACTCATCCCAGTAAGTACCCGACCACAGGGTAAAGCTCGCTGGACGGTAAAAAACTTTGCTTGCAAAATGAAAAGAAAGTCCCAATGTGCACTTCACAATGGCCCGGATGGCGGAACTGGCAGACGCGTCGGACTCAAAATCCGATTCCCGCAAGGGAGTGTGGGTTCGACCCCCTCTCCGGGCACCATGGTTTTAAGATCTAAAACTAGAGGCAGGGTTTCCCAACGAAAATGCATGGAGTTGTGGTATATTTGTTGGCGAGATCATTTGGAAAGATTTAGATTTCATGAAGGAGAGATGACAGAGTGGCCTATTGTGCAGCATTGGAAATGCTGTGTGCTAGCAATGGCACCGAGGGTTCGAATCCCTCTCTCTCCGCCATCAAGCTATGTCTGGACACACCTCAGGGAATTTTCTGGGATGTCTTAGGACCTTTCCCTGTCGAGGTTTACTAAGAAAAATTCTTTCGTTACAATTGCGCAAAAGCGGTAGATAGCAGCCGTCACACCAGCCTATTGTACCACTTCAGGCTCTTGTAGCGCCCGTATAGGATGGTTTGGCAAATCGCTAGCCAAATCGCAACTAACGTATAAAGAGCAATCACGGAGGCATATCCCCACGCACAATACAAAAAAAGCATCGGGCAACAAACAATCGTCCAGAAACATACTTGGTCAACTATTGTGGCATACCTAGAATCACCTCCCGCAATCAAAATTCCCCAAGTTGAGTACAGCAACGTTTCGCATGTTATATTGACCGCCAGCAAGGCGAGTCCTATTTTTATCTCTGGATATAACCTCGAGATATCATCGGGAACCATACTAATAAGTTTAACCATCCACTCCGGACACACCGCAAGGGGAATTGCAAAAATTGCCCCGAAGAATAGCGAAATTTTTACGAAGGTTTTCCGGACTTCCTCAATGGATTCTAAGTCTTTGCGACCAATCATATTCGCGCTGATTGCGGTCGTCCCTTTGTTTACTCCTTCGGCAATGAACACAAAAAATACATATAGACCAGAGCATATGCTGTATACAGTAGCTTCATCTTTTGACACATGGCCTATCGTTACCGCCATTAAATACCAAGCAAATATCATTATGAAGTTGCTAAGCGAGACCGGGATCCCAATTCGAAAGCATTCCTTAAACAAACTTTTGTTAAACGCTCGATTTTGAAAGGTTCTGTAGAGGGTCCGATTGGATTTTGAAAAGAAGATGGACGCCAAAATTGAAATCTGAATAAATTCAGCAATGACTGTCGCAATCGCAGCGCCACGGCATCCCATATTAAGCGTGTAAATAAAAAGATAGTCTAGCACGACATTTGACAATGCTCCGGTTGCGATGGCGATGGTTATTATTTTGGTTTTGCCTTGCCCGACAAAAAATGAGGCAAGTGCCAACTTTATTGGCGGCAAAGCCCCAAAGTACATCAATACTTTCTGAAAAATAACGCCATCCTTTACATAATACGCAGGATATAGGTTCAAATAGTCAGCAAAATACGCAATTAGAACGCATGGGAGCCACGCAAACACTGACATGTAAATCATCTGCCACGTTGGCGCTGCGAGCTTTTCGTACTGTTTCGATCCATTGTATTGCCCGACAAGAACTTCTGCCGAGCTTGCTATCCCCATAAGCGGACAGGTGAACATCATAACGGAATTTATGGCAATTGCAACCGCGGTCATCGAATCTAGCGAATAACCGGCCAGCATGAACCTGTCGATTAGGCACATTAGGTTAGTGGACATCGCCGCCAATATCATAGGCAACGTTACGTTCAAAATGCTTTTCAGAGAGGAGTCTATCGTTTTATGAGGCATATATCAAAAATTACACTTCCATCTTTATTTTTGGTATATCGCCAAATTACCCTTATTCAAGAGATTTTTTCAGCTGTTTTTGTCACATTGGCTCTACCAGCTAAAAGGAATCAAGGCGCTGATTCCGATCTTTCTTTAAGAGAAGCATTGCTTAGGTAGAAATTGTATAGATTTCACGCAAACAACATTTTCGCGGCGTAGTTATTACATAAAACTAAACAATCATCGTACTGATACATTCCATCTCACAGATTTAGTCGACTATTCTTATCCATTTAACCTAACTTCATGGGAAAGCATAACGCTAAAAGGGAACCTCTGCTCCGCCAGGAGGTAATATTTTTGTTGTTTAATTGTAACTATTTGTTTATTAGGAAGCGAATCTATGTTCAATATCTCTAATTTTTTTGGGACAGTAGCTTTTTTATTGTCTTGTATAGGTCTTGTCCCTCAGATTTGGAAATCATTTAAAACTAAATCCACGGGAGATATTTCCATACTGATGCTCATAAATTATCTCGTTTGTTCGATTTGTTGGATTGTTTATGGCTGTTACGTGAAATCACATCCCGTGATATGGAGTAATGTTGCCATGCTTGTGACTAGTTTTATTTCCATTGTTCAAAAATATTACTATGATCGTAAAATTCGACGAATATAGATCGGTATTATGCCTGCACGGCACTTTGCCTGACCATAAATTTTTTCAAAAAATACGTCTACCGATAATTGCTGCGGATGGAGCTGCAAATTCTTTGGCAACAATGGGCATAGTGCCCCACGTGATAATAGGAGATTTGGATAGCGTCAGACAGGATTTGTTGGTCGATGGTAAGTTTATAAAGCTTGGGGATCAAAATTCATCGGACTTTGAAAAAGCATTAAATTATTTGGGAGAGCACAATCTTTTGCCAAGCGTTATTCTCGGCATGAACGGTGGATATATGGACCATATCCTAAATAATATCAACATTTTTGCCCGAACAAATTCTGTTTTTTTAGGAGAAAATATCGTGGGGCTGATGCTTAGGGGAACCCACGTATTTAATCTAGAAATTGGGACAAAGTTATCACTTTTCGGAATCCCCAAATGTTGCATTAGGACGGAAGGGCTAAAGTGGAACCTT
>JAISBO010000039.1 GCA_031266155.1 Puniceicoccales bacterium
GTGCAAAGCCAGCCACCTACACGTCACCGATTTATGCCAAAATTGTACAAAAAAACCATGCCTCGCCGCCTGTCGATTCAACGCGATTAGCAATGATGGGAAACGGTCGATTATTGATGTAAAAAGTTGTAAAAAGTGTAGTGCGTGCCTGCGTGCTTGCCCCTACGGTGCTATTGTTAAAACCATTGTCCCATGTGAGAATGCTTGCCCAGTTGATGCCATTACAAAAGACGAAGAAGGGCATGCGGTGATTGACTTCGCCAAATGTATCAGTTGCGGAAAATGTATGGCTGCTTGTCCATTCGAGGCTATCCAGGCCAAAAGTCAAATAATCGATGTGCTTAGGGCCATGAAATCCAAGAAAAAAGTGATAGCTTTAATGGCTCCCACATTACTCGGACAGTTCAAATGTTCCGCAGAACAACTACATGCCGCCATGAAAAAAGTTGGATTTTCCATTGTCTACGAAGTCGCCATCGGGGCAGAATCCACATCATTCCATGAAGCAAAAGATTTGGAAGAACGCCTAGCTAGGGGTGAAAAATTTATGACAACATCCTGCTGTGCCGCCTACAACAACCTCGTGAAAAAACATATTCCAGATTTAAAACCGTTCGTTTCATCCTCCGGCACACCGTTGTTTTACACGGCGGAGCATGTTCGGGAAAAACATGGGGATGGTGTTTTGGTATTCATCAGTCCGTGTCTGGCTAAATACGAAGAAGTTTTTGCGAACGAAAAGGTCGATTTCGTTCTTAGCTGTGAGGAGATTGAAGCACTATTTGAGGCATTTTCAATTATTCCTAGCGAATGTGAAGAAGAAGCATTTTCATACCAAACGGCACAAGAAGCCAGGGAGTTCGCCATAAGCGGTGGTGTTTCCCGAGCAGTTCAAAGTGTCCTGGCCCTCAGCGAAAAAAAAGTAACATTTGCACCAATTAACGGGTTAGACCGCGAAGCCGTAAAGGATTTGAAACGTTTTGCCAAAGCTGGGGAATGCGAAAGAGGGACCGTATTGGAAGTAATGTCGTGCCAGGGGGGATGCATCGGCGGTGGACTGGTTTGTTGCCCCGTCGCTACTGCCCTTAGGCAAGTTAAAAATTATGGAGAAAAAGGACCATCCCTATCCCAAAGTCATTCAGCCCACAGCTCTATAAGAGGGAAGGGAGAAGAACAGTAAAAGAGAAAGAAATCGGTGAGGAAGATGTCGAGTTTATGAACCAGGGAAAAAATCCAATTGCGTACGACTGCCACAATCTAAGGAGAGCTCCTACAGCGGCGGACGGATTGGTCTTTTGGAAGAGCAACATTTCCCCGGGGCCTGGTTGTTTTTTAAGCTCCAGCGATTTTCCCAGAGGTGCAAAAGGGACGTCGGAAAAACATCTCTCCTTTTCATTGTAGTCTATTGTAAGAGGATGATATCCATATAAATGATAAACAAATCGACCGAATCTTGGTGTTGTATCTCCTCGCAGCAGTGTGATATTTGTGAAAAATAAGGAACTTCATGTTATATATTTATTGAATTTCCCAAAAAAGACTTGAACCTTTTTAAAAAATTTTGTATTAGAAAAGTTATGGAAAAAGGTACTTTTTTTGGCAGAATAGACAAACCAGACCTGAAACCATACTGCCAGGTAAGTGGGGCTGTGGGAGTTTTAATTGAAGTTGCGGGATACAAGAGTTGCGGAAGAGCCATTCAAGACACCCCAAATATGCTCAAACTAATAGGCAGGTGTTTTACTAGGCCAAAAACAAATTTAATTAACCAATGGCTCTACGACCCAGTATCCAGGAGAATAAAATTAAGGCTGCCAATCCAGGCATTGTTGTTTCTAATGAAAGCTGGCGATCTCCTGTTTAAATTTTCGTGGCCATTGTCAATGCTTCATATTATACTAAAAATAACACTGGGCATCGTGGCAACAACCCAGGTGTTCATGGCTTCCGATAAGCTGAAATCGGGCATTGCAGGTCCAGATGGACTGGGAAAACTTCTGCTGGCAGTTGTACTCCCATTGCTTGCCGACATTGTACCATATTCCTATGGAATATGGAACAGCGGAATGGTAAATCGGTGCATGGTGGCTTTTTTTCCCGTTTATGCGATTTTCTCGCAGGGTCTTCTGGAGAAAGAGGGATTTAAGGATGTATTGCTGGCTACGACGTCGATGCGTGCACTCATTGGTGCTAACTCACTTCAGGAAAAGATTCCCGCGATTGCCCAGGACATTTGGAACATATTCCAAAATATAACGAATGGACTCAATGCCATACAAACACTAGTGCTTCTCCTAGGGAAAGTCGCTAGGGGACTTAGCCAACTATCTTTTCCTAGTGGATCGGCAGCAACTGCATAACCTCATTGTGACGCGAAACTCAAAATAAAAAAGAGAAAAGAAAAGGAAAAATCTTAGGGAAGATGGATGAATAAAGCAACCCTAAGACTGACGAGGCTTTTTGTGACCATAGATGATCTTTGCAAGGGAAAAAAGGTAGAACGAAAGGAAAGGAGGGGACGGAAAGGTGGGTTATGGGTGAGTGAAATTCTGGCCATACAGATATGGTTTAACCTGAGTAAATGCAGGGAATTTAAGACATTTTACCGAGGGGTAAACGGAGAGTTTTTGCGGCCGTTTTTCCCAAAAATGCCAAATTATTCTTCCTTTAATCTACCCTCTACTTCACGAATATAACAAACGAAAGATAGACAATATTCTTACTAAAAATCAAAAAAATATGCAAGAATATTCTGACCATTATTTATTCACCGGGGGAAATGAGCCCATAGATGAAAATAACATGGAAAGAATTGGGGAAATTCAAACCCCCCTATGACTTGGTCGATGATAAAAATAAAAACGAAAGGGAAAGAAAAAATGTTGATAAGCCCGTAAAAAAAGAGCTAACTAAAAAATCAACAATTATGGGAAATAGTTTTTTTAGCATGAAACTCCCGCCGAGAGAATTGATTCTTTCCTCATGGTTAAGAGCTGGCAGCCTGGGTTACATTTTTGGGAAACGGGGTTCTGGGAAGACATGGCTGGCGTGGAAAATGGCAATAAACATGAGTAAGGGGGAAGATTTTGGGCCATGAAAATGCGAAAAACCATGGAAGACCCTCTACGTCGGTGGTGAGATGCCAATCAATTCCATGCAAGAAAGGTTGTGACTGTTATCCTTATGATTATGTCCCATGAAACGATGGCAGAGAACGATAATATCATTCTCAACCTGTGTAAGGAAGAACAGCAGGAGTCTCTTTTGGAAATTTGTAGTTAGCACTTTTTTCTTTGTACAAAGTTTGTACTTTCCCTGCCACTCGGAGGGATCCAGCCGGTCTGCGATTACTTTGGGAATTCCGTACTTTTCCACCATTTCCGACAGTGGTTCTCCACAATAGATGCAATAAGTTATGGGAATCCAGCCTTCGCCGAACCCCTTGCGGTAATGCATGTAGAATTGGTTTTCTCGTGGTTCATATTTGAACATCGGTGTAGGGGATTTCATATTCGGGTAATGGATGCCTTTCATGAACCATTCGGGGAAATCTTCACAAATGCATTTGCATTTTTTCCATTCCCCGGATAAATCCCTGCCGCAGGGAGAAACTTGCTTTCCGCAAAAGGGGCAAAAGGACATATCATCCTCAGCAATTTCTCCATATTCAGCAAGTTTGTCCGCGTTGTATGTGTCTACGAATTCTAGGAAAAATTAAAAAAAACCGCCACGAACATTGCTAAATTTTTCGACAGACAGGGGACTTTGTTTTCGGATGAAACCGCCTTCCACATATCGTCACAGCAGCATTGCCCGCGAATTATCATAGTTCTCATTCTGATTCCATTGGAGGTGGCGAAAGGTTTTTATGTATCCTCTGCCGTCACTTACCCAATGTTCACCTTAGTCCCTAGGCTATAGCCCTCGCTTTTTCAACCACTCGTCAGTTTTGAACTCCTCGGGAATTGGATCCAATGGTTTCCCAATGTTATCTCTTATGGCATCAAAGTGCTCATATGGCATCAAAGTGCTCATCTACCAAATCCTTCGGAAGTTTTTTCCCACAAAATGGACAATAGGCGAGTAACCACTGATTTTTTGGATTACTGCCTATTATAAATCCAAACGCGCGTTCTGTTTCGCTATAGTGTATAATAGGAGGCTCCCCTGGGAATTGCCCTCCTTCAACTGCATACATCAT
>JAISBO010000048.1 GCA_031266155.1 Puniceicoccales bacterium
GGGTTACTGGTAAATATTGGAGTGGATGCTTTTCTTCCTGCGTCCCAAGTCGACACGCAATCCCCCATTAATCTCGACCAATATATTGGGAATACCTATGAGTTTAAAATTTTAAAAATCAATCAGGAGCGCAAAAATATTATAATTTCACGGCGGGAACTGATAGAAGAAGAACGCCAGGAAAAACGCCGACTGTTACTCAACGAAATTAAAGTCGGTGATATTCGTAAGGGCATCATCAAAAACACAACGGATTATGGAGCATTTGTTGACATCGATGGATTGGATGGCCTCTTGCATATAACAGATATGAGTTGGGGACGCATTTCTCATCCAAGTGATGTGGTAAAACCAGGGCAGGAGGTTAGTGTCATGGTCATAGGAATTGACCAGAAAAAAGAGCGATTTTCTCTCGGACTGAAACAAACCATGCCAAATCCTTGGGATAGCATCGAACAGCGCTATCCGATAGGGTCAAAAATTCACGGGAAAATTGTCAATATGGTTCCCTATGGGGCATTCGCTGAGATCGAAAATGGCGTTGAGGGGTTGATTCACATAACGGAAATGTCGTGGACAAAACGCATCAGCAAGCCAAGTGAGGTTGTCAAAATTGGTCAGGAAGTGGAGTCCGTTGTTATAGAAATTTCTGAGGATGAGCAAAGAATAGCTTTGAGCCTAAAACAGACAGAGGAAAATCCCTGGGAAATGGTTTGTAGAAATTATCCCGTGGGAGCCCACGTTCGCGGAAAAATACGGAATATGACAGCATATGGTGCTTTTGTTGAACTAGAAGAAGGTATCGATGGCATGATCCATGTCAGTGACATGAGTTGGACACGAAACATTAGTAACCCGAATGAATTTGTTAAAAAAGGGGACGAAGTTGATACAATTGTGCTGAGCATAGACCAGGAGCAACAAAGAATTGCCCTGGGGATTAAGCAATTAACGGAAGATCCATGGCCGGAAATTCAGAGAAAATATAAGGTTGGGGCCGTGGTGATTGGAAGGGTAACGAGGATTGTCCCCTACGGTGCGTTTGTCAAATTGGAAGATGACCTCGAAGGCCTAGTGCACATTAGTCAAATTTCGGAAACCCATGTGGATAAGGTCAAATCAGTACTGGCCGTTGGACAGGAAGTGTCTGCCCGTGTAATAAAAATTGACCAAAATGACCGCCGAATTGGCCTGTCGATAAAAGCAGCAAACTATGACGAAACAGCGTTTACCGAAGAAATGAAGGCTTTTGACAAAATTAAAAACACCAATGAGTTAGTTAGCCTATCTGATATGTTTTCTGGCATTGACGAATCTCTTAGTCAACAGGAAGAGGAGTAATATATGGTTAAGATTGAAGAAAAAAAGGTTGATGGAAGTGATGTTTATGCTGTCCGTAAGACAAAGCTAGACGACATGCGTAGTAATGGTTTTGATCCTTTTGGGCAAAATTTTCCGAAAAAACATACTTCCCAAGAGGCGAAAAAGCTCTATCTAGAAGGTTCTGAGCATCAGAAAACGGTCGACGTCGCTGGAAGGATTGTAACCTTTCGGCTGATGGGCAAAGCAAGTTTTGTGAAAATTTTAGACATCGATGGGCAGATTCAACTATATGTATCGACGGATGACATTGGCGATGAACAGTATAAGAATTTTTCAAAATTTGATATTGGGGACATCGTGGGCGCAAGCGGAGAGCTGTTCAAAACAAAAACTGGAGAAATTACGGTTCGCGTTAAAAGTATTTTGATGGTCGCAAAATCCCTACGGCCGCTTCCGGAAAAATGGCATGGTCTGGTGGACAGTGACCAGGTTTACCGGCAAAGGTATTTGGATTTGATCATTAACCAGGAGTCCCGTGACAGGGCAAAAAAGCGGTGTCAAATTGTAAAGGAAATTCGACGATTTTTATGGGACAAAGGGTTTGAGGAAATGGAAACCCCCATTCTGCAAAATATTGTCGGAGGTGCGGCGGCACGGCCATTTGAAACTTTTATGAATGCCCTTAACCAAAAATGTTACCTGAGAATAGCAACGGAGCTTTTTCTGAAAAGGATGCTGGTGGCAGGATTTGATAAAGTTTTTGAAATCGGTAGAATTTTTAGAAACGAAGGGTTGTCACGCAAACATAATCCGGAATTTACAAGTATCGAAATATATCAAGCGTTTTCCGACTACAGGGGAATGATGACTCTGGTGCGTGAAATACTCCAGCATCTTTGCCAAACCGTTATCGGAACAACGACCATAACATCCTGCGATGGAACAATCATCGAGCTTGGAGGAGAGTGGGCCGAAAGACGCTACGTAGACTTGATCGTCGAAGCAACGGGGGATGCCGACTGGTTTTCTTTTTCCAAGGAACAGAAACTAAAACGATGCAAAGATCTTTCAATTGAAGCGAACCCAGACAGCGAAGACTTTGAAATAACGAACGATGTTTATAGCAAAATAGTTGAGCCCAAGCTCATTCAACCCACTTTTGTTACCCATTTGCCGAAAGAATTGTGCCCGCTTGCTAAAATAAATAAAGCGGACAACCGCTATCTGGATGTCTTCGAATTGTGCATAAATGGTCAGGAAATCGCACCGGCCTATTCCGAACAAAATGATCCATTTGTACAGCGGGAAATGTTCGAAAAACAAATTGGCGAAGAAAAGCACAACCTGGATAATGAATTTCTATTATCTCTGGAGTATGGCATGCCTCCGGCAGGCGGCATGGGCATTGGGATAGATAGATTGGTTATTTTGTTAACGGGAGCCGCTAGCATTAGAGACATAATACTCTTCCCTATGCTACGCCCGCAAGAAGGAAGTTAGCCGGAGTGGAAACTTCGAAAGCAACCTCCTTTTTCCTTTCCAAAGGGAAGAGGGGAGGTATTCACCCCCTAAACACTTAGAAATTGGCCATTTTCAGAGCTGAGTAAATCGTTGGTGGATATGGCTGCGGTGCCATGCTTTGCAACGACGATACCGGCAGCTATGTTGGCAAATTTTGCCGCTCGAATGAGAGGTATTCCTGCGGCAAGTGCCACCGTCAAGCAAGCAATTGACGTATCTCCAGCCCCTGAAACATCGAAAACTTCCCTTGCATATGTTGGGATGCGAAGTATTTGCTTATCGGGGCTTCGTATGAGCATGCCCTCCGTGCCAAGGGTAATTACCAGGTTTTTTGGCGAGTATTTATTATAGATTATGTCACAGATTTTCTCCAGAGGCGGCTCTTCGTGCGGTTCTATTTCAAGCCCTGCGAGCTGGGCAGATTCCGCTTTATTTGGAGTAATTAGCGATACATCGGAAAAGTTTAATCCATTTGTAGGCTTGGGATCCATGGCAATGAAAACTCCTTCACTGTTAGCCCTATGGATGAATTTCGAAACATTGCGATTTGAAATCGTCCCCTTGGCATAGTCGGATAAAATCACCGCATCTACCCCTTTAATCTTTTCGCAAATTTCATCCACCAGGTTGTCATCGGCTATTTCATAGTGCAGCTTTCTATTTTCACGGTCAATGCGACACAGCTGTTGCCCCCTAACCACAACCCGAGATTTTGTAATCGTGTCGGTAGTCGCGCTTTCAAACTTTGGATCAAAATGAATTTTATTTTCCCGAAACAGACTTTTTGTTAGTTCACCTATAGAATCCATGCCGATTTTTCCAACAATTTCCACGTGGCATCCAAGTTGGGCAACATTGAGGGCCACATTGGCAGCAGCTCCAAGGGTATATTTGTCATTTTCAACGACAACAACAGGGACAGGAGCTTCCGGAGAAATTCTTATCGTATCCCCGATTACGTAGTGGTCCAGCATGACATCTCCAATGACCAATACGCGAAGTCCTGAAATTTTTGCTAAAAGATCTTTCATCATACCCGAAATCACATTTATTTTCGACTTATAAACATAAAAAGTTAAATTTTTTAGCCAGTGTTTTTTCAACGGAAAAGTTTTTTATATTTGAGGTTATCTTAAATTTTTTTGAAAAATTTTCGAGTTTAGCCAGAAAAAATTTTTTAAAAACCTTGATAAACGGATATAGAAATTTCCTAGGAAAAATGGTAATTGTTGGCTCAATGTCACTTCCTTGCTTTAGAGATCTCAGTTTGGCTTGTTTTACCCACCATAGTTGTTCGAATAGTGGTTCTATGCAATGGGGAAAATATTTTTTATCATTGAAGACTACCGTATCGACAATCTTACCGCAGCACCAAATTCTAGCCTGTTGATCCATGAAGCCATATAGTTCCGTATGGGTAAACGCTGGTGAACCTGAATTTTTAAAAACGATTTCCCCAAAATGTCCAAGGGGCAACATTTCATAGTTGCGTCTAAGGTCATTTTTTTCGGAGACCTCTACTATTCGGACGTCGAAGTTTTCCTTCCCATATCCCAGAACAATTCCTGCCCCGCAACATTGTAAAATCCAGCATCGGTCACGGAATTCCTTGG
>JAISBO010000037.1 GCA_031266155.1 Puniceicoccales bacterium
GAAAGAAGACTTGGAAACAGTCAAACAAACCAACGAAGAAATAGGAACCGCCAATCAAGAGTTGAAAGCACAAAACACTCGGTTGCTTGAAGTCAACCAACAACAAGTAGCAACGCTCGCCGAACAAAAAGAGACGATAGCAGGGGCACAGCAAAATTTGGAAACGGCGAAAAGCGAGCTCTCGGCGGCCCAAGAAAATCTCACCCGGGAACAACGACTCAAAGACCTACAACAACAGCAATCCGCGGCAGAAGTTGCACGATTTGAAGCACAACTTCAAACACAAGAGCAACAAATCGCCGCACAAAAAGCTTACATTGACCAATGTCAAGCGTGTCTTGTTTCAGTTTTTACGTCTCAACAAGACCTGATACACAATTTAGAACAACGTATGCAAACGCAAACGCAAATGGTCCAGAATATTTTGAGCAATGTGCAAAGCATTGCGAATGGAGAACAAAAATTGACTGATGCATTGAGTTGGGCCCAAGGGCAAATATCGGCAGCCCAATCCAAATTAGCAGAGGTAATTAGCAAGAGTGCGAATATGACGGATCCTGAAAAATGTAAGGAACTAATTGAAAGCGGTCAGTTCCAACAAACGGCACAAGCAATGCAACAGGCCGCACGGGAAGCATATGACCTAATGAATGACCTAAATACTGGACTTACCGAAAGAATTTTAGCAGCTCAACAAGAGATAGCAACCGGCAGGCAAGCTGCAGCAGCTCAACTTAGTGAGCTGGCATCGAAACAACGGGAAACAAGTCGTGATTTAGACCAAGCCAATGCTCAAATTCAGCAAAAAAAAGACGAAATGGCTCGTCTCCAAGCAGAGCATAAAGCGGCATTAGCAGAGATAGAAAAAAACAACGAAATAAGTTCGACCGAAAAATTAAATCAAATACAAACTTTAACAACTGAAATTGAGAGAGAAAAACAATCCCTGGAGGTGCTAACCCAAGAAACAGGTTCATTGGCACAAAATTTACAAAAGATTGAGGCACAATGCACAGAATTACAGGAAAAAGTTCAATCGTTGGAGATATCAAACGGAAAACTGCAAACGCTGAGCAATGAGCAAGAAAAAATCCTGGCAGATCAAAAGGCAACGATTGCTAGTCAAGAACAATCACTAGCATCAGTCCAAGACACCCTCCAGAAGCTTGAAGATCAAGCAAAAGGAGGTGTAAATTGGCGGCAAACTTTTGCTACTGCTGCTATGGTTGTTGGTGGTGGGCTACTTGCTGTACTAGCGCACTAGAATAATCTTTCCACCCTGCCTATTTTTCTTTGTTGGACGGAAGCTTTACGGAGCAAAATCACGGAGAAACTTTAGGCTATCCATTGATTTCATGGCACCAAGAATTTCCCCATGACACATGGGGAACAATTCTGCAATCCGATCCTATTCTTAGATTTCTCAGTTTTCTAGAGGCGAGTTACTTCCTTCGTAACGCCAATTCTCTCATCTCTTCGAGACATCCGTCAAACACAAGCCTCGTAAGCCGTATGATTTGCGGCACTTCTTGCCAGTGATTTTGGTCATCATATACAAGTACTGCCTTTTGCTCTTCTAAATCGCCCTCATAAAACTTACAGAGACTCACCCTTTCGACTTGGGAGGAATATTCATCGACCAATTCGCCTTGCAAACTTTCCGCAAACAGAGGATCAAATAATTGTCCATGCATTGCCTCATTGAGTTTCCAAAAATACTCTTCATCGGCTTGACCGATCAGCATGTGGGGCCTGTGGTCCACAAAGTCATAGTAAGTATAGGTATACGCTCCACTATCGGAAATATCAATTTCGCATATCAACTCTACTTTACCCTTTGACAACCCTTCTTTGGCGTCATCGACCAAATGCACAGATTCATGCCTATAACTAATTTTTACTGGATTATTCATTGTACCTCGTTTCCTTAAAAATAAAAAAAATCGTTGGCAAGTTATCAAGCAAGCGACGCCATTAGTGCTCTAATTTTGTCACGAAATTCTTGCTGGTCAGGATCTTGTTCGTCCGTCGAAAAATCTACGAAGCTTCGAACCTTTTCTTCCCCTGCGATGATTTTAAATTCAGTTCCTGCACATAGTAAGTATACAAATTCGAAATGGCTCGTTGCTCCCAGTTGGTTACTCCTGGACAGATTTTTGTCAGCCAGTGCTTGAATAGCATCCTCGATGTGTGCACCAATGGCCGATTTGTCAATGGGAGCATCGAAAATTGGATTGTCGGAACTGTTGCTTACTCCATAGACATAACGGAATAGATAGTAGGCATAGAGAATTCTAAAATCTTCCTCATTGCTTTGTAAGAAAAAAGTATTTCCCACAACATCAGACCACACAGGCATACGTCGATAATCAGGTTTGGGGTCCATGGAATCAATCCGCCTCAAAATTTCCTTCCAAATGCAGTATGATGTGCATATCCCTTGGGCTGTAAATGTGTAACCGTACTCGCCTTCGGGGAGTATGAACGTTATGTCCCCTCCCTGGGAAGACACATATTGAATACGTCTTACAAAATCTGCTCCCCATGTTGATGCTCCGAGGGATGGAATCGACCATAGTGGCCATCCAATTGCAGCTATGACATCACCGCTTTGGTTTTTAGGAGTTAAAATATCTTCGCTATATCCCAATGCGATGCTTCCCTGGGCATTGATGTAATTAAAAAGTGCGGCTAAGGCGTTACGCTGTGGGCTACTAACATCCAATTGAGTTATAATATCGCCAATTTTTTTACCCAAGCTTTGCAATTCCGCATCAGGCAAACTTCCACCTAACAATCGGGTGACCTGATGCAGTGTGTCATGGTCAAACCCAGTTCGCCTCTCTGAGACATGGTCCAAAGAGGACTGTCTTCCTAAAACCCGGACTGGAGACCACCCCATTGATGCCCGTGGCGATTGATGCGTTCTCCGTACGTCGAACAGCCCATTCCTTGCAAGAAATTTACGAAGAACGTTGTCTGCATATGTTTGCTGATACCAATCAAAGTCAGGTTTCCTAGATTTTTGATCCACAAAATTTCTTAGAGCCATCGCCCCTTTGCGACTGCTATCGATGAACATTCTGCCGTCCATGTCGCAAAAACGTAGCAAAAGTTTTTCGTTTGTCAAAGAAAAGTAAAATTTGCAAAAATGAAATTATTTATGTAATTGCAAGAATGTAAGCGAGGGAAGAATATGGGGTTATCGTCAACCGATGCAAAAGAGGCTACAAATTCACCCCTTGCAACTCCAAACCATCCATAGAAATGCTAAGCATAACACCTGTTCATTCTTCCCTTTCCTGAGAATTATCAGCATTTTGCGACAATACAATTTTAATATGTCATAGCTCTTCCAACAAATATTTTACCTAGCTGGGTATGAGTGATAACTTTTCGCTATCTTTTTCATGGGAAATGGTAATTTTTGCTCCACTGGAAATTTCACCACTCAGCCACCTGTCGGCAAGGGGATCTTCGACATTTTTTTCGATGGCACGCTTTAGCGGACGGGCACCAAACTTCTTGTCGTAGCCATTTTTCACGAGGAAAGTTTTCGCACCATCGGAGAAAGCAAGGGTTATCCCCTTTTCGGCAGCACGCTTGCCGACTTTGTCTAGCTCAATGTCGACAATTTTTTGCAAAGCTTCATGGTCAAGTTGTTTGAACACGACCATATCCGTTAGCCGATTGATAAATTCAGGCTTGAATGTCTTTTTAGCCTCTTCGATGATAGATGTTTTTATCCGCTCAAAATTTTGGGATGCATTTTGATCTGCCATGAAGCCAAGGGAGGTGTCTTTTTGCAAAATCTCGGCCCCAACATTGCTCGTCATGATTAAAAGCGTATTTTTAAAGTCCACCTTGCGCCCCTGTCCATCCGTCATATGACCATCCTCCAAAACCTGTAGTAAAATCTGCAAAACATCGGGATGGGCCTTCTCTACCTCATCGAAAAGAATAACCGCATAGGGTTTGCGTCTAATCTTTTCCGTTAGCTGGCCCCCATCATCGTGGCCAACGTATCCCGGAGGAGATCCGACCATTCGCGATACGGAATATTTTTCCATATATTCGGACATGTCGATTTGGATAATGGCATCCCTGTTACCAAAAATCTGCTCAGCCAGCATCTTGGCCAAATAGGTCTTCCCCACACCCGTAGGGCCAAGGAATAAAAATGACCCGATTGGTTTGTTGGGATCATTTAAATCTGTCCGTGAACGGCGGATCGCACAGGCAATACCTTCGACGGCTTCATCCTGGCCGATTACGGTTTTTTTCAATGCTTCACCGAGGTGTAACAAACGTTCCGATTCTTTCTTCTCAAGGCGTGTAATCGGAACCCCTGACCAACCAGCGATGACAGCTAAAATGGCATCAACGTCAACGGTAATGATGTTACTTTTTGATTTCCTCTGGGCCTGCCGAGAAAGTTTCTCTTTCTCCTTGATTAGCTGTTGCTCCGTATCCCGCAACTGGGCAGCTTTTTCAAAGTTCTGCACCTTGATTGCTGATTCTTTGTTGCAATGCACTTCTTCGATCTTTTTCAACAATTTCTCCATTTTCGGAGAATTGGTGGACACGTTTAACCGCGCCTTGGCTCCCGCTTCATCGATTACATCAATGGCTTTATCTGGCAAAAACCTGTCCTGGATATACCTAGCAGAAAGTTTCACGGCTTCTTCAATTGCTTCATCCGTATATTTTACGGCATGGTGTTCCTCATAGCACTTTTTAACGCCATGCAGAATCAAAATGGCATCCTGAATGCTTGGAGGCTCAACCTGTACGGGTTGAAATCGACGTTCGAGGGCGCTGTCTTTTTCTATATGTTTGCGATACTCATCGAGGGTGGTTGCCCCAATGCATTGGACTTCGCCCCGCGACAATGCCGGTTTTAAGATATTCGACGCATCCATGGCTCCTTCCGATGATCCTGCACCGACAATCGTATGCAATTCGTCCAAAAACAATATTACATTTTTAGCACGCTTAATATCCTCCATGACAGCCTTCAAACGCTCTTCAAACTGTCCTCGATATTTTGTCCCTGCCAGCATGAGGGCCATGTCGATGGAAATGATTCTTTTGTTGAGTAAGGCCTCGGGAACCTTGCCAAAGGCTATTGCCTGGGCCAATCCTTCCGCTATCGCCGTCTTCCCAACACCCGCTTCTCCGACTAAAACGGGATTATTCTTGGAGCGCCTGCATAGAATTTGTAACACCCGTGCAATTTCTTTTTCTCGGCCAATTACAGGATCCAACTTATTTTCCTTGGCAATTTCAGTCAAATCGCGGCCAAATGTGTTTAAGGCCGGTGTCTTTATGCCCGATGATTGGTTGTCTTTGTCAGATATTTTTTCCGATGTAAAGTGAAAATCATCATCGTCGCCATTCCCTTCGTCCACGCCGACAAAATTGGGATCGAGAGCCGATAGTATTGCCTGTCGGCAGCTTTCCATTTTTACGCCCGCTTCCGCCAACAACCTAGCTGCCACTTCATCATCCTCCCGCAAAATTCCCAATAGGAGATGTTCGGTGCCAACGTAGGGATGCTGTAACATGTTCGCTTCCTTTGCCGCTGCCAAAAGAACCTTTTGCACAACCGGAGATAGCGTAATGTTAGATCCATTTGAAACATCCCCGTTGGGTTTCGACAGATGCTGTTCTATCTTGGCACGAATTTTTCCGAGGTCAATTCCCATGGACCGCAGGATGTTAATGGCAATGCATTGGGGCAGCCTCATAAGTGCCAACAGGAGATGTTCAGGCCCAATTACAGATTGACCAAATCGTTCTGCTTCCTGCCTGGCCATCGCTAGGATCTGCTGGGCACGCGGAGTTAAATTTACCATTGAATTCATGTTTTTTCGAAAGGGTATATGATACGCATTAGGGTACAATTTGCAAGTATCTATGCAATATTCACACCACCTTGGGTTAAAATTAAGCAATTTTCATGCCACACCTTCATTCAAATTTTCTAATAGGTCGGCCTCGTTCCAGATTTCCAAGCCCAGCGATTGAGCTTTTTCTAATTTTGAACCACAATTTTCTCCGGCAATCAGTATGATTATACGTCCGGATATGGCATTGGCGACATTGCCACCAAGGTGTTCGATTTTTTCAATCGCTTCCTGGCGTGTCATCGATGACAGCGTGCCGGTTAGGACAAAATTTTTCGCATAGAATTTCGAATTTTGATTTTGTGCGACTTCCAAAGATCCATCGCCGGAGACAACTTCAAACATTCGTAGGTCATTGAGAATGTCTAGATTATGTTGTTCCCTAAAAAACGCAACTATCGCATTGGACAGTTTCGTTCCGATGCCATTGAGCTGTTCCAATTCTGCGGGTGTTGCGCCAATCAGGTTATCCAGGGAGTGGAAATGACTTGCCAGAATCTTTGCCGTTTGTTCTCCGATGCCTAAAATGCCAAAACCGTGTATCAAGCGCCAAAGGGGTCGATTTTTGCTACTATCAATGTTGCTCAAAATTTTCAAGGCCGATTTGGGTCCAAATTTTTCTAAACATTCCAAATCATTAAATGTTAGGCGGTAGATATCGGCGATATTGTTTAATTTTTTTACCGCCATTAGTTTTTCAATTACAGCCGTACCTAATCCGTCAATATCCATGGCTGTCCGCGAAACGAAATGTTCCAGGCGCCTTTGGATTTGAGGCAAACAGCACAGGTTTTGGCATCGCCAGGCAACCTCTCCGGGAAGTCGTATCAGCTGTGACCCACAGGATGGGCAGGTCTTAGGGAAAACAAATGGTATGGAACCTACGCTTCGCCTTGTACTATCAACGGCTACAATCGCCGGAATTATCTCCCCCGCCTTTTCCACCGTCACATAGTCTCCAACGCGAATATCTTTTTTCGATATTTCATCGGCATTATGCAGGGTTGCCCGGGAAACATTCGTGCCCGACAATTGTACGCTTTCCAAATCTGCCACCGGGGTAATTATTCCCGTACGCCCGACCTGCAAAATAATATTTTTGATTCTTGTCGTTGCACGTTCCGGGGCGAATTTATAGGCAATGGCCCATCGTGGAGATTTTGCCGTTGCCCCCAACGTCTCGTAAAGCTGTAATTCATTGACCTTCAGCACCGCCCCATCGGTCCAGTAGGGCAAAGTATGCCGCATTCCGTTTAGTTCTTCGACACATTTCCAAGCTTCTTCGATATTTGTAGCTATCCAGTATTTTTCCTGGGACGCAAACCCGAGATTTTTCAAAAGTTCCAAAACTTCGCTTTGGAGATTTCCAATCTTTTCCGAGCAGTGGCCGATGGCATAGGTAATTAATTTTAAATCTCGCCCGATAACTTCATCGAGGTCAAGAGTTTTTAGGGTTCCGGCGGCCAGGTTGCGGGGATTGGCAAATAGTTCGAGCTCCTGTTCCTCCCGCATTTTATTTATTTCAATAAAAGTTTGTTTATCCATATAAACCTCCCCACGAATTTCAATGGCTTCGGCATCATTTTCGATTTCCAATGGCAAGCCCCTAATTGTTTTAATATTTGCACTGACATCATCTCCTAGCGTGCCATTCCCCCTTGTCAGCGCCCTGAAAAACTTTCCCCTTTTGTAGATCAAGTTGATCGCGATACCATCGATTTTCGGTTCAATAACATAGGAAAATTTTCGCTGCCCAAGTACATCTTCCAGGTGGTTGGAAAATTGAAACAGTTCTTCCCGGGAATAGGTATTTGACAAACTCATCATGGGAGACAGGTGGGCAAAGGATTTAAACCCGGAATTGCTGTCATCCCCAACGGCCGTATCTTTTATTTCCACCGAGTAAACCGTCAAAATTTCTCGCAATCTTTCCATTTCAGACTTCAAACAATCATATTCGAAATCAGAAATCCTAGGACTGTTCTCCCTATAATAGAGCCTATCATGCAGACTCACCTCGGACAATAATTTATCATACTTCGCTTTCAGGGTCCGGATTTCGGATGTCGAATAAGTTTTCGTAATGTTGCTCACCATAAATAATTTTTATCAAAATGAAATGTCAGCTTGTCATTTGGTCACAAAAAAATAACAAAGAGCCACATCTTTTTCAAAATTTATTATGAAATTTTCAATAGAAAAGACTGCATTTGTTAATGGCTTACAGCAAGTTCTAAGCGTCGTCGAACAGCGGGCGATTATTCCGGTTTTAAGCAACGTGTTGCTGGAGTGTGCCGATGGTGGACTGAAAATTACCGCAACCAATTTGGACATTTCCATCCATTGTCAGGTGAAGGCAGAAATCGAAAGTGAAGGGAAAATAACACTTCCGGCGAGGAAATTGGCCGCCATTGTTCGCTCCTTGCCAGGAGATACCGTTGTGGCAGAACTCGTCGGTACGGCAGTAAAAATTTCCTCCGGCCGTTCCAATTTTCAAATCATGGGACTTCCAGCGGATGATTTTCCAACCACCAATGAACCAAATCTGTCGAATAAAACACGATTACAGCAAGCGGAGATGGCGAAAATGTTAAAAAACGTTTCCTTCGCCCAGTCCAATGACGACAACCGTTTTATTTTAAACAGTGTATATTTTTGCTTCGACCAGAATAAACTAACATTCGCTGCGACGGATGGCCGCCGCTTGAGTCTAGTATCTAAGGAGATAGCTGAAAACGTAGAAAACGCAAAGGGGGTAATAATTCCCAGCAAAACAATCCGAGAAATCGAAAGACTCCTCGGCCAGGGAGAGGAGGTGGCTTTCCTGTTCGATAGTCGCCAAATTGTCTTCCTAATTGCCGTAGACAAAGAAAATCAGGACGGTTTAATAGGTGATATTAGGGTGGTTTCTAAAATCGTTGAAGGCAACTATCCAAATTTTCGTCAGATTATTCCCCAGGGGGCAGAAAATCGTGTAAAGCTTGATCGCCAGCTCGCCCTTGAATGCATTCAAAGGGTAGCGATCGTTGCCAATGACCAAAAAAACCTAGTTAAATTACATTTCGAAAATAACACCCTGGAGATATCCGCCGAAAGCCAAGAATACGGAAGTGCCCATGAAAAATTTGCAATTGTTTATGAAGGAAAACCGATCGAAATAGCGTTCAATTACGTATTTCTTTGTGACCCATTGAAGGTCCTGACACAGGATGAAGTGTTTTTTGAATTTAAGGATGAATTAAGCGCCGGAGTATTTAAAACCCTAGAAGATTTCCTATATGTCGTTATGCCATTGCGAATGGGATAAATTCAGAAATTAAAGCGAGATCTAGACATGTGGACGATTTTATTATATAGATTTTTGTTTATTCCATGCTTCCTTCTGGTCATGCCATACTATGCCTATCGCATGATAAAAAGAGGAGGCTACAAAAAAGACTTCAAGTATCGTTTTGGGTTGTTCAAAAAGCTTCCGAAAAGAAAATTCGGCAAAAAGCGATTGTGGATACAAGCCGTAAGTGTCGGAGAAGTCAAAGCCCTTGAAAAGTTGATAGATTTGCTCACTGGATCGGGTTTATACGAAGTCGTTCTAACAACAACGACCAGTACGGGATATGAGCTGGCTCGTCGGATGTATGCGAGCAAAATATTGTTTGTGGGATTGTTCCCCTTTGATTTTTGGCCGTTTAGTTGGTTGGCCTGGAAAAGGATTTTCCCTCACCTGGTAATTCTCATGGAAAGTGAAATTTGGCCGGAACATATCTGGCAAGCGCATTTGCGTGATGTTCCAGTTATTCTGATAAATGCACGTATTTCGGACAAAACATTTGCCCGCTACAAAGCTTTCCCAAATTTGGCAAAATCAACCTTGGACAATATTTCTTATCTATTGGCATCGGACCAGCTAATGGCGGACCGTTGCCATGAGATAGGGATTGCTCCGGATCGCATAAAAATTGCAGGGAATATGAAGTTTGACAATAGAATCCCAAAATTGGATCCAACGGAAGCATCATCCCTCAGGCACACCCTCGGTTTTACGAAAAATGACCTAATTTTGCTGGGATCGTCCACCTGGCCTCAGGAAGAAGAAATGCTTATTAGGGCACTCAAGAAGTGTCGAATTTGTGACAGGCGGTGGAAACTATTGCTTGTCCCTCGCCATGCGGAAAGGCGCAATCAGATTGCTGAGCTATTAAACACATCCGGCTTTAAGTGGCACCAACGGTCAAAAGGCAAGGCAAGTGCAGAGGTTGATATTTGTTTTGCCGATACTACGGGAGAGTTGCAAATGCTGACGTCGATTGCCGACCTAGCATTCATCGGGAAAAGTTTGGCCCCCAACAACGGAGGGCAATCCCCCGTAGATGCTGCATGCCACGGCGTACCCATCGTCTACGGCGATAAAATGTCAAATTTTAAAGGCATCTGTCTGTCCCTGGAACACTCCAAATGTGTTGTTAAAGTTAAAGATTCAGCTCGTGCAATTATGGCCATAACCATGCTCGCCAAGGACGAAAGCAAGAGGCAAGGCTTTGCTAAAAAACTACAAGAGTGGCATCTGAATAATTGTGGGGCATCTGAATTCATCGCTAAAAAAATTCAGGATATCGCATTTACTAATAGGTAGTACGCCTGTGGAAATAATTACAAGCAGACAAAACGATCGGGTAAAATTTTTATGCAAACTACGTGACCACGTAAAACGGAACCGCTACAAGATGTTTCTTGTGGAAGGCTACCGCGAGCTATCGCGAGCCATGGATAATAACATTCCCATGGATACCATTTTTTTTTGTGAAAAATTTTTCAAAGATCTTGTCCAGTGGGATTTAATCCAGCGTGCTGAAAGCAAAAATGTTCAAATTTGCCAAGTAAGTGCCGAAGTTTTCGAAAAAATTAGTTGCCGTGAAAATTGTGACGGTATCCTTGGGCTGGCCAAATTTTGGCACCTAGATTTTCCTCACGTCAAGCTTTCAAAAAACGCCCTTATTCTGGTTGCGGAAAGCATTGAAAAAGCTGGTAATCTTGGCGCCCTAATGCGTTCGGCGGAATCTGTCGGCGTCGATGTGTTAATTTTATGCAATCCCGTAACCGACATTTTCAACCCCAATGTTATTCGGGCATCTCAGGGGGCGGTTTTCGGTTTACCAACGGTCGTTTCCAGCAATGAAAAGGCATTGGAATTTTTAGAGGCAAACGCCGTCCAAATTTTCGCCACAACTCCATCCGCAAAAAATATTTATTTCCATGAAAATTTCACGTCTCCCACGGCAATCATCGTTGGATCCGAGCATGGCGGATTGTCAGATTTCTGGCTAAAAAATAATACTCTAACGCCCATTGCACTTCCACAAAAAGGAACAAGTGATTCCCTCAACGTCAACGACGCAGCCGTGGTTGTCCTATACGAAGTTGTGCGGCAAAGGATGCAAAAAGAATCCGGCCATGGGTGATTTTTTATTGTCAATGTTAACAATTTATAAATTTTCAGAGAAACCGAATGGCATTTACCCGTAAAAATTTACCAATGGGAGAGCGTATTGCCCTCATTGCAGGACGCGGAGACTACCCCGTCCTGTGCGCCAAAAATATTGTGGCTTCTGGCCATGATGTCGTTGTTATCGCCGTAGACGATGACGTAAACATGGAGTGGCTCAATGGGTTCCCCGCACAAAATGTCGCAAAGGTTTCCGTTGGCCAGATGTCGAAATTGCTGAAAGCATTGGGACATTTTGGTGTAAAATTTGCCATCATGGCTGGACAGGTAAAGCCCAAAAAGCTTTTCCGGGGGATGTTGCCGGACCTCAAAGCTCTCAGGATGCTAATGGCATTAAAGGAGCATAATGCCGAGTCTATTTTCGGAGCTATCGCCAAAGAAATTGCAAACATCGGTGTGGAATTATTGGATGCCCGTTCCTTCATGGAAGAGCACCTCGCCATCGAAGGTCCCATGACATCTAGGAAATTGGAAATCAATGAGAAAAGCCTCCAACTGGGAATTAATACCGCCCGCGAAATTGCCCGCCTAAACGTTGGTCAAAGCGTTATCGTGCACCGAGGCACCATCGTGGCAGTCGAAGATTTTGCAGGAACCGATGACCTCATCAATCGGATAGGAAAATTTAATTTGAAAGGTGCCATTTTTGTAAAAACAGCAAAATATGAACAAGACTTTCGCTTTGACGTACCTATTTTTGGCATGCAAACGTTGAAAAACCTACACAATGCCAAGGTAAAGTATGTCGCCTTAGAGGCAAAAAATGTTATAATCCTAGACAAAAACAATGTGTTAGACTGTGCCGCTAAATCCGGAATCGATATTCTTGGTTTCAAATAGATCTAACCCTAGCATCCGGGGTACTCCCAACGGGTATATAAAGAAACAGCACAGAATAACCAAAACGGGGCAAGTAATGTGGTTCCTCTCTATGCGAAAAGGAAATTTTGTAAACCACTTCTAGAAATACAGGCTAAACCGGCTATGCTATTACGGAAGGGCGTGGTTCACTAACGGACGGAGATGCCCCCGCCAAGAAAGCCGCTTTTAATGCCGACTGCCTGTGAGGATTTTCATTTCCATCATATGGTAAAACTACTTTATTTTCAAACAATTGCACACACCTGCTTTGGTTGCTGCCAGTAAACACCCTGTCGCTTACAATATCCCCTTGCACTGACATTTGTAATCCATTATTTTTAGCATAGGCCAACTGATCATTTGATAATCCTAGTAGCAAATTTTCATTAACGGCAGCCGGATTAAGAGAAATGCCTGGAATCTTTAGCGATGCTGAAGCAAATTGACATAGGCTCCCTCCGAGTGAATGTCCGATTAGTAGAGTTTTGTCCGAGCCAAACGCACTGGCTGCACAGTTTGCCAAAATAACAGCTTCACAGAACATTTTATGGATACCGCCGGTCGCTATTTGTACATCCGCGAGCATTGTTTGTCTACCCCTCTCTCGGAGGGAAAACTCTGTCCCAGAGTAATAGATGCATATTTTTTTTGTTTCAGTGTTGTAGGACACTGCTGCCCGTACCCCAGCTTTCGTTTTTATCCATCCTTCTTCAAAAGTAAACATATCACTTTCCTTAAGTTTTCCAATAAAGTTTCTTACTTTGGCTTGGTCATCAGCCGGAATTTTGTCAGAAATAGATTGATCATCTGAAACAAATATATGACGGGGAGCTTCTTTAGTGGCAGGAGGTTTAGATCTAGTGGCAGCGATAACTATCGCATCTTGAACATCGTTTGCATCAAATTGCTTATCCCTAATGGCACTTGGAAGGC
>JAISBO010000027.1 GCA_031266155.1 Puniceicoccales bacterium
CCCTCCCGACGATACTGTCAATCTATCCTTCAACAGACAGACCGGAGAATCGGGGAAGTATAGGGATACAAGGAAGAACGTCGATGGAGATGGAAATCATGCACATCACATGCCTTCCAAAAAATATTTAAAAGATCATGGAGCAAACCCCAGTGAAGGATTTTCTGCAATAATGCCAGAAAAGTTACACTATCAAACCCGTACCTATGGGCGGGGAGCTAACGAAATCGATACAAATATTCCATATAGAACTGAAATTGGTAAAGATATTGCAGATTATATGAGCATTTTAAAAAAAGACGGTCTGTGGACTCCAGAAGTTAGGAAAAGTTTCATGAAAGGCTTGGATGACTTTAAAGTTGAATTCCCTGACCTGTTTAAGAAAATTAACCAACAATGAAAAAAGAGTATAAAGAAAAATTAAAGTTGGCTGCGAAATACCTTGCCGGAGATGATTCTTTGTCTGTCGAAGATAATAGGAAATTCTTCTGGCGGGGTCACAAAATGATGGAAGAACTTCTTCTAACAAAAGATGAAGAAGTCCTTTGTGGGTTGTTTGACTTGTTTACTGAGGGTAACGAAAATGGCGTTTGTGAAACGTTGGAAAATGGCATATACCACAATTTTGATTTCAATCAGATTTTAAATGCACTTTATCAAAAGTTTGATTCTTTGATTGCTAATAATGTAGACAGAGCTGTATATTTTTCTGAATCTATTTTATCAGCAAAGCTTCTCGAAGGCTTTAGAAAAATGTTTAACGCAGTTAAGGCAAAAAAGTCATCAGAATTTCTTGATAGGTTTTATAAGTATTATCCAGAGTTAGAAGAAAACATTCTTATTTTGCGTAAAGATATGGCAAAATGGTAAAATGAGTTTTTTTGGAAACTTTGGAGGTGGATTTGGTAGGCCATCTTGGTCCCCGCTGGGCGGGAACATGGGAAATTTTGGAGGCGGAGGAATGATAGTGGGAGGGAACATGGGCCCCTTTGGTTCTGGGATAGACCATGGGTCCTTACCCCATGTGACCCAACCAAGCCTTGCGAGCACATTGCTCGACACAAACCCTGGAATGCACGTGATTTCTTCGGCCGCAACGACCCTAGAGACCATCTTCCCAAGGGCAGGGGTCATTCTGCCCAACCGTTACGCCATCGTGCATGGGGGCTCCCTACGTGGGAATTTCCATGCCATCACCGGTGAGGGATCTGGGGGAGAGGCTGTCGCTTTCGGTTCCTTCGATGGAGATGAGGCCCGAGGTTGCCGTTGCCCCGGCTCCAACGGTGGTACCAGCGATGGGAAAGTGTGAAATAACACCTCCCGCCAAAGAAATAGCGAGCAGTGTTTCGGCGAACGGACCCACTGAAACCGCAGCGCCCACGCAGTCTTTCTTGGCGAGAGCTATGCTGAGACATGTGAAATTCAAGGCTAGGGAGAAAGAATATGTTGCTGATGTCAGTAGAGAAATCGGAAAAGGTATTGTGGAAGTCGCCAAAAAAGGCGTAGATGCCGCGAAGGAACTGGTGGACAAACAAGTTGGCAATTTCTTTACTGCGGCAAATGATTACAGAAAAGCCCATCCAGATGCGCACAACAGTATTCAAAATACCGAACAAGTATTCTCAGCTCTTGGTGTGAGCATGGATATTGGGCAAGTCATTGCTGGGGCAGCTGTCGGTGCAGAAGCTGGAGGTGTAGCTGGTGCCGTTAGCGGTGCTGTTGCTACGGGAACAAAAATTGCCGGCACACGATACATTGTTGAAAAAGCTATCTCGAAGGGCGAAGATAGTTTTGTTAACCTTGCCATGAAATACGCTGTGGGAGATGAACAGAGGGCAGAATTTAAAGAAACTGCCAAATTCATATATTCCACCGCCGGCCTTGGAGCATCTGCCGCCGGCATGATAAAAGGCAACTTCCACGTTGCTTCTAAACTAAAAACGACCGTTCTTTCCAGTAGAACCTTGGGATTAGAAAAAGGATATTCTCGGCTAGATCTCGGTCGTAAGTTTGAAGATCATGTGGCCGCAACAAAATATGTGCCTGCAGATAGGTTACCCCCTAAATTCAAAACGTTTGACTTTTTTGACAAAAAAGATGGAGTCGCAATCAGTGTGAAAACTATGGATACTAGAACTGATAGATTACGCACTAATCCAAATGAGATCGGAGAAGGTATACGCAGGTATATTGAGAAAACATTGGATTTTGAAGAATATAAACTTTCGGGAACTTTGATAACTAGGGACATGATAAAAGGACGCAAGTTAGAATTGGGAATACCAACGGAAACGACACCAATTCAAAGGCAACATATCCTAGAAGCAATTGAACGTGGCAAAAGCAGCGGTGTAGAAGTCATAATAACCGAAATTGAATATTAGGCATGAAAAAAGAATACGAAGAAAAGTTGGCGATAGCTAGAAAATTGATCACAGAAAATGATCTTTCTTGTAGAGAAGAAGAGGAAAGGGTTTTAGAAGGTTTTAGAATTATTGAAACCCTAATTTTAACACTGGACACTGAAATCCTGTGTGAATTACTTGATTTTTTTATCACAGAAACAAAAAACGAATACAAAGTCTGTGAAACACTAGAAAGTCTAATATTTGATCATTTTCCTGGTGAACAAATTTTGGAGGCATACTATCAAAAATTTGATTCACTGGCAGAAAAAAATCCTGAAAGGTGTACTTTCATTGCAATCGCTTACTTTTTTTCCCAGGAAAGTAATTATGAAAAATTCAGAAAAATGTTTAATACTGTAAAGTCGAAGCATTCTGTTAAAATTCTAGAAGAATTGAAGAGGAAACTCAAATACGGAGAATGGATCGACAAAGAAAATGATAGGGCGATGGTATATGCCTTGGAAGAAGACATGGGGAAATGGTGAGGGGAATACCATGCTTTCCGCAGCCCCCAAGCAGTCTTTCTGGGGACATGCTAAACATTTTGTAGAGCGTGGTTTTTCGAACGTGGGAGATTTTGTGGCAGGCGAAGAACCTGTAATTCTACCAACTGGGAAAGATTACCTCATGGGTGATGATATTCGACAAAAGGCCGCCCCCACGGAGGTAAAAGTGGCCCTAGCCTCTGCAGCGTTGCTCCCTGCCCTCGCCGGAGCAGCGGAAGCTGGGGGAGCCGTCGGGGCTGCGAAAGTCGGCAAAGCAATGGTAAAGCTGGCAGCGAGGGGAATCGAAGCAGTAGCGAAAGCCATTGATTCCAATACTCCTGGAGGGCTAACCCTCGCCACCCCCAATGGAGCGACGCTGACGGGTGCCGTGGAAGTCGCTCCTGCTGCCGTCGGAGTTGCGGAAGGTATCGGCGTTGGAACTGTTACCACTACTGCTATTGGTAGCGATTTCCCCCTATCCATGTCATTGAAAAAAGAGAAAATTCCTGGGCAAAGAAGCATCAGTAATGCTGGCTCTGGCAAGGAACTAACCGATGGAATTGGGCCTGGTGGGTTTCAGGATGGGAAAGAAGTTCATCATATAGTCCCACAAAGATATTTAAAAAGACATGATATCGATCCAGATGAAGGACTATCGGTCATATTACCTGAGAAAGTGCACAAACAAACAGGCACATATAAAGGCAAAGCTAAGAACTTCAATCTCGACCAGTCTTTTAGAGATGCGACAGCTGAAGGTCTTAGGGATACAATTCGAGTTGAAAAGGAGCACGGAATGTACGAAAGCGGTGGTAGAGAAAATTTGGTCAAAGGACTAGAAAAACATAAAGAAAAATATCCTGAATTGTATGAAAAAGGAACAATGAAATGAAGGAAGAACATGAAGAAATATTAGACAAAATGCGTGAATTTTTTATCAACTATAACGATATTCTGGATGATGACTTTTATAGAAGGCGTCTAGAGTTTGATAACTATTTGGAAATACTAGCCAAAACCCAGGATACTGAGGTTTTGGAACATTTGCTTGATTTTTTCGATGAAGAATTTGATTGTGAAGTTGATGAAGTTTGCGAACATTTAAGGGCAAAAATAGGAGCAAACTTTACGCAAGACCAATTGATAGAAGCATTCTATAAAAAATTTGACATAGTGGCAGGAAATTATTTGGGCATATGTCGACAAATGTGCATGTGGTGTATACTTAGCGGATATTTTGAACAGTTTAGAAAAATGTTTAACGCTGTAAAGTCGAAGCATTCTGCTAAAGTTTTAGATAAACTGAAAGCATATTTTGATTGTGGAAGGGAACATGGATGGGAATGGACCGATGAAGAAAAAAATATGGTATATACTCTGGAAGAAGATATGAAAAAGTGGCAAGGGGGTGAAAATATGCAACTATAAAAAATGTTTTTCAAGATGGAGATGAGGCCCGAAATTGCCATCGCTCCGGCTCCAACGGTGGTGTCGGTGATGGAAAAGTGTGAAATGACACCTCCCGTCAAAGAAATGGCGAGTAGTGTTTCGGCGAACGGACCCACTGAAACCGCAGCCCCCAAGCAGTCTTTCTGGGGACGTATTAACGCAGCATGCAAAGTCGTTCCAGCCGATGTTTCTCTCCGAGTGTCCACTCCATAATTCATTGCCGTATTAATCCCGTCCACATTATCCTTTTTTGGCTACTATGTGTGACAACTACACGGCAAATCTTTTTGCGGCAAGCATTTTTGTAAAAATTTTTACTTTTCGTGATTGAACAGAAAAGCTGTTTTAATTTTATCCCTATATCGGGGATTTTTAAGGTCCAATCCAATGGGCTCCATCATGATATTATGCGGTGAAATGGACGAAATTAGCAGCCATTCTGTCTTCCTTCTCCACCTCAACTTAAAAAGCTGGGATGGAGCTTTTTCTATTTTTTCAACAGCTTCGTAGGCAAACAGAAGGGGCAAGAAACTTTCTAAAGCTTAAATTGCTCCCAATACTGTGCATCGTGTTTCTCGATATCGGTGGCATAAACCCTAAATAACAATATGTTATCCTTTTTGAATGCGTCCTCAGGGCACAAGGTTCCGAATTCATAGGCTGAAGTAGTACCAACCACTTTCCTGATCGCTAGGCGGGAACCATAGTGATTGCGGTCACCGATGGAATAGGCCTTTCCAGTTTCCATATTATTCGGATCGAAGGCTAGTAGGGCATCGATGTCAATGTTTTCTGCATGGGCCTTGGTGGCAATTTTTTCTGCATAAACATTAGTAGATGATTCTGTCACCACACGCATGTAGCGATGTCCAAGTTTCCGTTGGGACTCGGCTTGTTCTTTTAATGCCGCTATCCCGGTTAAAAAATTTGAATCGTCCACAGGGATCCCCGACAAATATATTTTATCATATTTCCTGTGTCCGGCGTATATCAGCGTGGTCCCAAGGTTCTCATCATTCATTCTATTATTTCCGAAGCTAGATGCCTGGAAGACGTGGGCAAACAATATATCGTTCATGTCGTATATCGGCAGTCCAAGTTTATACTTTTCTGCTTCATCCGCCGATTCGGTATATTTTATCCCTGCTCGTTGCCACATTTCCTTTTGTTGGGTAATTTTAGCGAAATCCCCACTCGCCATATTCTCAAATACAATTTTTTTCCCTTCCCCGCCATTTTTCAAATTAACGGTGATGAAACCTTTCACTATTGGTTGCAGTTTGGCTATATATCCACTTGGGAATGTAATTTGGTCACCACCTCCTAACATCTGCGTATAAATTTCTATTAGTCGTTCCGGATAATTTCGAATTTCTGCATTGAGTAGAGAATTTATCGTGCATGTCGGCAAACCCGATTGCCTATGGGAGGTGAACAGAGATGCCAATATGGCTATGCCGGGATTAAAAGGCGATACCACGCCCGGGAACATGATATCTACAATGGATTGCCCATAGAGACCAACGGGGTTGTGACTAGCAGCATTTATTTTATCCCTTGCGTCGTTTCTATTATAAAAAAGGCATTCGCATACGACAAACATTTGAGAACGCATGAGCTCTGCGTGGGGAATGAAGCAGCAGGGTTCGGTCTCAAAAATTTCTGCATTCCCGAAAAGCTCCATCCATGTTCTGAGCCTCCCGACATCGATATTGCCGTCCGAGCCGACACAATCAACCGCTATTACATTCGCAATCGTCTGCCAAATCCTACGGGCTTTCCGCAAAGGCATATCCATTAGGTCATCGTAAACATCATCCCACATCTCATCTGTTATACCATCGGTTCTGTCAAAAAATGCTTTCTTAATTCCATCTTCCAATATCCGCTGTGGGGTAGTTCTAGGAGCGACCTTGGGAACAAGAACTTCCATCTTCCTCAAGAATAGGGGATGGAATGGCACGGTTTCACCTTTCCCGATTCCCAATGGCCGAGAACTTGGGCTGCTTTCCACATCATGCAAAGTCGTTGCATCCGATGATTTTTCATTCCCTAGAGCCGATGTTTTTCTCCGAATACCCGTCATATAATTCGTTGCCCAATTAATCCCGTTCATGTTATTCTTTCTTTGGTTGTTATATATAATGTGTTACGCAACAAATCTTTTTATGGCAAGTGTTTTTTGTAAAAATTTTTACTTGCGGCAACTGCCGTCACATTTTGCTTGTAGGAGAAGTCACAAATTCCCAAACTGCGAGAACATGAAGTACATTTT
>JAISBO010000060.1 GCA_031266155.1 Puniceicoccales bacterium
CAAGTTGGTCTGCCGTCAACTTTTTTGTGAAGTTTAGTCCATTCCCCCGACGTTTCCTTGGTTTTTACAAACGAATTGCGCATTTCCAGAGTATCAACTTTTCTTTCTATGGGTGCGGGACGATCAGCCAGTCCAGCCTTGGAAGTGCGATCGCTACCGTCGGTCTTCCTGGCGAAGGACAGCCTCGTGAAGTCGTAGGGCGGAAGAATACCAGCGGTTAAGGTCTTGCCGATCCCTATGGACTCTCCTATGCCGACGGCAGAAGGAGCGACTTCCACGGCACCCGTGACGGTAGCTCCATTGAGGGTGGCAAGGGTTAGCCCTCCAGGAGTATTGGAATCAATGGCTTTTGTTGGCTTCCAAAGATTTTCTACAGAGGTCTATGTCAAACTTTTTTAACTTTACTATCACAATTTTCGTTTCCTGCCGGAGATTTTCTACTTGCCATGTTGATTTTATTAATCAGATCTTTAATCTTTTGTCCATATTTAGTCATTGAATAATCTGGCAAACACTCTTGCATACGCTCATCATGTAGCGTCCCAGTTATAATATGTATATCTGTTTTATGTATATCTTTGTCTACTAGTCTTTGTAGAATTTTTAACCTTTGTAAAACCCTTTCTTCTGATCTTCTATTCAAAATCGTGACTAGTAGGTCAAAGTCAGATTCTTTCATTTTTAATTTTATGCCCATAATTTTTGATCGTTTTTTTGACTATTACATGCCAGGCCTCATCATATTTAATGCGCCTATTAAATCATCAACTTTTACTCCATGGGCAGTTGGTTCATAATTTGGTAAAAGTTCATGAGAAAACTCGTCACCAAGGATATCAATCATAACATCTATATCATTTTCATCTACTTCTTTAACAGAAAGCCCCTTTAAAATTTTCAATTCCTGAGCAATTTCCTCTGAAAATCTTTTGCTTAAAATCCCCATCAGCAGATTTAAATCCTCTTTCGACATATCTACTTTTATATTCACAGTAAGCTACCTTCCGTCATTTAGTAATTCTGTATCCTTGTTTAGTTGATGCTCGAGTGGTTATCACTTCACCATTTTTGTTAACCGCTATCATCGACTTTTCTCCAAATATGTTAAATTTTCCTCCATACTCGTCCATTTCAAATTTTATTTTCACCGGATTATTCCAAGTGTCAAGAATGGATTGTGAAGATACACCAACTTCATCTTTGAATAAAGCTCTGTCCATGCCATGTTTGGTGTATCCAACTAGATTTTCTGGCATTTTAACACCACAGTCATTTTCAACCTCGGCTCTCATGACAGGGTTGATTTTGTTGGAAATTGCCAATTCCTTTGGTAGAACTTTTGTGGTCGGTTCGCTGCCTAAGCCTTGGCTTCCCATCTTGCTGCTAGTGGAAGATGTGTACTCTTCGCCGGGAACTTTCACCTTCAAGCCAATACCGGCTTTGTCAGCCTTGGAGGCGAGATCCATACCGTCGGCTTTTCTAGCGAAAGATGAAACACTGTCCCCCGATTTTATTGCTCTTGCAATTACTTTTGTTCCCACCTTTCCTACTGCTCTTGCTACTCCGACGGCTCCCGCAGCTCCGCCAGCTCCTGCGGCTTCGACTGCGGTAGCGATCAACACTGCAGAAGCTGCTGCCGCCTTTGCTTCCATAGGTGCAGCCTTCTCTCGGATATCATCACCCATGAGGTAATCTTTCCCTGTTGGTAGAATTACAGGTTCTTCGCCTGCCACAAAATCTCCCACGTTCGAAAAACCACGCTCTACAAAATGTTTAGCACGTCCCCAGAAAGACTGCTTGGGTGCTGCGGTTTCAGTAGGCCCGCTTATCGGAACACTGGTCGCAACTTCTCGAACGGGAGGTGTTATTTCACACTTTTTCACCGCTGGCACCGCCGTTGGAGCCGGGGCAACGGCAACTTCGGGCCTCATCTCCATCGAAGGAACCGAAAGCGACAGCCTCTCCCCCAGGTCCCTCACCGGTGACGGCATGGAAATTCCCACATAGGGAGCCCCCATGCACGGTGGTGTAACGGTTGGGCAAAATGACCCAACTTCTGCCCTTGGAAAGATGGTCTCTAGGGTCGTTGCGGCCGAAGAAGTTACATGCATTCCAGGGTTTGTGTCGAGCAATGTGCTCGCAAGGCTCGGTTGGGTCACATGGGGCAAGGACCCATGGTCTATCCCAGAACCAAAGGGGCCCATGTTCCCTCCCACTATCATTCCTCCGTTTCCAAAACTCCCACTATTCCCTCCCAGCGGGGACCAAGATGGCCTACCAAATCCACCTCCAAAATTTCCAAAAAAACTCATTTTGCCTCCTTCTTTTAACTATAATGGTGAGGAGGTATGATGTATATTTTTACCAAATGTCAATGCTAAAATGCCGACGGTGCCAGCCGAACAGCATTGTCCAAAGGCCTTTAGCTCTACTGCAATACTACTCTTCTTTCGCTGCCCTTTTGTCTAAATCATTGACCAGGAATTCGAAAAAATCTGTAAATGATGGCCATTCGTCGTGTGGGTTTCGAAATTGCCCTGCTATGGCATAGTGATACATGTCTCCATAGTCACACCATACCACAGGTGCTGGCTTGTTAGGAGAATCCTGCGTTATCATGAACACGCTACCACCATCATCATCTGCCAAGACCAAAATTTTATCCATCCTTTCTTTGGATTGTCCATTGGAGTCTTTTTCGTAATTCTTCCGGATTTCTAGGTTGTTTTTTATTATGCCATTCCAGTCTTTTGGATCATCCTCAAATTCAAAGAATTCCATTTTCGAAAAGCTAGTCACACTGACCAGACTAGAAATATAACGAAACTCCTCCGGCAATTTTAGTTGCAAATTTTTTTCTACTAAATCGAAAGTATGCCCAGACACAGTATCAACTATTACCCCGATACCACATCTGTCATACCTTATAACTTTTTCAATTAAACTATTTAAATGTTTCTCCATAAGTCTTCCAATATGCTTCTCTTATAGGGTCAAAAATTTTTCTTATAACTGGATTTGTTGGGTGTGGTTCGTTGACTCCGTACTGGCCATGTAAAGCATCTAGGTGTGAATATTCTGTCACTTCCGTAAGCGGCCCTTTAGCGTCTTGACCTATATGGTGAAGAATTACCTTTGCTCCCAAATTTGTCCGAGGAGCTTTACCTTCACGCATTAATTCTCTATTAGTCACCTGCTTGCCATCTTTCAATGTAACGACATAATTAGGATCAATGTCATTACGCTGAGTTACTTTAAAAGTTTGTCCAGTTTTTTTATACGTAAACTCTACCTCTTTGTGGAAAACTCCAGAATGCGTAGCATCCTTTGGGATTTCACGAATGGGCTTGAAAGAGCTGACAGTTTGCTGAACCTTGGTCTGTTTGACGGCGCTTTCTTTCGGTATTCCCGGAATGTCAACTTTTCTTTCTATGAGCGCGGGGCGATCAGCCAGTCCAGCCTTGGAGGCGAGATCCATACCGTCGGTTTTTCTAGCGAAAGATGAAACACTGTCCCCTGATTTTATTGCTCTTGCAATTACCTTTGTTCCCACCTTTCCTACTGCTCCTGCAGCTCCGCCAGCTCCTGCGGCTTCGACTGCGGCAGCGATCAACACCGCAGAAGCTGCTGCCGCCTTCGCTTCCATAGGTGCAGCCTTCTCTCGGATATCATCACCCATAAGGTAATCTTTCCCAGTTGGTAGAATTACAGGTTCTTCGCCTGCCACAAAATCTCCTACGTTCGAAAAACCACGCTCTACAAAACGTTTAGCACGTCCCCAGAAAGACTGCTTGGGGGCTACGGTTTCAGTGGGCCCATTCGCCGAAACACTGCTCGTAATTCCTTTGGCGGGAGGTGTTATTTCACACTTTTCTATCACCGGCACCACCGTTGGAGTTGGAGGAGCCGGAGCAACGGCAACTTCGGGCCTCATCTCCATCGAAGGAACCGAAAGCGACAGCCTATCCCCCAGGTCCCTCACCGGTGACGGCATGGAAATTCCCACATAGGGAGCCCCCATGCACGGTGGCGTAACGGTTGGGCAAAATGTCCCAACTTCTGCCCTTGGAAAGATGGTCTCTAGGGTCGTTGCGGCCGAAGAAGTCACATGCATTCCAGGGTTTGTGTCGAGAAATGTGCTCGCAAGGCTTGGTTGGGTCACATGGGGCAATGACCCATGGTCTATCCCAGAACCAAAGGGGCCCATGTTCCCTCCCACTATCATTCCTCCGTTTCCAAAACTCCCACTATTCCCTCCCAACGGGGACCAAGATGGCCTACCAAATCCACCCCCAAAGTTTCCAAAAAAATTCATTTTGCCTCCTTCTTTTAACTATAATGGTGAGGAGACATGATGTATATTTTTGTCAAATGTCAATGCTAAAATGCCGACGGTGCCAGCCGAACAGCATTGTCCAAAGGCCGGCAGGATGAAGGGGAGCTACAAACCTCTGCAAATGGTATGGACGGAGATTAATCCCTTTTGCCGGCAATGGTTTTATAGTTGAGCAGGTGCTTTATCCCAATATTTTCGCTGGAGGCATTCCCGCCCCATGAACCACAACCGAGGGTCAAGGATGGAGTAAGGCTGTTGTTGGAGAACCCGATGGCACCCTGGGAAGCAGGCAAATTGATTAGTAGCCTGCCTGTGGGCATTTGGCTGGCGAAATAATCGATACGCCCTTGGTCATTCGCGTCGGTATGAAGGACGGATGTATGACCCAGGCCACCAATGCTAACCAATTGTAGGCCGATTTCCACGGCCTGTTCAAAATTCGGTGCGCCATACAGGGAAAGAATTAGGGATAACTTTTCCCGGGCATAGGGATTACTGGCATCGTAAACTTTTTCTTCACTGACAAGTACGCGGGCTGATGGGGGAATCCTAAGACCTGCCAACTCTCCAATCTTTTGTGCACTTTGACCGACAATGGCAGGATTGAGACCCTTTTCATTGATAATGATTTTCCCGAGTGTTGCCGATTCCTCCTTGCTTAAAATATAAGCACCCTGCTTTGCCAGTTCTTTCCTTACCTCGTCATAGACGCTTTCTACGGCAACGATGGATTGTTCGGAGGCACAGATAACACCGTTATCGAATGTTTTGCTCGCAAGGACAGCTTCCACGGCCGCCGACACATTGGCAGTTTCGTCGATAATGGCGGGGGTGTTTCCTGCGCCGACCCCCAGCGCAGGTTTCCCGCTGGCGTAGGCAGCTTTTACCATACCACCTCCTCCGGTGGCTAAAATAAGGTCAATGGATCGATGGTGCATGAGGGCCGCGGTTGCTTCCAGAGTTGGTTCGCCTAGGCATGCCAACAAATTTTTGGGAGCTCCCGCTTTGACTGCGGCATCAGCAACGATCTCTACCGCTGCGGCTGTACACTTTTTTGCCCGTGGATGGGGGGATACCACAATCCCATTGCGCGTTTTTAAAACCAGCAATGCCTTGAAAATTGCCGTAGCAGTTGGATTCGTGGTCGGAATAACTCCCGCAATCAGCCCAATTGGATCCACCACTACTTTTACCCGATTTGCTTTATCTTCGGAAATGATTCCGCAGGTTTTTGCCGTTGCATACTTTTCGTAGATGAAGTGAGCGGCAAAATGATTTTTAAAAATTTTATCCTTTACTATGCCCATGCCCGTTTCATCTACGGCCATTTTGGCAAGCTCTTCCCGTGCTGCATCCGCTGCCACTGACGCAGATTTAAAAATTGCATCAACTTTTTCCTGTGGGAATTTTGCATAAACCTTTTGAGCTTCCTTTGCTCTCCCTATGAGTGTGTCCAAGTCATCCATAATTATCCTTTTTTAATGCCATATGCCATTTGCTTCCTATTCTTCAGTCTATATATAAATACAAGAAAAATTCTACTTTAGCAAAAACTATCGGCGAATCAAGCATTTTTTAGATTTTACCCGATAG
The DNA here is from genome assembly GCA_031266155.1 of Puniceicoccales bacterium. Classification (GTDB taxonomy): domain Bacteria; phylum Verrucomicrobiota; class Verrucomicrobiia; order Opitutales; family JAIRKQ01; genus JAIRKQ01. The sequence continues at coordinate 5,930 of JAISBO010000060.1, forward strand.
GATATTTCGTTACAGGAACTTGGAGACCTCATTTCCTTGCCCGAAAATCTTTTTATTTATTTGCAAAAATTCATATGTTATCTGCGGATTTCCGTTGACGGACACAGGAAGAAAAATACCTTGCGACAAGGTGAGTTGAGTATGGACAAAAAAGCTATTATTACTGCGGCGATTATGGGTTGTTTGATTTTTTGTCATAGTTCCGTGGACCTGGACGGAAGAGGAGAAATCGACACCGGTGCACTAAAGTCATTGGTGGGGGAGTGGAAAGGGACTCAGGATGCTATCGACGCTACCACGAAGGACATAAACAGTATACGCGAAACTCAAAATAAAAGGACTAAATTTAAAGCAATAATAGCCACACAAATGGCAGAATAGGTGGATTGTGGGGAGCGGAAACGGGAAAGTGTTTCAGCGAAGAAACTTTTAAATCTTCCGATCATAGTTTCCACGGCCGACCGTTTTTTTAGAAATCTTTTTTCTTCCCGGGAGTTTGGAACCATGTTTTGGCGGTGTTTGGCAATTAGCCGTATACCCTTTTTGGCCAAAGAATCTCTGAGGGCGGTGGAAACGTATCCACTATCGCCGACCACTGTCCCCGTGCAGCCGGCGAGCACTTCTTCGGCGCAGGAAACGTCGTGTAAATTCCCTGGTTTTAGGGAAAATTTCACAAACTTTCGGGATGCATTTAGGACGAGATGCAGCTTCAATCCAAATGTTGTGGAGACCGACGAATGGGACCAATT
>JAISBO010000080.1 GCA_031266155.1 Puniceicoccales bacterium
GGCGGGATGGGCTATTCATTCCGGCCGACTTGCAAAGGTTAAACCCCGAAAATTTGACCTAGGGAACGTTGCCAAATTAGGCAACAAAGATGGAAATTAGAAAACCAAAGGTAGAAAAAGCTCGCCTGCACCCCTAGGATTTTCCCTGGCGGATCCTTAGCTAAAATTTGTAATATTATCTGTGCTCCGGGATGGAGCAGAAGTTTAGTTAGTTAGTTTTTTTGGAGCTTTTGTTGCTCTTTTTTACTCGCATCTGCAAGCAAAGACGGCCTTGTGAAATTTTGACCGCCCGGAAGTAATTTCTTTTCTGGATTGACAATATCCGTACAGGATTCTCCCAATTGGCCTAAATCCGACGGAACCAGGCTTAATTTGCTTTCTATTTCTTGCAATTGTTCTAGCTTGGATTTGAGGGGGATTTTTTCATCTTCCGCTATTACAATTTGCCCCATCCTGTATTCAGCATGGAGAGGTTGGCCATTTCCGTCGAGAATACAAATATGAGGACAAGGGATTATCAATTTTTTTGGGTTTTCTTTGTCTGGTAGTGCTTTTTGTTCGGCAACTATTACTCGCAGTTCTCCCACTGAAAATTCATACTTTTTAGCAGCGGATCCTCCCTGCTTCTCATCCAAAAAAGACTCACCCACATCAGTTCGTTGGTCCACAAACAGATTTCCGTCGGTAGGTAATCCTAGGCGTGATAATTCGCTTTGCAATTTTTGTGCAAATTCTTTCCCCTGTCCATTTAGCGATGCTATTCCCAAAAATGCCAAATTGGCTGTAAATTCTTGGGCAGCTCTCGTGATGTTTGTCCTCAATTCCTTTCCATAGAAACCTGCCGTATGTAAAAGACTAAGCTTTACCATGGCTAATTTTCTAGCACCCAAATCAATATTTTCATTTTTAAAACGTCCAAGCAGTGTTTGGCTACTTTGTAGAAATTCTAAATCTCGACCCTTGTCAATGCCATGCTTTATAGCTAAACGCATCAGACCATCAGGTAATGCTCCCATGGCATTTACAAAGGTAAGATCATCAGATTTAATTACGTCACCGACTATTTTAGCAAGCTCTCTTCGAGTTGCTAGTTTATGTCCTTTCGAAATTTTCGAATCGTTTATGACTCCCACAAGGTCCGAAATGCGTCTTCCTTGGTTTAGAGCTTTAAACTCTTTTAGATTTCCCTCCAAAGTGTTAGCGGCGGCATTAGGGGTTATTTCCTTCATATTTATGGCAATCCTAATCTTATTAATCTTCGATAGTAAGCTTCTTGTATCCGTATTGAGCCTTCCAGTGTCCGGACAATTTTCAAAAATTTCCGCTTTGCACTCCTCTATAATTTTGGCAGCCTCTGTAAGGCTAATGGATGAGCTACGCAAATCAGCCACAACTTTCTCAAGGGTTAGTCTATTATTTTTTAATAATACTGGAACACGTACATTTTGTTCAAACTTGGCAATTGTTTTTTTATCTTCTTTGTCTATTTTACCATTTGAACATTCAAATTTTTGGCTTCGCACAGCTCTTCCTGTTTTGTCTAAGACCGTCAATGTTACTGATACTGTACCATTTTCCCCTTTGCAACCGGTTGTAACCTTGTATTGTTGTCCATTGATGCATGCAGTTTCAGTCTTTTCTTTGATACCTGAAGCATTGTTAGCGCCATGGCTTATGAAATCCGCCACTGAATAATCCTGTAACCTGGAAACCATCCCACGTTCAACACCACCCACATGTCTTCTGCCAAGCAGACCTATTTTCTCTGTAAGTGTACTTTCTGTGTGTTCGACTCCACGGGCATCCAAAGATGTCATTTTGTAAAATACTTGCCGGGTTTTTGGGTTGAAGGTTGCTTCGATTGTATAGTCTTTGGTTGCTGTTTTTATCTCCCTAACTACTGGTCCTCCTTTCAGCTGTATGGCTTCCTTTCCCACGTCTTGAACAAAGCTTCTAATATCGCCATAGGAATTTCCGTTCTGAATGCTCATGGGGAAATTATAACACAAACTGTAAAAATAGAAATAAAAAATAAAAAAATTTCATGGTGGAAATTAGCAAACCTTTAGAAAATCGATCCCAACGCCACCAATCTCCCTCCTTCCCAAATTTGACAATACTTTTTCATGCTTCGAGTAACTTCGAAATGATTGTTTTATCTCCTTATTTTGGGATCCCCTTGGATTTTACCAATTAGCCACTTTGAAAACTCAAAAAGTGAGGGGAAAACCCTAGTGCCTTTGTTTTCTTGATGTTCGAAGAGAGAAGTTTTTACTTCACCGTCGGGTGCAATCAAAATGGCATTTATCTGTGCATTTATGCCGGCAAGGACATCGCTTTCTTTGTCCCCCACCATGTAACAATTTTCCTTCGAAAGGTCAAATTTTTCTACCATTTCAACTATGAACCTTGGAGATGGTTTTCTATAAACCGGAGTATCGTCGGGGGATTCTGGAGCTATGCAGATTGCGTCGAATATGTTCGACCCGTGGCCGAGTAGTTCCATCATGCGCAAATTGCACCTGTACACATCATCCATGGAAATTATCCCCCGCCCTACTCCGCTCTGATTGCTGAATAGAAATAGCATGCACTGGGCCGATTTTAAACTTGAAATGGCATCCCTTGCTTCGGGCAGCAATTCAACACCACTTGGGTCTTTGAGATAATTTTTGTCGGCGATGATCGTCCCATCCCTATCGAGAAAAATAGCTGTTTTGGTCGCAATCATTGTCTTTAGGATGAAATTTTGTCAACTTTAAGGGATGATTTGGCCATTAATTTATAAATTTTCAAATTGAATACCGCGGGTAGTACCATGCTGGCAAGAATTTGATAGACAAAGGCAGGTGGCAGCGGGGACATGGACTTTTTATAAACAAAAATAAGCGGTGTAATCATCAAAAATACCATGGCAGACATTATGAAAATGGCGGCAAAATAATTCGATTCAAATAGTTCTTCAAGGTTTTTGAGGGAATCGGACTTGGCGTGTCTGTATAGGGCAGTCGTAGCCTGCACGACAATGGCCATAAAGATTCCCTGCGTGATGGCTAAAAGCGTAATCAGACCAAACATTTCCGCTGGCAGATACATGGAGAAAAGCCAAACATATCCGCCCTGCCAACATGTTACATATGCTGCTAGGGTACGCAGTTTCGCCTTGGTAAAAAATAAAATGGGAACAAATCCCAAGGAGCCATATACCATTATGGACAAAAGGATGTAAATTGAAGTGTTTTCTCTCAAAGAAAGCAACGGTCCTATGGCTGATAGGAAAAACGAAACCACAACGGGACGTATGATGATCAACCAGGCGCTTAAAAATAGCGATGGGGCCCGTGAAAAAAAAGAATTGACCCAGCTGCTCAGAGGGTATATGGGCATTAATAGCCCAAACCCAAGGATATATAATATGATTGGGCAAGTACACCAACCCATGCCCTTGTGTAATATGTCTGCGCAGGCACACAAAACGAGGGCCAAAAAATGGTAGGCTGCAAATTTTTTGGCAACGTACCTGGTGTCCCCATATCCATGTACCAATAGGGAAACACTCCACACAATGGTCAACGAACCGATAAAATTCGGCAAACTATTCGCCGCACAACAGGATATCAAAAGCATGAACAATAGGAATTGTTTGCCATGGCAGGCTAGGCTAAAGATACCTCTTCTAGGCACAGAATAATCATTTTTCAGGGAATCCTCACGGTCGGACGTTAATATGCTCCCTACAAACATCAATGCGACCATGCTTGCTAGCATTAGGATCAATTGCCTAATGGGTACTTGTATCATCACGCTTCGCCCTAAATAATTTGACGTTATATTTGCACGCACCCGATATGTATGCGGCCGACATGGCTAAAAATGAAAATATACCAACGCAAATGCCCTCTAGCAGACACTTAATTATCACCCGATCCGTAAAATCGCAAAATTTTATTATCTTCTTTAATATCATTGATTCAGTTTGTATCGTATGCCCGGTCTCCAAAATCCCCAAGTCCGGGAAAGATAAATTTGTGTTCATCCAATCTTTCGTCGACTGCAGCCGTATAAATTGGAACGTCAGGGAATAGATTTTCCAAATGTCTTACCCCTTCCGGAGCTGCAATCATGGAAACCATGACAACATCGCTGGGATTCTGCTGAAGGACGGTTTCGAGGGCCAATTCGGCCGAATGCCCTGTGGCCAACATGGGGTCAATTACGACCACAAACTTATCATTCAGGTTTGGCAGTTTGCAGTAATATGTTCGAGCCAAAGCCGTTGTCTCGTCGCGTTCCATGCCAATGTATCCTATGGAAACATCCTGTAGTATATCTATGGCCGGTTGCAACATGATTAACCCTGCTCTCAAAATTGGCACAACGACTATCGACTGTCCCAGGTCCGTACCATCGAAATCCGCCAGTGGAGTTTCTATATTTTTCAGCTTGGTTTTTAAACCCCGAGTGGCTTCAATCAGCAGGAAATATGTCAACTGTTTTCCCAACTCACGAAATCTTGTTGCCGGAGTACTCTTATCACGTAAATCCGTCAAAATCTTATTGGCAAGAGGATGTCCCAGTACGTGTAGTGTCATCTACTTGCCTATGGAAATTTTTTTAAAAAAATAAGCAACGGCTTTTTTAGAAAATATTCACCCTGCACTGCGTTAATGGATGTTTTAAGGAGAGCCAGGAGTATGATTTTCTGCGAAACCTTTTAAAAATTCGGCAAAATTGATTGCACTATGGGCATGAAATGTAAAAATTTTCCCGCCCAAGACATATGTCAAAGATATTTCTTCGGAATGAAGAAAAAGGCGATAATTTCCGCAGTTTTTCTTAAATACAGCATTGAATTTGGAATCACCGTAGGTTTCATCTCCCACAATCGGCAATGCATGTTGGGAACAATGCACGCGTAACTGATGGGTTCGCCCAGTAACAGGGAATAGATTTAAAATGCTTAGGGTTACGCCCCATAGGCGAAAAGATTCGACCCAGCAACATTTTGTTTCCGCGAAAAATTCACTGCCCGATGACATTTTGATGGATTTTCCGACAAAACTTTTATTCAAACGGGAACGCCAAACGGCATTTTTGTACCTTGGGTATCCTTTGGCCAATGCCGTATACTGTTTAGAAACTTTTCTGCTTTCAAAGGCAATTTTTACGGCTTCCGCGACTTTTGGGTTCAAACCTAGCAAAATTAATCCGGATACCGGAGCATCCAAACGGTTAAGCAAATATACCTTGCTAAATCCTTTGCAAACATAGGCCTGTTCTTCAAAATCATAGGGACACCGAAGAAGGGAATTCGATGTGTCGCTTTCCCTATTTGGATGGGATAGGACGCCACACGGCTTTTCCACAGCCACAAGGCCATTTTCATCGCATTTGACGATGGTAGCATTTCCATGTAGAAATCTTTGCAACCCGTGGGACACAACTAGTCCAATTCTCCGTCATCCGGTGAGTCAATTGGCAAAACGAGCAACTTCCCTTCTAACCCTTTATGGAAGTCAGAAAAAATATTTTTACTCGGGGTCGAACGCAACAATTGCTCTACCATTCCCATTTTTGCATCTAGATTGTCAACCAGAGCAACAAATACCGCCTCCGGAGTAGCAGGACGTACCACAGCTCCAAATTCAGGGTCACTGTGATGGCTTAGAAGGATATGTTCAAGGCGTTCCAAAATTTCACCGTTCAATTTATTTTGGATGGCGACCTTTCGAATGAGCCTATAGCCGAGAACCAAGTGTCCTTGCAAAATGCCTATTTTCGTCCGCTGGGGCACTTCGTCACTTGTATATTCCAAAACCTTTCCTGTGTCGTGCAATATTAAGCCGGCCATGGCAATGTCGTGGTCCACAAAAGGGTACAGAGGCAGGAGATTTTTCCCCGCCCTGGCAGTGTGAACCGTGTGTTCCAATAGCCCATTCCTATAGGCATGGTGCATGGAAATTCCGGCAGCTTTGCTGTAAAAATCCTCCCCAAGTTCCTTGATTACTTCTCCGACGACCAATTGGAGCTTTTCATCGCCAATGGTCGCAACCATGCCATTTAATTCACTCTTCAAAGCCTCCATTCCTTCATCGGCACAGGCAGTCATCTTTTGTAAATAGTCGCCCCGCGCAATTTCATCATCACTCAATGTACGCACAAATGTTATATCTGGAGAAAATGCACCCTTATAACTCCTCGTGATCCCTTCCACGAATACTATCGTTCCAGGCTCTACGGTTTTAAAAAAGTTATACATGGAAGAACTACCAAAGACTTTACACAGACACGTGGCATTTTTGTCCCCAACGGTAACGGACAAATACTCGGTATTATTTTTGGCCAACTTTACTTCGACAAGCTTTATAACAGCAACAATGCTAAACTTTAAACCACTATCTGAGGATATAATATCGAGTATGGTAGTGTCATTCGTGCCATCAATCATGGGGAGCTATATATCGACGTGGCAAAATCTTGGCAAGCAAAAAGGTGGGGGGCTGTTTTTGTATTTTCCCAAAAGGATCATAATTTTCGTTATGCCCGTGGATGACAGTTTTTGTGAACACTTTTCATCCTCGACGAATCGATGTGGGTATAAATCTGGGTAGTGGAAAGATTGGAATGGCCAAGCAATTCCTGTAACAGCCGCAGGTCTGCACCTGCATTTAGCAAATGGGTCGCGTAGGAATGCCTAATTTTATGGGGCGACAAATCCATCGGAAGACCCGATAGCTGCAAATAAAATTTTAACCGATACTGTATCTCTCGGACGGTGAGTAGCTTCCCATCGTACTCAAGAAGCTGCCTTTGTGATGGCATGGCACAGGTATCTAAATATTGTTTTATGGCATTACCTGCTGCAACGGGGAATGGGCATAGGCGTTCCCTATTCCTTTTCCCGACGACTTTTAACACATGGTTGTCAAAGTCGATGTCCCCAAATTTGATGTTTCTAAGCTCACTAATGCGTAGCCCTGCCCCATAGAAAAGTTCTAAAATCATGGCATCACGAAACGCAATCTGCCGCGTAATTTTGCCATTATTTAGGGCAACCAGCGGGGCCGATAGTAAGCTTTTTATCTGGGACAGTGTAAAAATTTTTGGCAATGTCTTCTCAAGTTTTGGAGTAATCAGCTCGAGGGAAGGATTCGTTCCCAGGTGCTTATTTTCGAACAAAAATCCAAACAACGAGCGTAGGGCAGAAATGTGATTGTGAACCGTCGTTCGTTTCCGATTCCTCTGTTCTTCGATGATGAAATCCTGTAAATCCCGGTGGGATACCATTGCAAAATCAATGGGACCTTTCTGAAATTTCCAATCGATGAATACGTCAATGGCATTTTTATAGGTCGCCAGGGTGTCAGGAGAAAACCTACGTTCGCTACGAATGTATTCATAGTATTGAGATAAGCTTCTATCGTTGACCTGCGACATTCGAAAAATATGGCCACAATTTAATGAATTTTTCCATTGCTCGACAAGCTTTTGTTGTCAATGTTGTCAAAACGTTTGGCAATGTCTGTGTGGGCACGATTAAAATATTTTCTAGCAATGCGTGATTTTCGCAGCATTGCCGATGAAATTTACAAAAACTTTCCATTTTTTTGTTTGTCTGCCAAGGAATTCCGTGACCGATGCTGGATTTTACAATGTTGCGGGGCAGGAATTGTTCTGGGATATGGGAAGGAAAACTTCGACGTCCGAATAGTAGAGGTCTCCGAAAAAAATGACCTT
>JAISBO010000081.1 GCA_031266155.1 Puniceicoccales bacterium
GGCAATTGGAACCAACGGCCCTGTTCGAAAAGTGGAAATTTTTGTCCGTGGCTACGGAAAATTGTGAAAATAAAAAATGCGAAGCTGATAATTAATCCGGTTGTGAGGATGCTGTTCAATTTTTCCAAACAGCTAAACCTATGGCGGAGGCCGTAGTAAATTAAAAACCCTGCTGCAATCACAACTGGCACCATGTGGCCAAAAATCTCGCATAGGCAGCTCCAGTAGGCAACGAGCAGGCAAAACGCCAGCGTAAAATAGCTGATGTTGAACAAGGTCGCACCAAATTTTCCGAGGTGGCGGAAAAACAAAGTAGGCAAATCTTTGTCATGGTTCTCGATAAACAACTGTGCCAACAGAATACCGGATAGAAGTGTGAGCAGATAAACCGACGCTACGCCGACCAGTGCTGGAACATATCCCGCAGAACGCAAAGCCACCGGCAAGCCGAGCACACCCGCCCCAATGGCTGTGCCGGCAATTAGGAGAATTGCGTCCACGAAATGACTCTTTCTATGTGCACACATGACGATCCAGTCCTCAAGGTCTACGCTTAGGATATTATCCGATTGATGAACGAGAAATATCCCAAGTCAAACAAAATTTTACCAAAAATTTTTAAAACTCTCCCCGAAGAAAAGCAGAGCCCTTTGGTTTCCTACTTTCTGCGCGTGCGAAATAATTATGCATGGCGATTTCCATATTTTTTTACGAAGAAACTTTTACATATGTTCATTAGGTCTTGGAGTGTCGTTGCCCTACGAACACAATGGGGAAAATCCCCCGAAGGATCTACGAAATCGGAAATTGGAATGACATATTTTTTTATGGATGAGGTTTTTTGAAAATCCGAAAGCATAAGTTTGTTGGGAAAACTTTGTAACTTTTCTATGAAATTAAAATAATCTTCACCGCCTGGGACAAAGATTTTAGTTTTGCCAGCTAATTCATTAATCTGGCGAAATATCCACGGGTTAGATATAGCCGCTCGCCCAATCATTATGCCGTCGGCGTTGGTTTTTTTTATGATATTTACGGCTTCCTGGGCTGTTTTTATGTCGCCGTTGGCAATTACTGGGCAGTTTAGGGCAGCCTTGGCAATCTTGATGCATTCGAAATCAACGGGTTCGCCATACATGCCCTTTACGGTTCGTGCATGCACATATACTGCAGCCAATTTGTGTTGTGCTAGATGGCTTAAAATAATGGCAAATTCTTGGGGACTTTTATATCCAATGCGGGTTTTTACGGAAATCGGGATGCTGGTACTAGTGGATATTATTGAAATGATATCATCGATGGTATTTAACTCTGTCAGTAGGGTTCCTCCCACGCCCTTCCTTCCAATTTTCGGCATCGGACATCCACAATTTAAATTAATGGACTTGATTTTGTAGTTTTGTAACATTTTTGCTATTCTTGAAAAATGTTCCAGGTCTTTCCCCAGCAATTGTATGCTCAAATCTGCCACACTTTTTCTATTTTCGATCAAATCTATTATGTCGGCTGGGACGGTTGCCGTCGGATGTACCCGTAAAAATTCCGAAATATATTCGTTGGGCTCTCCATAGTCGTACAGTATGTCCATGAAATGGCGTGTGGTCAAACCCCGCATGGGTGCCAAACTTGTAAAAATTTCTCCCCGTGTTTGACCGTTAACACACATAATAATCTTGAAATGCCTTTGATTCAAAATGATATATATGGCATGTCAATCCTTAGAACTTTCGCCCTGTCCGTGTGTTTACTTTTAATCGTGACGGATATCCACTGTGGTCCAATTAGGCAAAGCGCCAAGAAACGCAATGTAATGATCCAACGTGTTTCAATTTATCAACTTGGCGATGATTCATTTAAAACGATCGGGGAGTATTTCGGCCATAAAAAAGAACATACATATTTTCGATGCATAGCCCGAGACGACGAAAATATCCGGGCGGGAACCTATTTTGTACTTGGATTTAATAGATCAATTACCCTTTTGCCGGAGAAAATATTTGCTAGGATTTATGTCCTAACATCCCTACGAGATGGTGTGCTTTCGTTCAAATGCAGAATCCCCGACCATAGACACGTTTTCGTCTCAGAAATATACTGTGGCATAACGTCGAAACCAATAGACATTAAAAACCTCAAGGCGTGGAAAGTGGAATTGATTGACAAAAATGACAAAGTCCTTTGTGCGCAACAAAGTTACATGTGGCAATAGTTGAACTCAGACTCGCGGAATGTGCCTTAGGCAGCGCGAAGAAACTCTAAGGCATTGTCATACTCACGGGGCTGCAAGGCTTGTACTCGTTCCAAGAAATTTTTCTTCGCCTCCGGCGAACTGGCAATGTGTTCTTGAAGTGCTTGCCGATTGCCATCCGTAGAATTCAGATGGTGAAAATTACCATATAAAATGGCCAAGTCGGTGGCAGCTTTACGCCCCGCGGCTAGTATGTCTTCCCCGGTGATTGGGAGTGGATTGGTGGACGTTGGAATTCCAGCAGCATTGAACATCCAACAATCTCTTACGTTTAAATCCGCCATCGCTTTACCAATCTCCTGTGAATCTTGGTCACTCAAAAACAACGTTTTAAATGCCCCATCGTCGGATCTATAAACCAGCGCAAATTGTGCATCTTTTCTTTGTGAATCGTCCATCCAGTTGACGCCTTCTAGGTTTTGTGCAAGGTTAGCCGTAATTTGCACGTTAGCATCAAAGACATGTTGGTCGGATTTACTTGGAATACATTCATTGGCAGACAGTATGCGAGGAGCTGTTGCTTCTTCCGAAGAAATTAGGGAAGCAAATGAAGGAGCTGTGGCCAGTATTCTAGCCTTGGTTTTATCAATCAATAGACTTCCGTTATCCTCCAATAAAGATCTCGATTCTCCTGTCTGATCCTCTTCATTGTTATGTCTTTCGTTTAAAACAATTAACAATTCTCTATCGGAAAGTTCATTCTTGCGTGCCGCTGCTTGCAATCTTTGATCCACTAAATCTACAACTTTTCCTGTGCCTTCCATTCGACTCTTTAATACAGACTCCAATGTAGCTCCTTCCGTAAAATCTTCTGACTGAAGGTCATCCATCGTGCCCTTCGCTTTATCCTCTAAGGATTTTTGAGCCTGCGGGGCAGCATCCGTTGCTTGACCGCCTTCTGCGGGTTGAGCTGTCGCAGGAGCATCGCCATCAGCGCTAACCCGTGGGTTTAAAACAGCCCAAGATTTTTCTTCCACAACTTTGCCACTATCCTCTGTGACCTGTTCTTGTTCTTGATCTTGTTCCTGTTCTTGCTCCGCTTCTACTTCTGTCCCCGTATCAATTGCGCCTGCCTGAACTTTGAAGTTTAAAACTTCTTTGCCTTGGTCTAATACTTTTTGGGCCCGGACTTGAAATTCCCTAGCTATGGATTTATCTGCTTTATTAATCTTTGCGCGGATACTCTCGTAGTCGTTTTGCAAGGCTTCATATGCGTTTTGCTCGGAAGTAAATCCACCAAATAATACCAAAGGATCTGCTTCAAACGGAGAGTATATGAATTTTTCACATAGATCCATTATTTTTTGTTCTTGCTTTGATATTTTTTGCCCATCATGTTTGCTAATGATTTCATGCAATCTTTCAAAAAGTATACCTTTCAAACAATTGGCTATTTGGGCTTTGTAAGACTTGTACGTCTGTTTCGCCAGCATGGCCGATTGGTTTTCTATGCAATAGCCACATATCTTTGTCATACCCTCCAGAGAGTTGTCGTTGTTTAAATCTACACCTGGAGGTATTAATTCCTTCGGAATACAAAGGTCTACCGTTTGCGAATCCAGAAATTTCCTTGCACGTAAGATACCCTGTAATGCCGTTCTAATTGGAGTGGTATCGGGATTTACGGTTAATACGGCTCTGGCATTTTTATCCAAAGGTATATCACACCCCGTACATCTCAATTCATCAAAATACGTGAATGCTTTTCCTATATTACCTTCCCCCACAACCTGCTCTATTGTCTTGAGCTCAGTATTTGGAATCGGAACTGGGTTGTCACGGTCACTTTGTTTCATTACAAAGAAAGATTCTTCTCCCGCCATCGTCTTTCCAAGGTAAATCACATACTCCACACTCGGATCATCTTTATAATAGTCTAATATATCCCTAGCGACTTCCTCATTCGCTTTGTCCTTGAGAACTCCTCCCGCATCTACCAAGGCGCGTAAATTTCCAGAATTTTCCGCATGGGCAGCTTTATGTGCATCTAAAATGCCAGATACCGTTGCTGCCGCTGGGGTTAATATTTTCGAGGCCCCAATCTGGAAATCCTTTTTCCACTTCTGCAAAATTTTACCTTCGGTTCCCAGATCTAGAATCGCCTTATCGTCTCCCTGAAATGCAGAATGGTACGTTTGCATATTCCAGGGAGTTCCCGTACATCCAATGGTCGTTTTGCTCATATCTACCATCGACACTGCATCGCATTCAAGCAATTCGGAATTATATTTTATTGTGTTTGTGGCTAACATTTTAGCAAACGACATAAAATTTTTAGATTTTTTATTGGCATTTAATTGTTTCGTTGTCTTATGGATTGCTGCATTGCGTTGGGCATCGGACATTTTCTTGAGGTCGCTAAGTTTGAGGCCGATTTCATTCAATCCCGACTCAAGTTTTTCCACCAATGATGGGGACAGCGATCCGTTAGTGTACATTTCAACTAGCGAAGTCATTTGAGACTCCTGAATACCATTGTGCAAAACGGCTGCAAAAAAGTAGTATGCTTGTTCATAAACATTACCAAACTCTCCGGAAGAAGGCGTGCCCACTCCCTGGTATGGAATAACGGCCCCATCCTCTCTAAACCCGTAGTGGCGATTATATTCTTTTTTCGCAGCACTATCTGCAATGGATAGCATGCCTTTCTGCAGTGCAATTTTTTCTGCTTCCTGACCGCTTCCTTTTATCCCCTCCCAAGCTTTCTTAAAAGCCGCACTCGGTTCTTCAGTCCCGAGCATAAATTTTTCGAAATCCTCTCGGGTAATCGAACCATCCAATGTTTGTATCCGTTCAAAGCATCTAGCGATAATTTTTTCCTTAAATATGCCGACAGGTGTTTGCCCATCTTTTTCCATTCCAAATTTATCACTACAAAACGCGTCGTATAACTCGGGATCTTCCGTGACAACATCCAGCATCGATGCAATGACATCGACTTGAGAGCTAGCAAGTGCTTTCCGTCCACCACCAGGGAAATTTACTGATTTTGATATGTCCAGATTTAGGTCTACTTCGTCTAAAAGTTGTACACAATTTTCCTTTACTTCTGATAGTATATTTGCCAGCTGTTTCGCTCGTGCCATAGCCTCAGGGTTTTTACTTTCTATCGCCAATCGGCTTGTTCTTATGAATTCCAATTTGATGGCCCTAAGGGTGGGGGCTTGGATTACCAAACACCCTCCCCCATCATTAGCCCGTTTAATCTTTCGCAATATACCCGATAGCTTACTAGCATCTTGTAAATCCGATTTGCTTTCATCGACGCTAATGACTTCCTGGGAGTATCTACTTTCTTGAAATGATCTTAAATTTCCCAGCATGGCAGTGTATTGGGAAGGATGGCAAACAAATAGCGGTGTCTTGTGCTGTAGGCTTATGCTATGGGCCAGCTGCGAAAGAATAACACTCGTTTTCCCGCCTCCCATCATAAGTTGAAAAGTAATACCCGTTGCTTCATTGTTGGCCTCGTTTGCTTGAAGTTGAGCTGTTACATTTCTGATAATGCTAGCCTGAGCTCCCCTCACTCGTAGGCCTACTATGTTTTCAAAGACCAATGCCTCCATATCCGTCCTTGGATCATAGGTTCTTACACTTTCATAGGCTGTGAGCAATTGATTCTTCGCCAGGAGAAAATCCTTTTGTCCGGAGGTAAGGTTCGTCGCTCCATGGGCAGGAAAACTTTCGCTCGCATCCATGAGCGCTCTTCCCTTGTTCTGTACATTTTCAGCGGCAATTTTCATCTGTTTCATGGATTCGATGGCCGTAGAAGTTTGCAACAGTTGCCTGGTAAGATTAACGATCTCTTTGCACTCTGTGTCTGTGTAATCTGGATTAACATCCTGAAGAATCTTTATGGATTTAGACCAGTCACCATTCGGGTCAGACGGAGCACAAACCAAGGCTTTTCTTACATCACTCAAGTCTTCCAATTCGAGTTTCTTGGCTAAATTCGCCTTGCGCAAATTATCCATTGTTTGGGAGCATTTAGAAAATTTTTCTTTTAATTTATTTTCAATATCGGTTTTTTCCTTACTTGCCGTTTCAATTTGGGCGGCTATGTCATCAATCGCTGATTCTATTGGGGATTTTCCTTCCCCTTCAGCTTTAACAAAGCTTTCAGCATTGATTTCATATAACTCGCCAAGTGCACTTGCCCTTAAGTCTTGAGATCCTGCCAAGGACATTTCTTCGTTATATCTGCCCAATTCCCTTTCGGCCGTACTTTCATATTGAGCAATTCCTTGCCTATTATTCGATAAAAATGTCTTCCCTTGGCCGCCAATTGCCTTGGCTAAATCAAGCAATTCTAATTTGTGTTGTTCTCGAAACTCTGGGGTGTGGATCGCCGCCATATGTTTTTTCTTAAATGCCAAAATTAGTTGTTTATCATTTTTGGTCAAAGCCTCATTGGATTGGATTGCTTTTTCATCCCACTGAACAACATCTAGTAGGAGATTAGTTTTGTATGTATCGTATATATCTCTTTCGGGGTCAGCCTGAGCACCGGCTTGCGATGCTTTAACAGGTCGTAGTATACCACCCATAATTGACTGTCTGACATTATTCTCTCCATCTAAAGCTTCCGAATGTTTACTTTCCGGAGCTTGACTGCGGATAAAACCTTCTATTTCAGAAGCATACACCGTTGCAATGCTACTTATGATAATATCATTCTCATCATCACCATCGGGAAATTGAGGAAAGTCCATCGCATTTCTAAATGCTATGTAATCCGCTTTCTGTCGAGGAGATAACTCCTGATCGCCGTTAATAGCGGCATCACTTCTACAGCATTTTTGCGAGAAAATTTTCCTTCGTTCGACGTTAGATGATCCTTGCAATTGTGATGTAGCCCGTGCTTCTTGCCTAAGTCTTGCCAGCATCTCCGTATTTCTTGTTGGCAATGCGGACGAAAATTTACTGGCTTTTTCGAAGGAGCGTTTCCCTCCAGGCTGATAGTGTACTATTTCGTGGTCTTTTGAATCTTGCGCTGCATTGGTAAGATGTTTCACATTGCTTGGGGCTCCAAGTTCTCCTACGAGTGCTCGATGCTTCTGTTCAAACAACTTCAATAACCCATATTCCGGTAATTGATTTAGTATTACCTTTTCCGGCGTAACTTTCATTAGCATTTGTAGAGCAGGTGCTGCAGCCAATACTTGACTCATTGCGCCTATAATTTCTTCCACAATAACCAGCTCGTTTTCCTTGGAAAGATTGACCTCCATCGTCGAATTTTCTCTAGCATCCACCAAGGATTGGTATAGGGAACTTATTTGCATAATTAGGTTAAAACTACTTTCAAAGACAACAGCGCCATCGGGACCTTTATCCAACAAAAGATTACGAAAATTGTATGGGTTCGATTCAAGCAACAGTGTTATAATTTTGAAAGTGGCTAATTTCCCTTCAATTGTTAGATCTTTTTTTATTTTGAGTACGTTTCCCTTTGATGCATCCGCAACGAGCGAACGAAAAACAAGTTGCAAGAGTGCATTATTTCTTCCGGCAACCACATCCCGCATACTTATCTTATTTAAAATATCCAGGGCCTGTTTGTTTTCTCCTGCCTCAAATAATTTTCCTACTAGTAGTATCCCTGCCGCTTGATAATTACTGGAGCCTAGACTGAAGCCCTCACTAGGTGTAAACCCAATTTCCAAAACATCCTGGTTGAGAATAGGTACTTTTTGCCTTACCGCATTATCGATTGACGAAGAATCGATAAGGCTTTTATTGTTTACCAAAATAAATTTATAGGAACTTGGCTTATCCTTGTCCCGCAAACAAATATAATTCGACTTACTATTGGCAAGAGGATTGGGCATGGGAGGTTCTGACAAAACATATTGCTCATTGCTCGCCAAATGTAATTCTCCATCGGCGTGTCGATTAAACTGTAGTATTTGGTTATTATAATGCACTTCAGGCATCATGTAGGAAAGAACTTCGTTTGTATCAGGATCTATTGTCTCCAGAATGCCAGTCTTGGTTTCTCCTTTAGGAGAAAGCATTTTCAACCGAGGATCATGAAAAAACTCAGATCCTCCTCCATATCCGAATGATGCCGACTTATACTCACACTCATTATCATCAGAAGTGTATAACTTACCGTTTTTCAGTATAAATACTGGTTTGTCTAGAGACATTGGATCATAGAGGTAGACTTTTTCACATGCCGCATCTGTTTCTTCGGCAAATGGCAAAAAATGGGCAAGCATTCGATCTGTTTCTGTTGGTTTTTGACCAGGAGGGAGTGTTTTGGGTGCCACCAAAACTTTACCATTCATTATTACTTTGTTGGTGAGGTTATCTATGGTTATTTTTCCATCCACGGTGCTA
>JAISBO010000088.1 GCA_031266155.1 Puniceicoccales bacterium
TGCTAAAGAAGTGTGGTTTTCTTTCGCCAGTTTCTCTAAAGGTTTCCATAACTCTTCAGGGGTTAAGTTGGTTTTATAGAGTAAAGAAAATACATCTTTGCATTTTGCCATGGCCGGAAGTAACATCACAAAAATTATAACACGTCAAGTTGTTTTTATATCGTAAGGATGTTATTATTTTCACCCCATTGCCAATAATAGGCTGCCGACCCTGCCAGTTCGTCCACAATGGCCTCCATTGCCCCCAGGATTGATTTTTGTAGTAAAGGCACACAAACTTTATCATCTTGTACTGCTAAAATCGATTGTGGGCCTGTTGGCGTGATTGAATTGTGTGTTTCGTTTACATATGTTTTACTCGACGGAAGAGGGGGCCAGCGCAACCGGGGGGTGATGGGTCCCGAAGGGACTGCTGGTACAATGATAAATGTTCCTGGTTTATTCGGAAGTCGATGGCCAATCCCACGTCTACCGGCGACTGTCGGATATCCCAACCCCAACGAAGTTCCTTGCACAGGCTCAAGTTCCTTTGCTGCCGCAGGCATGGAACCCAAATGTGGTCTTAGGGCGGGGGTTGTGTGGTCTTTGATGTTCGGAAATTCGTTGCTGTCCGTCCCTCTCCCGTCCCCGCCTGGCCTGCTCGTTGGATAGAGCATCCCGGATTTCTTAGTCCTTCCGTGCTGGTCTTCCCGTGGTCAATGAGGGAATGGCGGGGAAATAGCTAACGCTCAATCCCGGGTATCCCTGACGCCATGCGGCTTACGGCTCGTCGAGCATCTGATCGTATATCAGTAGTCCGAAGCTCTCCGACGGTGGGCAATCATCAGCAATCCTTGTATCCCTGTGGGTTTCGGAAGATTTCGGGGATTTTCGGGTCATTTTGCCGGGGGCTCCCAAAAAACGAGACCGAAACCTATATATCCACCCTCTCTTCCGGATACTCAAAGTTTCTTTTCCCTAGACAAAAAACCGTTATTTCTCGAGTATGGGTGAGAGTGAGAAAAAACCATTACCCGTATAAAAAAACAAAAAAAATTAAAAAAATCTCTCGAAGGTCTGCGAGTTTCGAATAACTCCAACGAATCACGAATGGAACGAAGGCCGAACAGTAGTGATGCGTCAGCACGGCCGAAGCGCTGGTAACAAATCAACCTCGGCGGCTATGGGTTACTAAGAGAACACCCAATTCCACTTGGTCCATGACCATCATAACGAAAGTTGCAGGGCTGTCGCGTAGTCCCTACGGAGCGAAGCACGTAACTTTCGCGGGCTTACGGGCTTGGGTCTTTCGCTTATGGCACCATGGACTTATGGAAAACAGTGAGTCATTATCTCATCCACAACCCTATTCATTCATGGACCATTCCCAGCCTATTATAAGTCCATGGATTATTACTATATTATTATAATATTATAAGCTTATAATTTACTAGGGGAGTCCGGGGGATGGAAAAAATGGAGAATCTTTCTCAATGCAACACGATAGGATAATAGAATAATAAAATACAGTACAACACGGCTTGATGCAATAAATAAATAAATGTTGAAAAACGGACCAAGCCAAGCCAAATCAATCCTAAGCTAAGCTAAACCAACCTAATGTTCTCCACATTTTTCTGTTTTGTCCGTTTTACTGTTCGGATTGTGGTATGTCAGAAAAGAGGGGATTGCTACCTATATATTCGGGAGACCATTTGCCACTGGTCGAATCGAATTTTTGCATTCTACAAAATAATCCATTGCTCCTCCCAAAATCTGTGATAAGTATTTTTTCTGTAACCTTTTCATGGCTACATTCATATTGTACTAAAGCTTTCATTACACGGGAAATATAAGTACGAGCTTTTTCGTTATCCATGAATGCACCACCGTAAGGTATGCGTAAAAAGTAA
Organism: Puniceicoccales bacterium; assembly: GCA_031266155.1. Classification (GTDB taxonomy): domain Bacteria; phylum Verrucomicrobiota; class Verrucomicrobiia; order Opitutales; family JAIRKQ01; genus JAIRKQ01. Next base: position 1,893 of record JAISBO010000088.1, read on the forward strand.
GCACACAATTGTCCATTATGATATAACGTGAAAAATGACGTATTAAAACCGCTACTGATATAATGGAAAGCATCTCCTTCAGGACATTTTCCCTCTAATACCATGTCGTCAAAAGAATCCATTAAATCTTTTTCTGAAATAGGAAATGAAGTTAAAATACGAAATTCTCTAAAAAAAGTTTTATTTCCTAGTAATGTGTTGGGAACTTCTAATTTTATACCATTGAAAAATTCCGTTACTTCTCCCACAGAAGCAACAGAACGATAAGAATTTGGTTCTGAATTTTGCGTAGATGTTGAACAATTTAATATAATATTCATAGTAGTTTTTAACTAATCACTGATTGTAAATTATTGCAAGCCAAAAAAATTGAAAGCATAAAGGTTGTTACTATCACAGCCTTTCTCTAGAAGAATGCTAATCTTCCAGTCTGTAGAAGTTATAATACCAATTTCCAGTACCATATCATCATCATCATCACCATTAATTAGTTGCTGCATATGTATTAATCTAAGAGCCGAAGCCTCAATTTCGTCTTGTGAAAGGCCTGTCGGTAATAGTTCGGTTTTTAGTTTTTCAGAAGCGATTGCCATTATTTTCTTTTGCATTGTTGTATCAATTACCGGTGGCATACAAAAATTGCGGCTACCTTTTCTTCCGATCTGGTCAACTGCCTTAAGTCCTTTTCCTTGGATAATCTGAGGGCATCTACTTGCAAAATTAGGTCTAGCTTCCATAGTTGGGAAAGAATGATCAAAATCGAAAGCTGTAATATGTCCAGTGTCTGGATTTACATGCAAATTTTCATTGTGTCTATCCACTTGCCCAGTTAATACATCTTGAACTTGTAACCAAGTTGCTTCTCGAAGATATGTGCTTATTGCATTTGAGTTATTGCTAAAAAACTCATTAATATTTAAAGTCGCGTTGGCTATTGAGTCATTGGGGTCTAGAAATTTGACGGATATGGCTGCCCCTTGAGCTAATTCCATACCAATGAAACTTCTTCCTTGCATATCTGTTGCGGGGAAAACATCAGCAGTAACCTTTGGAAGCTCAGGAGCACTAAGCATATCAGCAATAACCTTCGAGCCCATATTTTTGCGTATGAGCCAAAGGCTGACCCCGTAAGTGTTTTTGGGCCAGCTACATCAAATGCATGATGTAGGAAGGTTTCCAAGGCTTTGAGGGTTTTGGAATCATTAGAAGAAGAAGCATATGAAAGAGCAGTTGGTTTCAGTGCGCATGGCGGATTAGGGCATTGGAAAACAGAATTGTATCCTCCTGCCCCAAGAGAAACAATAATATTGTTATCCAATCCTCTATAAGGACTTCGTGCATCAATAGCAATGGCCAAAGATTCAAGTTCCCAAAGCCTCCTGATATTTTCATCTGGTTTAGCATTAGGAGGAGGAGAAGAGTTGGAATCAACGACTATTCTTGCCTCAATCCATTCGGAATAGATTGTTTCCCGTAGATTATTAAGCGTGGTGGAAGAAGTATCGGGATTCTGAATTATACTTAAACGTTCTGCAAATTCTAAGGGATGGCTATATCTGGTCATATCCATGCCATATTGTATTATGTAACCCCGTTGTTCGGGAGTACATTGTTCCAATGGACCAAGACTCCTACCCTGAATTAAAATTGCCATTTGTACACATACTTGGGCTGCAAATTCTAAGGGATGGTCATATCTGATCATATCCATGCCATATTGTATTATGTAACCCCGTTGTTCGGGAGTACATTGTTCTAGGGATATAGAACCGGGCGTTTGAGCCAAAATAGCATTTATGCCTGTTCGTAGTTGTTGTTCTTCTGGAGACATTGGTGGTGCTAGCGGCGGCGATTCTGATTCTGATTCTAGTTCTAGCATTGGTTCTGGTGGGAGTTCTGGTTCTGGTCTTTGAGCAGATGTTGGAGCAGCCGTACGCTCTGTTAAGGGGTTGTTTCTTTGCCTTTCGCGGTGGTGAGGTTCAGTTCCACCCGGACCCAGTTTTATGGGGTGGGAACCAACACTTGCACTTCTTGGCCGTATTGATTGCACAACTCCTTTTAGATCATCTGTACCTAGAACCGAACCACTCATGTAATAAATTTTACATCAACCGCCGGCGTATGTCAGTTATTTTTTATAAGTTTCGTATTTTTCAGTAAATTTCAACAGTTTAAAACAAAAACAAGCACTTGACGTTTGGTATTTCCCAACTTCCCTACCTCCAAATTGGTAATTTCGCATTGGTAAGGGAGTTAGGAAACTTTTTGGGAAATTTTGAACATTTTTTGAAGAAAAAGTTTCCTAAGGTAAACCTGATAAAATAGCGGCCTAGGAGTATGTTTTATATAAAAAGTTTCCAAGATTCGCTTTTAAGGGCGAGTTCTGGAAACTTTTACCCGAAAACCATACCGGAGGCTATTCTTTTTTGCCCGAAACCTAATTTTTTTATCGAGGATAGCGGTCGTAGGAAACAACATATCGTTGACCTTCCTTTTTGATAAAATTATCGTCCATCAACTTTTTGGCACATTTTGATACTGTACCTGTGGTGATATTAAGTTCTTGTGCTATATCAGCATTGGACTCTACCCCACTTTTGATCATCTCATAAACCCGTGTTTTCAAATCCGTCAGTTTCCAATCGACGTTCGTTTTCCCACCTTCCGTGACGAATGTCCAGTCCATGGATTCCTCGTGGTCGCCATTGTCCTCCCGGTTTTTTGTAAATGTGGTAGTGAAAGCCGTCCCCTTGTCGATCTTGGCGAACTTGAAATTGGGAGACACTTTGATTACCCAGTCGGCGGCATCCTCCCTCCGCGACGTCCCCCGCATCTCGTTACCATCACGATTGGCGTGGTGGACAATAATTATTGCAATGCCGGACTGGCGTAGCATCAGTAACCAACTGAGGAACCTGTTCCCAGGAGTCCGCCTCGTTCTCCTTCATCCCCCAGCATAGGCTCGAAAGGTTGTCAAGGAAGACCACCTTGATTTTCTCCTCCACGCAGTAGGTCAGCAACGCTTCCTGCCAGCATGACTCGCAGAGGTTTAGCAGCATCCTCGCCTCATCCATCAGTCTTTCCCGGGACATGATGAACAGGTTTCCCGTTGGGTTGGGGTTTAGCAGTTTCAACCGTTCCTGCATGGACCTCAGAGGCATCTCCCCGTCGACGTACAATGTCTTCCGTGGCATTTCACACTTCCAAGGACCATAGTCCACGCCTTTGCTGATGCTGATTGCCATGTCCCAGGCGAACCATGTTTTCCCTGCCCCCCGACGACCAAAAATGAAACCCAGGCTGCCCTCCCGAAACCATGACCCGAGAACCGATCGGCGAGGTGGTATCTCTTTTCTGAAAAAGCTTTCATCATCCATGGTGGTTTTGTGTATTCCCTCCAACGCACTTTTTTGACGGTCGGAAGCGGGTCCCTCCTTCTCGTCCTTCGCAAGAGGGAAGAGGGGATGTTCCTCGATGGGTTTTATCGCCGTGGCGTTTAGGTCAAATTCTACGGTGTAATCGATTTTGGGTTCGTTGGTGTCATTGTTGTTGTCATCGGTGGACATGGCTTTGCCTTTCTTTTCTTTACTAAAGGTTTGTGTCAGAATTTATTTAGTGGTTTAGGGGAAGGTTGAAAAAACTACCAAGGGGATGGCGTATGGCGATGGACCGTTCCCACTGGTCGACATCGATGGACAGGAAATCCCTCAAATCCTTGACCGGCTTTCCATCATCCCGGACCATTCCGGTGTAGTCGAAAACTTCAAACTCGGCGGCTGTGTACTGTGTTAATTGTAAATTCTGACTCAAACACAAAAATATAGGGACCGCAAAAAAATAAAACGTAAAATATGTATAGTAATTGCAAATTATTTCACTATGATTTCCCTGTATGGAATCTGTACATCTTGAGGCAAGTTTGCCCGCTTTAAGGCAGCAAGCAACAACAAATGTTTTCCAGGGAAGAGCCTTGGCTTTTGTTAGAGCAATAGCGTATATTGAGGGGCATGGGTCAATATTATTCCCTGATACCGAATTGAATGAACGTTTAGCGGAAATAGAGGGTATCCTAAAGGGAATGCCAGATCTGAATCAAATAAATGGTTTCGTAGAAGAACTCGTTAAATTTATTTCAAGATTACCAGCGAATATTTTCCCACTTGAGATGCAAGGAAGCTTTTTAAAGGCAATGCGTGACTTGTTGGATACTAGTACCGATAGTTTAGAAGAACAAAAAAAATTACATCTTCGATTTCTGCTTGCGGCAGCGAGGGGAATACAGGACCCAAATGCTATGTTAGAAGCTATTTCCGACCTAATGCAGCAACCACAAGATTCGTTGCCACAGTTACTAAATAATCCTGAATCAGCTGAAGTGCTAGCAGCCCTATTGGCAGATTTTAGTGAACATATCGAACAATTACCTTTGGGTACAGATGTAAGTGCTGCCATTCCATGGATGCAAATGCTGTGTGAGAGTATAACGGAGCCTTCAGCGAGGGCGATATTGATACCCGAGATATTTCATGTTCTATGTGCCTTTATGAAAACAGAACCACAGGCCACTAGTCTTGTTTTTGCACTCTTGGAGCAAATTTCACAACAGTTACGAACGGATGGGGAAACCGCTAGGGAGGTAGCGGCCATGCTGAGGTATTTTAGTGAATATGTCGAGCAATTGCCTTCAGATGCATGTAAGCCATTCGTCGGGCTGGTAAAGCCTTTTATAGATAATATTGGTAATTCACCAGATGCACGCCTGACGCAAGAGATATTTCATGTTCTATGTGCCTTTATGAAAACAGAACCACAGGCCACTAGTCTTGTTTTTGCACTCTTGGAGCAAATTTTACAACAGTCACAAACGGATGAGGAAACTGCTAGAGCATTGCCGGCCATTCTGGGATATTTTAGTGAATATATCGAGCAATTGCCAGGGGATTACCAGGCGCTCATTGATCCACTGCTAAGATTGTTTGATCCAACACATGAGGAGCTTGCGCTTGAAGTATTATACGTTGTACTGCGATTGGAAATGAAGGGTGTAAATTACTCGCATGTATTTGATGTTATGCGAAGTTTACTCTCTATGTTGGAAAACGGACTAGCATCTGAAAATTATTACGTAGTGGCATATATCCTAAGGGATTTCAGTGCTTGTGTCGAGCAATCGCCTCCAAATGCATATGATCTATTAATCGAGCAAATGAAAATATTGTTTGTTCAATTACTTGGACAAAACCAACTCGACCTAACCCTTATTTACGAGGTATTTCATGTTTTCTATGCTTTGGCGAAAGCAGGGAATCCTGAAGTTTTCGGGGAAGCTTTAAATTTAATCTTTGGTCTACCAAGATCTGACCATAGTTCGTTAATGGTATTAGCCCTAGCTGATAACGAGCGAGCTGAAGAAGTGTTGGTAACCATACAAAACATGCTAGAATGTCTCGATGAGTACAGTTCTTCTCCCAAATTACTAGCGAAAGTATTCTTGGAAGCCACGGAAGCGTTGACTGTGCAGATGGTTACATTATTTGAACAATTACCTCCCAATTTGTTTCTAGAGAGAAAGAGCATTGTTGAGAGTGCATTTGCTATTTGGAACAAATTAATAATAAAGGATATCCCATACAAAGAGCAGATATTAGGTTATGCGATTGATTATGCACACGCAAAAGGTATGTATTATTTTTCTCCCAGATGGGATATTTGGTGGCGTATTCTCAATGGCGATGTAGTTCTCAATGCAAACCAGAACCCAGAAGTTCTTAGCGCTTTGGCAAAGACATATCTAGCGCTGGTAAAACCGGAACTTGTAGGATACGTACGAGAATGTACAACACTGCCTACCCGATTACCACAAGGAGCATGCGACGCATGTTTAGAAGTTTTTACTGCATGCTCGCAAAAAATAATAATAGTTGCAGAGATGCAACAAAGAAATCAAGAAGGCAATCCCATGGAGACAAGACTGAAGTCATACCGCAATAGGGTACAAAAACAATACAAAAGTATTGCTGGAGATGTTTTTGCCTTGGCTTATTTGGGCTATGATGAATTAGGCAACCGCGATACAGGGTGGCAGCGTCATTCCATGCAGACTCGAAGAGAATCACTGGAACCAATGCCTCATGACGAGCGACTTACCACCATAGGTATTGGGGCAAAAAGAAAAGACTTGACAGAATTATCACCTGAGGATAGGCTCCTATGCATTCAAAAAGTGAGGCTAGAGGGTATACCGGATAGTGTCGTTGTTATTGCAATGGGTGAGTTTTTTACGCCTGATATGGCTGATACCTTAAATCTTGATAGCGATGCGAAAATAATACTTGGAGCTTTGGAAATTAATAGGAAAAATATGGAAACAGGATTAAAAAATATAAGTGATGTGCAATCACATTCAGTGTTGGCGGATGTTATATCCAATGGCAGTGTTGTTCCTCCTCCTGGTACTTATAAAATACAGCATGAAAAGTTTTCTGCAATGAGAGAATTGAAGCACCAATGGCAGCATGAAATTGATCTGCAGACAATAGGCCAATTGCAAGCACAACGTGAGACTGATCTGCAGACAATGGGCCAGTTGCAAGCACAACGTGAGGCTGATCTGCAGACAATGGGCCAGTTGCAAGCACAACTGGACGCTATCGAAGGAGCACTAACAAGTGCGAATAGTTCCGGGGAGATGCTGCAGGCCTTTGGGTTAGAAGGGGCAGAAGAGTCCCAATATGGCGAATTTGTTGAAAATCTTTCCTATGCGGCGCTTGGACAGATTATAGATAGAGCCTGTGAAATAGGAAGGAAGGAACAAGATGCGGCGACAGATACCCTCAGAAAACTTGGAGTGTTATTTAAATGTGCCCTAACCCGCCGAAACCAAATAGAGTCGGAAAGTATGAGTTTTTTTGGCTAATAAATGAGTGCTAAGTCTTTTACTTAACATGAAGAAGATGTTATAGGGATTTCCACTTCCAAGAGTAAGAAGGCAGGTTTTCCTAATGAGATGGAGTTTAGGGGAATAGGGATTGAGGTTTGAGAGGTGAGTCTTTATATTCCATAGAAGAGCTAATTTCTCTGTGTTAAATGTAAAAAGTTTAGAGTATATTAAACCAGAGGACCATTCAAACTTCTATAAAGGTCCATGATGTCATCGTCGAATGACTTTCTGAGTGCCAAACCGGCAAATACTTCTGCAACAAACTCGCATCCGCAGGAATCCGATGTGGCATAGAAGGATACGGTATTTGTTACTTTGCGATGTAGTTTCGTTGGTGTGTTATCTTTGCTCCAGCATGCACCGTGAAAAATGTCGTAACCCTTGCGAAAATCTATGCCGTTAATGTTGTGGTAGAAATGTCCCAATTCGTGGTAGATCACCCCAGCAGGACTACTGTCGACGAATTGTTGTGCCCTTTCTGGAGGTTCAAGCCCCAGGGCTCCCACCAGATTATGTTCAAACAGGATGGGGGAATTGATAGCATCAACTCCTGCCAATGGTATGTGCAGCCCAAAGGCTCTCCCCGTTCCCAAAACCTCCCCCGGAGAAAAAGCATCGATGTTGCGAAACAGAAATACTCTTGGAGGCAAAGGCTTGCCATGTTCCTTCATCCTGCCAAACGTTTCCATAATAATTTCTGCCAATTCCATGTTGTCTGCAAATGTTACCTGAACACCGAGCTCCCGCATGGAGCGTTCGATTGCAAGCACTCTCGAATTTCTCGATGCCCGAAGTACCAGTTCAACACCAGCCATCTCGAATAAAATGCCATCCAGGAGGGCTTTCAATAGTGGATCAATGTAAACATTCCCAAGAACTACTCGCTCTGTCTGAAAACTTTTTTTATCCCTAAGTCTTTTGGCCAACAGATAGAGAACCATTGATTCCACGCCCCCTATCATCTGGAAAAGCAAATCCGGATAGTACTACAAAAAGATAGTTGACTAATTTTTCCCAACAGCCTTCCTTAGGAAAAGTTATGACACGGGTAGGACATTATAGGATACACAAGGTTGGCGATGAAACCTATGGGGCTTATGTGC
>JAISBO010000089.1 GCA_031266155.1 Puniceicoccales bacterium
TGGAACGATTCAAAGGCGACTAACTTTCATGCGTTAAACGCTGCATTGGCATCGTTCAACAAAAAAGTTATCCTGATAGCAGGAGGGAAATCAAAGGATGAACCCCTTGAAAATTTTCAAAAGATCGTGGCGGGGCGGATTAAAGTTCTATTGCTGATGGGGGAAACGGGTAAAATTTTATATCAAGCCATGGAAATGAGTTTAGTCAAAAACCCGAAAGTGCCATGTAAGTTTTTCCCAAACGATGGAGATTTGGAAAAACTAATGGCCCACATTGTCGAATACGCTTTCGCCATAGCTAGCGATGGAGATGTGGTGCTGTTAAGTCCAGGATTTTCAAGCCTTGACTGGTTTGAAGGTTATGCGGAGAGGGGAAAATTTTTTGAAAATGGAGTTTTATGTTTGAATTTACAAAATAAATGACAATTGTATATGGAGAGATCTTATAGTATGAAATTGCAAAACGTGTTAATTGTATGTATTTTTACACCATTCGCATTGCTGGGAACCGGATGTTCTATGTTTGATGGCGCTGGTGGGAAAAAATGCAGCAATGTTGCCTATTCTATCGCGCCAGAGGTAGCTTTTGATGGAGCAAGCGCCAGGAAAAAACCTACGCAACCAAGGCAATCATTTGAAGAGCCTGGAAAGGAAAGTCGTTTTTTTAGGGATGCTGGCACCCTTGAGCCGGTTTGTGAAGTTTACGTTGTCCAAAAAGGAGACACAATCTATGGGGTTGCTAAAAAGGTAAAAATGTCACCGACAACGCTTATGGCTATCAATGGCCTGGGTAAGGATAGTAAACTGATAGTGGGTCAGCGGTTGAAAATTGAGAATGGTCAATTTTCCGAATGGTTGTCGCCGGCTATACCTGCGAAAACAACCGTTTACACTGTCCAAGCGGGAGATTCTTTATCAAAGATAGCACACATGTACGGCGTTACGGTAAAATCGTTGAAAGCAATCAATGATTTGTCTTCTGACAAATTAATAATAGGACAGAAGCTGACTATTCCGGAGTCCACGGCTAAAAATTTTAATGCCAATGATTCGGCAAAAAGCCGAAGAGAGTTAGATAATGATGGCAAGTATACCGTAAAAGCAGGAGACAATTTGACTTTGATTGCGAAATATTTTGGCATAAAGCAAACCGCTTTACAGGAAGCCAATAATATGGACAATCCGAACAAATTACGCGTTGGGCAAAAATTAATCATTCCCGGCACAACGACCATTACTTCGGATAAAGCAAGCGGCGTAAAAATAGGTAAAGACAACACCCCAGGTCTTTCACCGCAGCGCACACCCAAAACTTCGTCGAAGGATTTATATGTAATAAAAAGTGGCGACACCATCGACAAAATCGCCCATGATTTGGAAGTAGAAAAGGCAGATTTAATAAAATTAAATAATCTTGGAAACAATTCCTCATTGCAGGAAGGTAAGAAGCTTTTGATTCCAGAGAAAAAAGCAGCAATTGGGCCTAATTCCACTGCTTCCGAACCAAAAAGTGAAGATTTTTTTGAAAACTTTGAAGAGATTCCCGTCATCGAGATCAAAGATTAATCTTCCATGATTTTAGAAAAATTAGAGGCATACTATAATTACTTCAGCCAGCGTAAAGCTGGCTGGTTTATTTTACTGTGTACTAGCTTACTAATGGGACTTGGTCTCATTATTTTGTCGAGTGCAAGTTTGTCATTTATCAAATCGGAAAATTATTTTCACAAACAATTGCTGTGGTGTGCCCTCGGGGTTCCACTTTTTTTTATCGGATGCTTCGTCGACTTAAAATTTTTGAAAAAACATTGTTTGGGGATTTTAGCATTTTTTGTCGTTGCTTTGGTTATAGTGCTAGTTCCAGGCATTGGGAAAATGGTCAATGGCTCGAGGCGATGGATAGCCATGGGAGGTTTCAATGTTCAAGTTTCAGAATTTTCCAAGATTGCCATCATACTCTGGTTGGCACAGTATTTAAACAATAGCGAAGGCAATCGGTCAGATTTTAGGATTGGTTTTTTTAATCCTTTACTGGTAGTCGCCAGCATATGTGGTTTGATATTTCTAGAACCCGATTATGGCACGGCGATGTTGGTTGGAGCGGTGACAGTAACGCTGTTGTTTTTGGCAGGAACCCGGTTATGGTATATAGGGATCGCCATATTTGGTGGTTTATTGGCCATCTCAATTTTAATATACCTGAATCCCACCCGAATGGGGCGAATAGTTGCGTTTCTCGACGTTGAAAATAACAAATTGGCGGGAGCATATCAACTTTGGCAAGGGATGCTTGGTTTTGCTTCCGGAGGTTTGTACGGAAGAGGCCTGGGACAAGGGCGCCAACAACTGGTTTATTTGCCGGAAGCCCATACGGATTTTATTTTCCCCATATTCAGTGAAGAACTAGGCAGCCTAGCTGCCATTTTAGTATTAGCCGTATATTTAACATTTTTTTTAACCATCACGCATTCTGCGAAAAAACTTCATAGCAACTTTGCCAAGTTTCTCTCCTATGGCATAGCCCTGACCATAATTTACCAAGTGATAATCAACGTCGGCGTTGTTACCGGTTTACTTCCGACGAAGGGTATGGGGCTTCCTTTTATAAGCTATGGGGGGTCTAATCTGGTACTGCTTTCCTTCATGGTTGGACTTTTGTTGAACTGTTTTAGTGCAGACCAAAGGGAAGGTGCCCGTCACAATTCGAACGAAGAGCAATTGCGCAAACCAACCAAGAGGGAACTCATTAGCCCTTACACGCGCTAATGCCGATTGCATCTGTAATTGCATACGATATTTCTAAGGTTTTTGAAAAATAATTTTAAAGTGAAAATTTTTCTTGCATTGCCATAAATTTCGTGTATCCCCTTACCTCAAGTCAAGATTTTCCTTGATGAAAAACTTTTACCAACATTTAAATTAGATAGAATATGTCAAGAGCAAGATTCCCAAAGGAAAGTGCTGCCCGTCAGCCCCATGTAGATTCAAATCCTCCTCCTCCTGAGGTGGAGAGTAGGGGATTGGTGAGAGTTGATCTGCCTCTGGGTCATCAAATTTCCTCTTCCGACCAAGCCCCAAAAGCTTTTGTTGTTAGGTTGTCAGGAATAGAAGATACTGAACTACAGCGGAGAGAAGCTCATATTACAGAAATGGGTAATTCTCCTCTAGAAGATTTGGAAACCAGAAGGGGCAAATCTTTTGGATTCATGAATGCACTATGGGATGAAGCAGAAAATATTTCCACTCGTGGAAGGAATGCCATAGAAGAAAGGATGCGCGCAGAAGGGAAAGAATTTTCTGAGTTCATCGCGACGGCAATAGTTTTTATGAATCTTTTAACAAAAAGTATTTTGGATGCCAAATGTGTTTCTTGCCAAGTTCCAGTGGGTGATGTCAGAGTAGAGCGATTTTTCCCAATTGAAATTACGGGGCCGATAGGAGTGCAGCAGCATGCCAATGCGCTAGTTAAGCTTGTAAAAGCGATAAGAGAATTACCACCTCTAAGTCCAGATTTCAACGAAATTACTTGGACAGTCCATAGGGAGGTAGTAAAAGTGCTAGATGAAAATTTTCTTGATGAGAGAGATGAGGAAGTAACTGTGTTAAGTGCAATTGATTGGTGTGATTCAAGGTTAGCTCTGAAGCCAAAAGATTTAAAGGCTGCGGTAGAGTTGTGTGGACGTAGCTATGTAAAGTACCTAAGAATGGTGCAAGTAAAGGAAAATGCCGCCTCGTTTGATAAAATCTTTCCAGAAGCACAAGTGCCTCAATCTCAACCGCATTCAGATGATGTGGATATCTCTACCATTGTGGCTGGTTTTAACTTTAATTTCAATTTCGATCTTTAAGAGGATAAGGTTTGCCATGGAAGAAGAAGAATGTCTTTTCGAGAAAAGATTTTGATTAAAAAAAACAAGATTTGGTGAATATCGTATGAGCGTGCATGGTTTTAGATGGTATACTTACGTTGACAGAAACAGCGGTACCTTAGCACGTTTTGAAGCTTCTAGTGATAATGAAGGGGCCAAGGATCGGGTGATGCGATCCCTACGATATGGAGAGGCCAATGGTGCACTTACGGAGCTTGTTATGTCCCAAGCTAACCAAAGAGAACATAACCAAGCACCTTCTAGGCACTTGGATTTGCGTGAAATAGTTGAACTTTATGATCTTACCATAGAAGGATTGGAAAAGGCTCACAAAATTTGCAAGCGGGATGTTGACTATAATTTTTTATGTCAATTTCCTGAATTTAGCCAATTTCCAATTTCTTTGGTTAATGAGCTGGTGAAAAGGGCCAAAGGTGAATATGTAATTTATGAAAAAAAATATCATGAAGACCCAGAATGGCAGGCTTATAAAACGGCGAGTTTGTTTGTAGATCAGCTTTTGCAAAAAAAAAATCAAGCGGTTGTGCAAGATATAGTAGGTATTGCACAACGCATGCGAAACGTAAATACTGTGCCAAGGGATACACCGAGGGAAGAACCCATAGGGAGAAGATTAGAAGTAGATCGATTTAGTGATGGTCACTCGAATTCTAGAATGGGTAGCTTTGGGAATGATTCCCAATCAGTAGAAACTTCACCACTTTTGTCATCTAAGGAAAGTTTGCCTCCCCAAGCGAGTCAAAATGGATTCAGCGTTGGAACTGAAGTGCCTCCAGATATCGTTCGGGAGGTTGCGTCCCGATTACCGGATGGGCGTGGTTCTGGCTTCGGTAATGAACCCGATGGGCTTCAAATCCAAAGTATGGGCAATTCAGACGAGGATGGTCCTCCTCCTGTAGCTGAGGATAGCGAAGATTGGGGCGGTTCCGATGATGAAGTTGGGCAATCGGTGCAGAAATGCGTTGATGAATTAAAAAATGAGATACGAAATTTTGTGCGTTTGCAGTTAAGTGATGTGAGTACCGTGTTGTGTAAGTTGTGTTGTAAGTTTTTAGCAAGCAAAGCTAGCAGTAAAAGATCATACGAAATTGGCGAAAGAGGGAAAACCATTGGAGAACTATTTTACAGCGATATAAAGCGTAAGTTTAAGACAGGGGGTAGAAAACTTCAAATGGCTGATAGTCAATGGGTATCTACAAAGCAGTTTATTGATGCTCTCAAGGGTATAGTCAGCGTTGCCAGAGTGCCTGGCCAGGAGAAAAAGTTTGTCGTCGAGGTTACCGACCAGTATGAACAAATTCATCGGTTGAATTTTGATGAAACAACGGAACGGCTTGGAGAAATGGTTTCAGAAAAAGAAGATTAATTTTGCAAAAGATATGATTAAAAATTTTAGTTTGAATTTAAGAAAGTTTCAGGCTTTTTTGATAGTGGTGCTTTTCATGGCCGGAGTATTGTTTTCTGGCAGTAATCTATGGAGTTTGGATGGTTTTTCCCTGACTCCCGCAGAGACTGCTCGCCTAGGAGAAGGGGTAGATGCTGCATTTGCTGAGGATTCTACTCTGCAGCAGAGACTTGAGTTTGGACAATTTATAGATAGTCTACACAATGAAGATTTTGAAAGCGACCAATCTTTAATTGGTGCCGCAAGGCGGTATTGGAACGATGATTGGAGCGATCCAGACATCATGGAGGTGTGTCATTTTTGGCCTGGTGGTGAAATGGAATATGTCGCTGCCAATGTCAATTCTGAACTAGCATCCTTGACATTGACGGCCAATACATTAGTCACCAATGCCTTTGCTGACCGCATGATAAGCGTCAAAGGCTGTCTCGCCGATCCATTTATCCATATTATCTATGGTCATACGCATCAAAATGAAATCGCCAAACTAGGGTATAATGGTTACATGGGTGGTTTCGTTATTGGGCTCGATGATGTCTGGACATTTACCAACGAAAGATATCTCCGAATGGGTGCTGCTTTTGGATATGCGGCCGGGAAGACGGTTTTTTCTGGTTCTGCCATTGGCCTTGGAAAATCTGCTAAGCATGATATTTATACGATTGAGCTGTTTAGTGCCTATGAATTCTTCAACGACAAGTATTTGAAGGGGGACGTTGGGGTTATCGTTGGGTATAGCTGTAACGAGGACCGGCTGCACAGGACCGATTTAAGTTCAAATGTTTTTGATGCTAAAGTTAGGTCCGATAATATTTTTGTGGGCATAGAAATCGTCAAGAATTTATACGCGTATAAAGGTTGTCAGTTTGGGTTGTGGTTTCGGGGAAACTATAGTCATATTGCCCAAAAAGGGTACGACGAATCAACGGCAGCAGCGATTGGGGCACGGCATGTTTCTCCTGTCAATCACGATTTCCTTACCACCGTCGTCGGCTTCAATATTGAAAAGGAAATTCCAGATTTGGAACAGGTTGATAAAAAATTTACGCTTTCATTGAAGGCTGGTTGGGAATGGCAGGCGATATGGAAATATTCCGATGCCACCCTCTCTTTTGATAATAACCTGGGCATTGGCAAATTCGCTCCAACATTTAGGCATCCTTCGCGGAGTGCCGCCATTATATCCTTTGGGGCTTCTCAAAAATTCAATGTCCACTGGAGTGTTGTTGGTTCCTACATTGCGAGGTTTAATAAGGACATTTCCACCCATAACCTTTCCCTTGGTGCTGAATATTCTTTTTAAAGATGTTGTGTTTATCATAACCCCAACCGTTTTTCGTTTTACTTTAACTGTAGATTTTATGGCTTACTCATTTTCCCCAATTCTTCTTTGGTTTTAGCCAATCCTTGTCTTTATATGTGTTTTTGATCCCTACAAACGTTGTAATCAAATATGCTCCAAACAGAAAAGCCTGGGAATATTCTCCGATGATAAAATTGTGGACGCAAAGGTAAACATTACTGATCAACCAAAGTGTATAGCTCAATTTCATACGGAGTGTAGCGTTATAAAAAGATCCTAGGAGGGCTATGGCGACAAAAGGGCTTGTAAGTGTCATATTTTCTTTTTAAACTGAAAAGGAAGCATGTCAGTAAAATTTTTGGTTTTGGACTGATAATTTTTTGATAATTGTGAGACAGTAGGTAAAGATTCTTATTTTCCCAAATGAGGGGTTTTCACGTTATATGGTGTAGGGCAAAGGAAGAGAGCCTTTTAAGATAAAATGCTTGATTCTAATATT
The DNA here is from genome assembly GCA_031266155.1 of Puniceicoccales bacterium. GTDB lineage: Bacteria > Verrucomicrobiota > Verrucomicrobiia > Opitutales > JAIRKQ01 > JAIRKQ01. The sequence continues at coordinate 7,098 of JAISBO010000089.1, forward strand.
TAAAATTTCAGACTGTGCGACTCAGTTGGAATGATGCACCACTAGCTCAATTGGATAGAGCGTCTGACTACGGATCAGAAGGTTATGGGTTCGACTCCTATGTGGTGTGCCAC
>JAISBO010000013.1 GCA_031266155.1 Puniceicoccales bacterium
TTGTGTAGCATGTTGATGTCTAAAAAGTGCTTGCATCGTCCCTATATCCATAATTTAATATCCTCTTTCAATAAAATAATATAATAAAAGTGAGGGCGAAATTTCTACTAAATTTCCCATTGTCAAGAAAAAAGCAAAAAATTAACAAATAGTATTTGGTTACATGCTCTTCCAAAAATTTTCCCCATGAATGACTTGAAAAGTAAGAGCTAGGAGAGATGTTGTGGGGCGCAAAAGCACCATTCCTATTTAAGCCCAGAAAACAAAACTCGAACATATCGATATGCAGCATGTGTGATGCGCTGTTTACTCACACTTTTCAAAAACAAAGAAACTTCAAATTTCCTTGTTTGGGAAATCGCTGCTTTTGTTCCTATCCAATGCTCATTTTCTAGTCTGCCGCTCCATCAGAATCTCCTGAGCTTCTAAGAAACTCTAGCACACTATCTTCCTGTTGTAAATCTTTATGTGGGGCTGCGTTGAAGTGTCCACCTTTGTCAACCGAAACCAACGCTATCGTCCTAGGATATTTTAATAATTGTAATGCAATATCATACGGTGTAGCTTCGTTAAAATTTACGATGCCAGGCACATTAGCTGCCAACCATTGGGACAGGGTATCGATTCTCTCTTGAGACCATTCGCAACTTACACACCATCCTACAAAATTTTGCGTTAACAATGTATCACCTCTAAAATGAATGCTTAGGTCGTCGGTTGGAATAGGTATAGAAAAAGACAGTTGCGCTATTTTACCACTATTGTAACATACTTCAACGACCGGACGATTAAAAAGAATGGCGACCTCTAGACAAGAATGTGTATCAAACATTTCATTGGAAGATTCATCACCGTATTTCAGCCTGTGCCTAAGCAAATTTACCATTCCGTCGCCATTAGTATGATCTCCTACTTGTGCTAATATTGCATTGAATCCGCAGTTGTTGTGTTCTCCAGACGTACCGATCTCTCTTCTGTCGACAAAATCTAGAAGAGCCTTCAAGTCGATATCGCCAACATACTGGGGGGCAACTGGAATGGCTTCCGCCTGCTGTGTTTGCAAATCGGGCACTGTAGGTGCTGGATGATCAGCGACCCTTTCACTGGGAGGATTATAGTGTTCGGCAAGCTTAAGTATATTCATAGGATAGCATAAAATATCTTTTTCCGTTGCTAATTTTCAAGGAAAATTTTTCAAAAATTTAAAAAGTATTAAATGAAAATGCATGAGACTTCATAAGATTTGACCAACGATGGTTAAAATAAATCACGGGAAATTACTTCCGAATAACGATTGCAAAGTTGGAATATTTGTTCAAAACATTTGCCATGCCAGATAAGTCTTTTGTCCATCTTCACGTGCACACAGATTATAGCTTGCTCGACGGCGCATGCCGCATGGATAGGCTATTCGACCGTGTTACCGAGCTTAAAATGCCAGCAATTGCGATGACAGATCATGGAAATATTTTTGGAGTTCCTGACTTCATGGGATATGCAAAAAAAGCGAATGTTAAGGCGATTGTCGGATGTGAGTTTTATACCTTACACCATGAGGATATTACGGAAAGGAAAAAACATCCAATATACCACACAATACTATTGGCAAGGAACCTAAATGGATATAAAAATTTGTGCAAATTGGTATCCATCGCCCATAGGGAAGGATTTTACTACAGGCCACGGATAAATTTCGACCTCTTGAAAAAGTATGGTATGGATTTAGTATGCCTAAGCGGATGTATTCAAGGATACTTGCCCCAAATGCTATTGGAAGGGAACGATGGACTAGCAAAGCAGGGATTGGAAGAATTAGTATCGATTTTTGGCAAAGAGAATTTTTTCGTGGAGGTGCAAAATCATGGAATAGACGAACAAAAGATCGTTTTGCCAAAACTATTAAAACTGGCAGATGATAGCGGTGTTCGTGCAGTGGCCACAAATGATTGCCACTATGTTTTACAAACGGATTGGGAAGCCCACGATGCCATGCTATGTATCCAAACTGGAGCAAAGGTTAAAGATGAAAATCGCATGCGAATGGGGTGGCATCAGTTTTATATAAAATCTCGCAGCGAAATGGAGTTGCTCTTCGACGGCCGTTCGGATGTTCTGGACAACACGCTTGCTATCGCGGAAATGTGTAGCTTCGAAATGCCCTATGGGGAAAACCACTATCCGGTCTTTCGAAAAGCCAACGAAGATAATGTTTCCAACGGGGAATTTTTGCGAAATTTATGCCTAAAGGGATTAAAAGAGCGATATAACGTCGACTATGTTGCCACAACGGAACCGGAAGGGAAAAAGGCCGCAGTGGAAAAAAAGAAGGAAGCCTTCGGGGCAGATGAGATAAGCCAGGAAGAGAAACATTCCCCTGAAAATCTTAGTAGGCGACTTGACTATGAGTTGTCGACCATAGAAAAAACAGGCTTCGTAGACTATTTTTTAATCGTTTGGGATTTTGTTAATTGGGCCAAGACGAATGGTGTTGTCGTGGGCCCTGGGCGCGGATCTGGGGCTGGATGTTTGATGGCCTATGTGTTAAAAATTACGGATATTGATCCCATACGGTTCAATTTGCTTTTCGAAAGATTTCTTAACCCGGAGCGAATCTCTCCACCGGACTTTGACATAGATTTTTGCATGAATCGCCGGGAGGATGTCATTGAGTACGTTCGCAATGTCTATGGGCGGGATAACGTTGCGAATATCATAACCTTTGGAACATTCGGCGCAAAAATGGTTATTCGGGACCTTTGCAGGGTCTATGATATTCCCTATGAAGATGCGGATAGAATAGCAAAAATGGTACCGGATGACCTTGGCATAACCATAGAAAATGCGATTACCAAATCGGCGGAATTACGCAATGAGCGGCAACGCAATGCTTTGATCAGTAAAATCTTGGACGAAGGGAAAATTTTGGAGGGTATGGTACGGAATACGGGAACCCATGCCTGCGGAATAATTATTGCCGACCGACCGACCCAGGATCTCGTCCCCGTAACCATCCAAGACAATGTGCTATGCACGCAGTATGCAAAGGAAGCGGTGGAAGAGTTGGGATTGCTGAAGATGGACTTTTTGGGGTTAAAAACTTTAACGGTAATTGACTCGGCGGAGAGAAACATTCGCCGCCGTCCAGGGTTGGAAAATTTTAGTGTTGCCAGTGTTGGATTGGAAGACAAAGACGCATTTACGCTGATGCGGACCGGGGATACGACGGGGGTTTTCCAGTTTGAATCCGCAGGAATTCAGCGCTGGTGTAGGCAATTTGGATTTAGCAGCGTCGATGATATTAGTGCACTGAGTGCATTATATCGACCGGGGCCGATGGAATGGTTGCCGGAATATGTGGCGGGGAAAAAAGATCCGACAAAAATTAAATATGTCCATCCGCTACTGGAAAACGTTTGCCGGTCCACAAATGGCATCCTTGTATACCAGGAACAGGTTATGGAAGCAGCACGCGTAATAGCTGGATACTCGCTCGGAGGAGCTGATATCCTGCGGCGTGCAATGGGGAAAAAAAAGGTCGACGTGATGAATGCGCAGCGCGATGTTTTCGTCAAAGGTGCAGCTGCTCACAATGGGATTCCGAAAAAAAAGGCGGAAGAAATTTTTTCCGTGCTGGAAAAATTTGCAGGCTATGGGTTTAATAAGTCCCATTCGGATGCCTATGCGGTAATCGGCTATTACACTGCCTATCTAAAAGCTCATTTTCCCGTAGAGTTTATGGCCGCATTGCTCTCCTGTGACAGCGGTAATGCTGACAAAATTAGGGATTTGATAGGCGAAACTACCCGCATGGAAATTTCGGTTCTAGGCCCCAACATCAATAAATCGAGGGAAGCATTTACGCCCTACATCGAAGGAAACGATGGGTATATTTTATTTGGATTGTCAGCGATAAAGGGTCTCGGTGATATAGCCGCAAAAAGTATCCTGTCTGAACGTGATCGAAATGGTCCATACATGGATTTTATGGACTTCATGAGGCGCATAGATGTGCGGGTGGTAAACAAACGGGTGCTAGAAGTTCTAATTTTAACCGGAGCGTTCGATGTTTTCGGCCATGACAGAAAGCATCTACTGGAGTATTTACCAACCGCCATGCAGGAAGCTGCCACGATGCATCAGGATGCATCCATGGGGCAGATGCAACTGTTTGACATGCTGGGAACCACCGAAAGGGACAGGAAGGAACAAATCCCAACGACATCTAATCCGATGTCGAAGGTCGAAAAGTTACGCCATGAAAAAATGCTTTTGGGTTTTTATGTTAGTGGGAATCCATTGGAAGATTATGGGGAATTTTTGCCCAGCATAAATTCGCCGGCGAGCGGGGATTTGTCGGTTTTAAAGGATAGGGATTATTTTAGGATTTGTGGAATTTTGGGAACAATTAGTAAAAAAATCACAAAAAAAGACAATCGTGCGTGGGCCTTTTTCACTTTGGAAACCAGGAGTGAACAATATAAAATGAATTGCTTCCCCGATGCCTATGAAAAGGTATCCCATAGGTTGGAAGAAGGAGCTTTGGTTGTGGTTACAGGAAATGCTCGAGCCCGCGACAGGGAAATTGGTTTAAATGTAAATGATCTTGAACCCCTAAACCATGCCATAGGAAAGTTGACAAAAACCGTAACCTGGCTCCTCGACGCAGAAACCAACCAACTGGCAGCATTTTTGGACGAACTGAAGGATTTTGTCCACAAAAATGATGGAACCGTCGAACATGTCCTGGTTTTTGAATTCTGTGATGGTCACCAGGAAAAGGCAAGGCTGGCAAATTCATTGCGCAGTTCGTTGAATATAAAAAAAATACAAAGTTTTGCGAAAAATGCCGTCGTAAAAAACATACGATTTGGTGTCGAACCGCTGCGTATACCGAGTAATAACAAATACTTCGGCTAATCGTTTTATGCGTTGCAAATCATTTTATAAATTGCACATTGGATTTATTTTTTTATCACTTTTTCAGGTAAGGTCATGACCAAAGGCGACGCAATAGTTGTAAGTGAATTAACAAAAAAATATTGCGGGCAAGTGGCACTAAATGCCCTATCATTTTCGATTGAGAGGGGCAGTGTCGTTGGTTTGATTGGGCCCAATGGAGCAGGGAAAAGCTCCATCCTAAAGATTTTAGCAGGCATAATCACGGGGACGTCAGGTGACGTAATAATCAACGGATATTCCGTTGCAGAAAATGTTATGCGGGCAAAGCAACATGTTTCATTTATGCCGGAAAGTAATCCTTTGCCGGATCACCTACGGGTTGGAGAGTATTTGCGTTTTCGAGCGGGATTGAAGGGTATTCCGGCGAAAAAGATTCGACAAAGTGCGGAAAAGGTTATGCGTCAGTGTGATTTATACTACGAAGCACGCTATCGCATGATTAAAACCCTTTCGAAAGGATATCGCCAGCGCGTCGGGATAGCGGATGCCATGCTTGGGAATAGTGAAATTGTTATTCTCGATGAACCAACCATTGGCCTTGACCCTCATCAAATCATTGGTGTGAGGAAAATTATTGATGCCAGTAAGGGCACTCGTACAATTTTGCTGTCAAGCCATATTTTAAGCGAATTGGAAACCGTTTGTGATAATTTCATAATCATTAATCGAGGCCGTATTGTGGCTACTGGCAGCTTGGATGAACTTTCGAACAACGTCCAAGGGAAAAATATATTCTGTGCCAGAATAGGTGGCGACGAACAGACCGTAGAAGAAAACTTCAAATCGGCAGGCGTTCAAATTCTTGAATTCAAACGATCCTTATACAATGAAGAATACGTGATAAAATTTGAGGCAGCCGAAGAAGCCTATCGGCTTTTATTGTTGAAAATTTCTAGTAATAGAGAATTGCTTGTGAGAAAAATTGGACACGTGGAATGTTCTCTGGAAGAAATTTTTTTGAACTCTACAAGCCGATGTAGGGACCAAGATAATGCCGATGACTTATGAAAAAGTTTTATGCACTATTAAAATATGAGATATATAAATTGCTGGTATCGCCAGCAACATATATTGTTGCATCGATATTCACCCTATCGATTGGGGGAATCTTTATATTTCTTCTACACGATTACATAAAATTTGCCCAGGACGTCCCACTGGTTCAAATGTTTTGCCGCTGCTTTTGGTTGCCAACATGCATGGTTGTCCCCCTACTGTCCATGCGGACATTTTCCGAAGAATACAAGTGTGGTACATTTCAAAATTTATTCTCCATTCCCGTCACATACACGGAGGTGGTATTGGCGAAATTCTTTGCCACCTACGGAATGTTCATGTTCCTCTGGCTATGTTCTTTGTCCATATTTCTAGCGGTAGGGCCTGGGTCAGAATCCATCGTCCGAGAACTGGCATTTTCATCTCCGTTCAATATGGGGGGAGGGTTATTATTTATTGCAATCACCGGATTGCTCTTTGTTGCGATTGGAATATTTGCTAGTTCTCTAACGGAAAACCAAATCGTTTCATGCATGGTGACATTTTTCATCCTATTGACTATGTTTGTCGGTGAACAATTTTTTGCGAATCGGTCGCAGATGACGAATTTGAATTTGTATGGAACATATCAGGAGTCGCTGAATATTTTTTCGCAGTTGGACAAATTTTGCAATGGAGTGTTCGATACGCGTATTGTAGTATTTTACCTGTCAACGTACATACTGACCCTCTGCATCAGCACGGTAGTTGTTCAAAAAAAGCTTAATTGATTAACGGATTTTTCCCATGGCAAATTTTCGCAGTAGTAACAGAATAAAGATATTATGCTCCTTGTTGGTTATTTCGTTGACCATAGTGACATATGGCCTGGTGAATGCATTATCATCCAAATATTTCTATCGGAAAGCGTTTGGAGAAAAATCTGGGTTCGTACTAAATGATGAATCAAAAAAAGTTCTAGATAGCTTGAAATCGGATGTGGAAATCTTTGTTCTATTGGAGAAGAATCAAGAATATGCCGACGTGTTTAATTTAGTAAGCAACGACATTCGCCATTTGATGGGTGAATATGTCGATTCTAGGAATGAAAATCGGATTAAAGTAGAATTTATCAACGTCATAGAAAACGCCAAAGGATATGCAAACCTTTGTGGTCGCTTTGGAATTTTACCGACCAATTGCGTCATCATAGCGACAAATAATAAGACTAAAGTCTTGGCCGTTGATGAATTTTACAGAACCCATAACGGTAGCGTCACAGCATTTCGTGGGGAGCAAGTTGTAACATCTTCCTTGAAAGAACTGTCGAGTGCGGACAACAATGTGCTATATTTCCTGGTTGGGCATGGGGAATATGAGTTGGGAAGCGTGTCATTTTCAAAGGGGTTATCTGCCCTGGCACATGCCGCAAAACAGAAAAATTGTGAAGTTCGCTCCCTAAATTTATACGATAGCAAAGCCATCCCCCAAGATGCCGACCTTGTCGTTGTTGTTGGGGCTAAAAACAAATTTCTCGGCTTTGAAAGGGAAATTTTACGGGACTTTGTTGACAATCGGGATGGCAGACTTATTTTCGCCCTGGATGGGAATTTTGACATTGGTTTGAAAGAACTTTTTGATGACTATGGGATTTTTGTGGGCGATAACATGCTTGTTCCGACCAACGAAACAGCATCAAGCTACTTGGAAGATTTGGTAATAAAACGCTTTGCGTCCCATAAAATAAACGACAAGCTCGTAGAATTTCGTGTGCCGGTGATCTTTGGGGCAACCCATGAAGTTAAACAAACTCCATGGTTTGTAGACAATGAAAAGTTTGAAATCACGGAACTTATGCAAACGGATGATGGAGTAATAGAACAGGGAGAGATGGACAATGGTAATTCTCCGGGGCCCCACATCGTTGCCACCATTTCCGAAAGAAAAAAGTTTGATGCTTCGGAAATAACAACAAAAGCAGGCAAAGTTTTAGCCATCGGGAATGCTGATTTCATCGCAAATGGAAAATTCAAAATTCTAGGAAATAGGGTTTTTTGGTTTAGCATCAGCGATTACATGCTTTACGGAAGCAATTTGGAAAACTTCGAGGATGTCAAAATTGAAAAATACCGATTGGTGTTGTCCAGAAAAACTTTTACCAAGATTATGGTCCGGCTTGCGCTCTTACCAATGTTTTTTGTGCTGATGGGGATAGCCATAGCCTGGAGGAGAAAAAAATGACAAAAACAAAAGTGGTTATTCTAATTTTTCTAAACGCGATGGTATTTGCTCTGGCTGGCTATTGGATATATTGCTTTAAAGCAAATAGACAGGTGGTCGATGTGGAACCTCCCAGGCTACAAACCATTGATGAAATTATCATAGGGAACCCAAAGTCTGGGCAAAAAGTTTTATTGCAAAAATCTCCCAAAACCAGCAAATGGAAGGCAATATGGGAGGATAATAGTTGGCCGGCGAATGTTTTTGCCATTGAACGATTCTATGAAACAATAGAAGCCTACCTTGGGCAAAAATTGCCAAATGAAATTCCACCGGAACACTACTATGAAGTAGCAATTTCCGCAAAAAAGCTTTCCAAGAAGATTCAGCTTAGGGCTGAGGATTTTAATTCCATATTTTCAGATTCGAACCTCAAGACGGATGAAAAGCAATTTTCAGACAACACAATTTTATCGAAGTTTCTCGATCCCAAAATTTTCCCACACGTAGGAAAGGATTGCAAAACCTTTAAAATAAAATCCAAAAAATGGGAGTTTACTTTTACCAAGCGGCAAGGGAAATGGTTCCTAGAACATTCTAACCTGCGATTGGAGGTCAAAAATGAGCTAATGTCGAAATTTTTTCACGGGATTTTTTCGCTAAAAAGCAAGGATATTACCTTTACCTGTGACCATACGCCGGATCATACTTTGTCGATTTTATTGTATGGCGAAAATACCAACGAAAGGGTTAGTTTCCTGAACGTGAATGAACAAACTTGTTTCGCTGAAAATGACGCCGTTGATCTATTTTTCGTCATCGAACGCGAACAATTGACGGAAATAACGAATACCATCGAAGATTTATTAAAGGTCCACATCTTTCCCATAAAAAATTGCAACGACATAAGTATTAATACACCCGGTGAATATTTTAATTTCCATAGCTCAAATAATCAGAGCAAATGGCAATTTACCCATTCGAAAAATGGGGAGTTGGAAGTCAAAGAAATTTCACAGGAAGACATGGATACGTTGTTAACAATTTTTGAGAATACAGCATCGATGGTTGTTTCCTCTCTAGTGCTTTTCGATGATAAATCATTTACCCTAACATTTAATGAGTTTTCCGACAACCCCCAGGTTTTCAGTTTTTATAGAAAAGGTGACCAATTATTTGTGGGAACAGATGACCAGGACATTAATTTCGAAATTGCCAGTTGTTTTGAGGCGATATTATTTCATAACATAAGAAAACACAGTAGTGGGGAAAAAGACCTGCTTTGGTAATGAGTCAAAGGATAGAACTATTGTTCAGATTTCGCATAATCAAATGGTTTTAGTTCCGAATTATTCAAGATATAGGAAGTTTGCGTCTTTTTCGCAAACAGTTGATTGTGAGTTATTAACAAAAGCGAACTACCATATTCTCGGCACAAATTTACAATCATATCCATGGTTATATGGGCTGATTTTTCATCGAGGCTGCCCGTCGGTTCATCGGCAATTACAATGCGAGGACGATTTATCATGGCTCGTACAACGGCAACCCGTTGACTTTCTCCTCCGGAAAGAGTCCAAACATTGCGGTTTTCAAATCCGCCGAGATGTACCCGCTGTAGCAGTTCTCTGGCAAATTCCATGTCAGATATGCTAATTTTGGATGTTATTCTTTTTGGAAACAGTATATTTTCGATTACATTTAACTCGGGAATTAGATTGCACCGTTGGAAAATGTAGCCAAAAATTTTCCCTCTCATTTGGGAAATTTTTTTAGCATTGCAGATAATGGCATTTTGGTCTTCCCAAAAAATATTCCCGTGGGTGGGTAGCTCCAGCAATCCTATGATGTTTATCAATGTCGTTTTCCCCGCTCCGGATGTGCCACAAATGCTGATAGTTTCACGATCCCTAATGCCGAAATTGACATCTTTCAAAACTAAGACATTTTCAAATTTTTTCTGAATATTTTTTAACTCAACAATGTAATCATTCATTACGTAATGCATCCGCAGGTTTAATTTTTGCGACCTTTCTAGCAGGCAACATTCCGGCAAGGCAACAAATTGAGATGGCAAAAGTTACCAGCGTTAAAATGTCCCCCAATCGATAGGTCGCGGGCATATTTGCAAAGGAATAAAACTTTAACATGAAATTTTCTATGCCGCACAGTTTTGCAAAGACCGAAATTATGTCGTTTCGAAACCTTAGAATAAGTGCTCCAACTGTAACTCCAATCACACTCCCAGCAATGCCAATTATGAAACCTTGAATCATAAAACATGCCCCACATTGCCTAATGGTTCCGCCGAGTGCGTTTATTAGACCAATTTCGCGGGTTTTACGAACGACAGAAATCGTCATGGAGCTGGTAATCGAAAATGCCGCAACTAGTAAAATAAATACTAGGACGAAAAACATCATCGTTTTTTCGGTTTTTAGGACAAAAAGCAAGTCCTTATTAATTTCTTGCCAGCTTGCTGCATGCATGGGACGGGTTAAGTCCTTATTCAGTTCAAATGCAAATTTTTCTGGACGTATGTTGGGCTTTAGTTTCAACGAAATACCATGGACTCCCTCCCCCAGGCCGTATAAATCTTGCATGGTATCAAGCATCATAATCGCGATATTTTCATCGGCTTGCCGGTAGCCTGTTTCATAGGTCGCTACAATTTTCAACGTTTTCGGCAAGATTATTTCATTGGTCTGGAATGCCTTAAGCATTATCGGTGAATAAATTTCCACGCTACTACCAACCGTGGCTCCAATTTGACTGGCAAGTTCGCTGCTAAGAATGATGCTCCTGTTGTCAAAATTTTGTAAACTGCCTTCCTTTATGAATTTCTGCAATTCGACTACCTTGATTTCGTTTTCAAGGTCAATACCTTTTATGAGTGGGAATATGGACCGATTGTTGTATTCTAGCATACCAACCCCGTAGGCATACCGCGCTAGGGCGGCAACTTCGGGTCGGTCTTTCAAGCGATCTGCGTTATATAGTATATTGTTGTTAACATCTATGCGCACCTCTCCCTGCGTGGATACGATGGTTTGGCGAATTTCATGTTGAAACCCATTCATTACGCTTTGAACAACGAATAGCACCATAACTCCTAGTGCCACACCGATAATGGACATGATTGAAAAAAATGAAAACTTTTTCCCGGTAGGAAACAGCTGCTTCAATGCTAAATATATGCACCAGTTCATCTAATAGCTATCTACGAAAGAGCAAAATTATTTTTTTTCGATGAAACAGCAATAAAAAGTGTATCACAGTTTCATTCGGACTTCGAAATTTCCACATACAGCTTTATCGATTTACCCCCATGCGTACCACTAGGAACGTGAAATGATATGGTATTTTTCCCACTTTTAACATATTGGGCTATGTCAATTCTATGCGTACTGCTATTCGGTAATGGATTCACCAGGTTGAAATTTAATCTTTTACCGTTTATTGTTACCTGTAGGGCGGGGATATGAAATTTGTTGTCTATTACCAAAGCGGCTGCCTTTTTTGTGGTGTAAAAACCTTGCGTTACCGCACGGTGTGGGCTATCGGCGGACAATAGTACGGGCATTGTAGCAATGGAAACGTTGCGATAGTACCACTTTAAAATTTGTTCAAAACTTTTATTATAGTGTGTAGCCATAAACCCAGCTCCATACTGGCTCATGCCAACTGCATGGCCAAACCCTCCTCCGTGGGCAACAATTTTTGTCAATTTTCCATTTTGATCTATGAGGTGTTCGAAAATGCAATTAGCACTTGGTAACGCAGCACCATCTTTTTGGAATACACGCCTAATTACCAATCCTTTTTTGACTGAAATTTTTTGAGCCGTAGTTACAATAACCAGCTCCATGATTTGACCAGAAACACCACGCCTTTTTACGTCTATCCGTTGAATATCGCCCAAATCATTCGGATTGAAAGAAAATCCATCGACCAAACCGCTTGCTTTTTGTTCTAGCAAGGAAGTCTTTAGAATATCTTTCAATTCCTGGACATTCCACTCTTTTTGCCATCGAAAATATTTTGATTCCCTATCGATGAATTGTGGGTGGGACTTAAAAAACTTCTTGGCAGTATCCTCATCTCTAAGATTTCCAATTTTTGGATTGTCCGGCTTCCCTTTCAAATATGGTAAAGGAAAGCCCGGGAATGCATTCGTTTTGGGATCTGCAAATGCATTTTCGTAGTTCTCCGTATGGCCACAGGATGTGGAAAAATATAGGGGCAAAATTGGATTTCCACCATGTAACAATACGATGCCTTCCGTCTCTTTTACAGCCTGGTTAGAAGTGGGGTGTTCGGTATTTGTCCCAAAATATACCTGGCTTGCTACGGAATCATATAAATCAAATTCCTTAAACTCTTTGAGCCTTGGTGCTATGGCATAATTCCTTGCCACTACCGCCTGGGCCTTTAGGGCTTCGATCCCGAATTTGATTGGCATTTCATTGGGAACTACGCTTTTCAAATAGTCCTCAAGAGACACAACATTGACGAGGAAAAATTGCCCATTATCTGCTTTTGTAATTTCAAAAAATCCCCGATATAGGGCCTGCTTGCCATGCCTCTGTAAATTCTTGACTCCTAAAAAACCACTGTGGCATTTTAGGGTAATATTTTCTCGAATGTTTTTCAAACATTTATCTCCACCCGCTATTGTGATGGTAAAGCTACCATTCGTGAGTTTAATCTTCGCCGATTGATTGCGCGAGACTCTGGCCAAAATGACGGAAGTATTCCCTTTGAATAGACTAAAATCCCCCGTTCCTATGATTTCAATTTCATCGTAGGCGAATTCTTTGCACTGGTTGTCACTGATCGCCACCCTAACAGACCGTTGTTGTTGGTCGGCTTTACACTTTAGCGGAAGCCACATGCAAATAATTACCCAAAGGGCCACAAAGCTTTTTCTAACATTTACCATTTTCTGTGAAAACGAATAATTTAAAACAAATCTGCAATTGCAACGCATAATATCGAATGGGAGCTTAAAAAACTTCTCCTTTTTGGGTGAAGTTTTTTCACGCCCCTTCCCTAAAGTCCGCCTAGGCATACGTGCAGCTGCTTACCTATCCACAGTGTTCGTGAGCAATTCAATCCTACTCCGGACAGGTCCTAAAAGTTAGGAAAGACAAACAAAGGAAGAATTTTTATCGTACGGTCGGAAATTTCCCAGCCGGTGAGAGTTAGAAATCTAGAACTTCCCATCAGCAAAGGGATTAAAATCATCTCCGACAATATCAATACTAAACATCGATGATATGCTTCCTAAAACGCTTTTTATTCCACTTCCAATGTGTCCTATTGCACTCATCGAGCTTGATACGGTTGAACCAATGCCACTCGCCAATCCTTGAACTTTGCTTTTAGCACTAGCAATATACTCTTTGGTTACTCCTTCCGTATAGCCTGCGGCTAGAGCTAGTGCCCAAGTACCTCCTAATACCAAACCACCTCCTATTGCGGCTCCTGCAACAGCAGTCGCTCCAGTCGCAATCACCCCAAAACTTAGAACAGCAGCACCGGAACCTCCTACTCCTGCGCCTAGGAGAGCTCCAAGGCCCGTCCATCTCGAGGTGACATTGCCTACGTTCCTAACAACATTTCTAGCGGCGGCAGCGGCTTTATCAACATTTTCCCCAATGATTCCTAAATCTTGGCCTATTTTTTGGGCATGATCAAATAGTTCATCGTTCGACCTTTGAAATTCTTGATTTTGTTGTCCTAACGCTTCACAGTTTTTCTGAATTTGCTCTTGTTTCCCTTGCATCTCTCCTAGAGTTGCTTTTATTTTTCCTTCATTCCTTTGTGCTTCATCCAGACCTGTAGCTATCTTATCCAACTCGCTGCGTAAATCTGCCGCTTTCTGATTAAGTTCTCGGGCAGCATTCTCGGCTTTTTGTGCTCCTCCTTTCCCCCAAAGCCGCCAAGCATTCTTTTTCTCTTGCTCTGCCTTGGCCAGTGCCTCTGTCGCCCCTTTCTGACACTGCTCTAGCTTTTGTTTTGTTTCATCGTAGGCTGTTTGTAATTGATGTATGTTGTTCCGTGCCTCAGTATGGTTTTGCTGTAAAATGTCAATCGCGGCTTTCATTTCCGCTTGCCGCTCTCGCATTTCCGTTTGTAGCTTTGTCAGTGAATCAATGATGTGGGCCTGCATGGTTCCTAACCTTGTGGTGCTCTGCAGGACGACCACATTTACTGCCCTTTGTGCTTCAAGAAAATCTCCCATTACCCTACAACTGGATAATTTAACGGTTGCCTCGGTAAGGTCTCTTTGAACGGACTCGAAGTTCTCTTGGACGTATGCTTTAATTGCCTCTATTTGCTCTTGCACATCGTCACCGCCCGCTTGGACCTTTGCTAACATCCCATCTAAACATTTTTGGTTCGCGTGTACTGTGGTTTCAAGTTGAGAAACCATTTCCTGTTGTTGTGTAACAAAAGCTTTCATCGTATCTGTCTGCTTTTGAAGCTCGGCTGCTTGTTCTGCGTTTGTGTGCTGTAAACGTCCGATTTCCGCTTCGTTTTCTTTAATCTGGTTCTGTACATCTCCAAGAGCAGATTGCAATTCCGCAGTCTTGGTTTGGATGTCCATTACTTGTTGTTCGGCATCCGCCTTGGCCTGTTGAGCCGCTGTTAAATTTTGCTCAAGTTCAGTATTTTGTTGTTTGAGGCTCCCTATTTCCGCTGTTTGCTCTTCCATCAGCATTTTTTGTTGTGCTATGGTTTCTCCTTGTTGAGCTATGGTTGCTTGCCCTTCATCAAGTTCTTTCGTCACAGAATCTACTTCGCCAAATGCATCAATTGTTGCTTCGTTCGCCTCTTGCAATGATCCCTGAAGGTTTTGCACCTGTTCCAGTATTTCAGCTCGCGCCTGCAGATTACAATTGTTTTTATGCAAAGCGAAACCGGCAGCTGCACCAACCAACACTCCTACAAGAATCCCCACAACAATACAACATACCAAGGGTGCTGCAAATATACCTGCCGCAAGAGCAACTACGCCACCAACGACGGCGGCAACTGTAAGAGCCCACTTAACGATTTTTCCTATCGGCATGTGAGCCTCTTTTAATTCGGCAATTTTTGTGCTTGTTTCTGCAACTGCACTTTGCAATTTTTCTTGCCCCTTTGCCCTATTTTCTATTTTGGCCTGATAGTCAATGACAGAACGGCTTCCTAGTGTCCTTTCAGCCGTAACCGATGAATTACTCGTAAGCCTTCCCTTTTTTGATTGTACATTAGGGGATTCTTTGTTTTGTCCTGTCCTAGTTGTAGATACCTGATCTAATTTAGCTTGCGATGTTAGTACCTCTGGCATATTTTTTATTTTGCTGGATAGCAGTGTGCGGATTGTAAAATATTTGTCAACGATTTCCCCATTAAATTATTCAATTACAAAATTGACTAATTTGTGCCATGGGCCAATTTGAAGGTCTCGATGAAACGGCTAATTTCACCTTATAGCGATATTAAAATTTTTTCAGGGACATCAAATCGAGCATTGGCAGAGTCCATTTGCTCTTTTCTGGGAATTAAAATTTCCCGGGTAAAAATTGAAAATTTCCCGGATGGCGAAATTGGTGTACAGATAGAAGAAAGCATCCGAGGTGATGATGTTTTTATCATACAGTCGACCAATTTCCCAGCCAATGACAATTATATGGAACTACTGATCCTAATTGATGCTGCCAAACGTGCTTCCGCCGGAAGAATTACGGCCGTACTTCCATTTTTTGGATATGCACGACAGGACCGGAAAGACAAATCGCGTGTTCCCGTAACGGCGAAATTAGTCGCCAATCTCCTGGTAGCGGCAGGGGCCGATAGAATCCTGTCCATGGATATGCATTCCCAACAATTGGTCGGCTTTTTTGACATTCCCGTCGACCACCTGTTTGCTTCCGCTTTGTTCATAAAACATCTGCGCAATGAGAGCACTAAAAACTTGACCATTTGTTCCCCCGACTTTGGAAGTGCCAAAATGGCAGTATCCTATGCCGATGCCCTTGGGTGTCCGTTGGCACTGGTCGGCAAGCGTAGGTTGGGGGGAAATGACGTGGAGTCTTTGAACGTAATCGGAGAAATCAACGGTCGGGATATTTTGTTTGTAGACGATATGGTGGTAACGGCAAAAACATTGGTCGAAGCTGCCAAGTTACTCAAAAAAAACGGAGCAAGGAGCATCAAAGCTGCCGTGACGCATTGCATATTGACGAAATTGGGCTATGACCTAATTACAAACAGTGTAATTGACCAGTTTTTAACTACCAACTCTACGCAAATTGCATACGCAAATGAACGTTTTACAATTTTAAACATCAACGGAATATTTGGGGAAGCGATCATGCGCATCCACAATAATACCAGCATAACAGACCTGTTCGAAATAAAAGGGTCTTGACAGGTGACTCACCTGTGGCCAGACATGACTTCCTGTTGTCGTGGCAATGGCCCCCCTTTTAACTTCCGCAAATAATTCAAGCCTTCTGCCGCAAAGGCAATGGGTAGTAAACCCATAGACCCTCCATGAACCACGGACCTTCAACCCTTTTATCTATCCCTGAACTTTGCCAACAATCTCAGAAGTTCTAGATACAACCAAATCAGGGTTACCATCAGTCCAAACGCCGCATACCAGGACATGTACGCTGGCATTCCATGGTCGGAAACTTTCACTATAAAGTCGAAATCTATCGCCAAGTATAAAGACGCAATGACAACGACAAAAACACTGAATAGAATACCAAATAGGCCCGAAGAATGCATCAAAGGAACGGAAATACCGAAAAACGATAAAATCCAACTGACCATGTAGAGCATTGCAATGCCAAACATTGCAGATCCCACAATCATTCGGAATCTATCGGAAACCTGTATTATGCCAGACCTATATAAAACAAGCATACCAAACGCCACACCAAATGTCAGGGCGACTGCTTGAAAAGCAATTCCGCGATAGGCAAAATCAAATAGTCTCGAAACAGCCCCAAGAACCAAACCTTCAAATATCGCATAGAGTGGTGCGGTTATCCCTGCCCATTCTTTTTTGATACAAGTTACAAAGCCGGTCACAAAACCCAGAATAAGGAATAATGTCAGCTTGCTGCTTACCGCTGAAAGGGTCGTTCCTGGGCTAACCCATGAGAATATAGCAGCCCCAAAAACAAGGGCCAACAAAATCAAACAACGATTAATTGTCTCGCTCAAAGTCGCAACCGATCCCGACTCTGCACACGAAAAACTTCTCGAAGATAAAATTGGATTTGAAGAATCGTAATTCATAATTGTGCTATACTGTAGTGTATAAATTTTGTAAAAGCAAGAAAAATCATCTGCATTCTAGTTAATCGGGCCATTTAGTTCTCGCCATTGAGCTCCAGGATTTGTCCTGTGAAACTTTCTGCCAAAGGCCACCTTATTGCCCCTTGCTACCAAAGTTATCTTTATCTATTTTTTGCGATAAACATGGTGTATTCCCCGCCAGAGGATTCCGCCAACTTTTTATGGGAATGCACTTGTTCATTTGATTTTAAGCGGTAAATTTCGCATTTCAATGGGAGTACACAAGTTTCGGATGCATCGGTTGGCATGGCTCTGTTGTCCACATATGCCCACTCGAATTTGGCAATAAATTTACAAGCCGCCCCATCCTCTATTGGCTCGCATTTTATAAATTTTCTCCTTACCATTCCATCCTCTTCAACCTCTGCAATTCCGATGGATTCTCGGTTTTTTACCAGGTCATATAGGCTATCATAGTTGGCTAATTTAATAAATGATTTTACATCTTCGGCAATTTCTTTTATGGCCGTTTGGACTGTCAAATTTTGGGATAAATTGGCATTTACAAAAAATATTCCAAATAATATTGGAGAAATTATGGCTAGTAGGGTTATGGCAAAAATTATTTCTAGAAATGATATTCCCCGACATTTTTTCACAATAATCCCAGGTTATCAAAACTATTTGAAATTATCATGCGTCCATCGTCCGATTCCGAAAAGATAACCACGGCACTCTTAACTCCCTCGCCTTTTATATATTTTCTGATATTTGCTGGGAACTTTGACTTTGATATGATCGTGTCTTCATCGAAAGGATCTTCCACAATTAAAGAAATGTTCCTATTGTTGAACGCATCGACGAGTATTTTTCGGTCCCGCGTACCATCGGGTGCCATAAAAAACTCTTCATTGGCAAACCTATGAAATGCTTTTCCTTTAGGATTTAAAAGCTTTTTCTCATTGGCCGAGAGAGGTTTCCCATCCACATTTTGACCGGAAAGTATTTTTACGAACATTTCCGAATTATTCGAATCTCTAAGCGATACTAATTCTTCATCGCGGAAGAACGGCGGAAGATCTCCATATTCCCTGCAGTATGCGTTTATGGCAGCTTCATACTCTAAAAACTGAATTTTGGTCTTTGCCACCAAAGCCGCATGTTTGTGGGTAGATATCCCTGCCAAAACCAAACCTGCGATTATTAGCATTATCACCAATACGATAATTAGCTCCAATAGAGAAAAACCTTTAGATCTTGAATTCATCTGCTATATACGTCATCTATTATTTCGGGTCCATCAATGTGTCCATTTGGCCCCACGGAAAGTAATGCATAGGTTGAAGAATCTTTGGAATCATATCTGTAAACATAGGGGTTGCCCCAAGGGTCAATCAGCATCCCTTCAATTACTCGCCACCGATGAGAATCGGCGAAAGAATTAATTTTTGTCGATAGCTTAGCATACAAGTCTTTCGCGTTCAACTCTACCGTCGGTGATGCACAAATCGGATAAAATCCATTGTCAGATTTAAACATTTCAATGGCACAATTGAGGAGAGCCAGTTCTTCTTGTACCATGTTCGCTTTTATCTCATCGCTGCGATAATTGTAAACTACTTTAAGAAGCACAAAACAAATAATTATTATGGCAGTTACTGCGATGGTTTCCAGAAGAGTAAAACCATGATTATATTTCGACTTCAGACTATAAAACATTTATTTGACAATTTTACCATCGCCTAACAACATGTCAAACATCTTTATGATATTAAGAATATAATTGTGTAATAATATTTTTTATTTAGGCTTCCGCTTTTCATCTATGAAAGACTTTGAAGAAATTTGTTGTGGTGCTGTAAAACAGCCAAAATTTATTAAAAATGTAACCATTGGGCTTATTCTAGGTCTTATCCCTATTATAAATTTCTTTGCCTTTGGGTATTTGGTAGGAATGGGGAAACAGTCGATGGAGAATGGAAATCTCAAATTACCTGATTGGCCGTGGGGCAGAGATAATTTTAAAAATATTCTGATTGAAAACTTCTCCCTTGGTGCGATTGCATTTTTTGAGTTTATTCTAATTCCATGTTTACTTTGTTTTGCTCTATTTGGGCTAGCTGGATTGGAAACTTTTGGAATCTGTATCGGTTTATTTATTAGTGCTCCAGCATTTGCCTATGCCACCGTTTCGGATAGTTTGAAAATTCCTTGGAATGCATTCGCAATACTTACGGATCTTGCAAAAGTTTACAAATGGGTAATTGCCCATTACAAAAAGCTCATAATTCCATCCGCCCTGTTTCTTTGTTTTCAAATTGTCCTATCATTTGCCATTCCCTACACTTTAATGGGAGCTCCGATATTTTTAGGGCTCTTGTTCATGGTTTCATATGTCAAGCAGATAAGCAGACTGGGCGAGTGTTAGACTAGCAATCGATGTTTTTAACATATCTAAAAAACGAGAGAACTACATATAAAATCACCCTAAAAAGCCGCCATTGGCTAATTTCTGAAATTCTTTCATTGTATAAACGCCCCTCAAGGCGCTATTGGGGAATACCCGTTTCTTAAACCAATCAAATGCTTGTTTCTTATATCCATCACCATCAATCAAAACTATTGTTGAAACACCATTTTTTTGATATTTAGCACAACAAACGGATATTTCTCGTCTACACTTCCGGCAGATTCTTGCCATTTGCATTCAATAATCAATCCATCGGAAAATTTAGTTTGATTCACTATGAGAAAATCGCATCTGCGCAATGAATCCTAAATTGATTCTCCGCACCATGGTTGTTTAGAATATTGCTTGCCGCCAATGGTTTTACACATATCAAAAATCTGTTACCATTTCTTTTCAATAGATCTTCAACAAAATTTTCAAGAGAGTTCCCTGTATTATTCGCTTTCGTTCCGCCGGACATAGTTTCTAATGATGAGTTCGTTTGCCTTTTTCCTTTGCAAGAAATGAAGCGTGAAGCGTCAACATGACTTACATTAAAGCCGTCATATAACTCCCCTACAGACAGCATAAATAATACACCTTTTTGGTCGAGTTGTCTACAAAAAACCGCTAGTTCTCTATGTTCTTCATCTCCGAATCCAGAACCATAATATCTACTAAAAGTTTCGTGATAAAGAGGATCAAAATAAACAAAGTCGCCTTTCTTTGGTTTTATGCATAAAAATCCGTGCTGAAATATATCCACGCCAGAAAGAAACTTTGAACATTTTTGTAAATTATCGACATCGACAATTTTTGGTTCTTCATATCGCCCCATTGGAACATTAAAAATACCCGACTTATTAACCCTATAAAGACCGTTATAGCAAGTTTTGTTTAAATATATAAGCAGAGAAGCAATCTCAATACCGTCTATTGTTTCCGATAATGTTTTCCTTGCTGTGGCAAAGTATTTATCAGTGTGATGTTTTCTATGATATTCCAGCCTAGATATGACCTCTTCTACTTTATCGCGGACCATGCGATATGTGATTGCAAGATGAAGGTTTATATCTGATAAATAAGCACTTCCCTTTCGCGGAATATTCCAAAATAGGGCACCTCCACCAACAAACGGTTCAAAATATGAATTAAAATTGTCGGGAATACGGGCAATAAGGTCGCCTATGATCGAACGCTTTCCCCCGGCCCACTTTACAAATGGGCGTACTGTGTCATGCCGTTCTGGTATATTTTCATCAGCAATAAGACGCAAGGTTTCATTAAAACCTTGATTTATCGATCCAAATATAAGTTGCTGTTTGACCATAATTACCTCATAATGCTAAATCATTAAACGAAAAATGTCCAGTATCTGATGCACGCAGCGCAAAACATCCGACAAAGCTTTTAAACTGTCGTTATTTTGTGAAATATGCCTATAGACAAATTCTTCAACCTAGTGTTGCAAATGTTTTTCGCTTATTGCATGATGCATACGAATAAAGCCAAAGAATTACGCGAAACTCAAAATAAAGGGCCCAAATTGAAGGCAATAGTAGCCGCGCAAATGGCAGAATAGGTGGATTGTGGGGAGCGGAAATGGGAAAGTGTTTCAGCGAAGAAACTTTTAAATCTTCCGATCATAGTTTCCACGGCCGACCGTTTTTTTAGGAATCTTTTTTCTTCCCGGGAGTTTGGAA
>JAISBO010000025.1 GCA_031266155.1 Puniceicoccales bacterium
TATTGGGAATTCCCTAGTGTAAGTATTTTAACGTATGGCCGACTAAAACTCTACGTGAAACTCAAAATAAAAGAGAAATTTACCAATCCATTAGCAAATGCCAAAATGGGGAGCGATGGGGGTATGAAGTTTAGGACGTACCATTTGGCGGGAGGACGAAGGTGAAGAAAAGAGCATCAGGCATT
Source organism: Puniceicoccales bacterium (assembly GCA_031266155.1). GTDB lineage: Bacteria > Verrucomicrobiota > Verrucomicrobiia > Opitutales > JAIRKQ01 > JAIRKQ01. The sequence goes on from JAISBO010000025.1 coordinate 186, forward strand.
CGTTTGGAACAGACCACTGGGTGTTTGGCCGTGGAACACAGTCCGACTACCGGCCGATGGTGTAACAATGGTAAACAATTAGAAACAATGACCAACAATCAACAACTTAAAGGAAAATTATGGCAACATTTAATGACCAACTAAAAAGTAACCGACTAAAGACGCTATCCCTCGACGTGCTGAACCAGGCAAGCGGCATCAGCCAGCGGTGGGACACCTATGGTGTTACGCTGTCCGAGATCACTGCCCCGAACTTCTGGGATGTCAGCCAACGGCCGTTACAGAGCAATGATGTGGTCGCCGTGACACTGCATGACAGTGCCTACGACGGTGCACGGCTAGGGACCTTCCGGCTGCTAGCCGGCTATGCCCGGAGGATGGAGGGCGACTCCTCTACGCGTCCCAGCTGCTAAAGCTTGGGTGGGGAGATGACTTCTGTGCCCTCGACATAGGAAATATCAGCCAGTATGCAGGGGCAACGGCGACCTTTCCGTTTGGGTACCACGCCACGGTACAGCCGAAGATGTTCTATGTCTTCGTGGATGGAGAGAAGATAAAGGGAGAAAGTATCATTCTGAAGGCAGGAGCTACCACGCTAGCAACGGTAACCCTGACGGCGGGCGACAGCTACGGAAAGATGTACAGCGCCGATGTATCATCCGCTGACCCTGCCAGTACGTTGAGCATATCATTCACGGGGATTGGCGGAGAAACATCCTCTGGTAACATCCATACGGTCATGGTAGGGAACTACCAACTGCCAGTGGAATGAGACTAATGGGAAGGAACGGAGGTGAGCAACGAAAGTGACAGGGTCCGCCTATGTGGAGAAGCGCTTGTCCGGCTGAACGGAGAGAGCATCAGTTCATTTGCTGACGGTTCCCGGGCATCCACCATCTGCGGGATGTCCTACGAAAGGGTATACCGGAAGGCACTTGTTAGCAACCGTTGGACATTCACGCGGGCATATAAGGCCCTAGCACCCCTTTCCGATGATGTCCCCACCGCTTCTTCCCGATTCCCATGGGCGTACCGGTTTCCACTGCCCGGGGACTGCATAAACCTCATAGGAGTGATGTTCCCGCCATCTAGCAGTGGTGATCCCATATCCAACGCCTACGGCGTAATGGCGAACAAGCAGTATGGTCGGCTTGACTGCTACGGAACGGACTATGTAGAGGCGTTGAAAAATTCCTGTTGCTTTTGGGAGGGATGAGAGGAACGATGCCGCGAGAGGAAAGGGAAAGGATGATTTCGTCGGAATCGTAGGATTTGTCAGCGATGACACATTTAGTGTTTAGGGAAGAAATCAACTCCAGTGCCCGTTTGCAAACCGATTCTGTACCCTCAGTTGCAATGACTCTGAGCGGATGACCAGCCTTATCCACGGCCAAATGTAGCTTCGTGTTGAGCCCCCTTTTGTGCGGACCATGGACTGGTTGCCTCCCTTTGCTCCGGTTCCATGCTGGTGAACTTTGATGTGCGTGGAATCGACCATAACCCACTTCAGGTCCGGCTCTCCACACAAGCTGTCGACAAACTTCTCCCATATTCCTCGATCTCGCCAGCGGCTGAACCTGCGGTGTGTATTTTTCCAATCTCCCAGATCTGGCGGAAGCTCCTTCCACGGTACCCCTGTCCGCAATATTCAAAATGCCGCATTTATAAATTGGCGATTATCTCTGTCATGCCTGCCAACTTTTCCTTTCACTCCAGGCAACAACCCTTCCATTTTTTCCCATAGTTTATCTCATATGTCATGTCTCCTATGCGCTTTTATCTCCATCCTTTCCCTATTCCCTTTTTTCTCTCTTTGTCAATCCTGCATTTGACGACTCCATCTAGAACGGCGCGCTTGTCTTGTCCTTGTACACGCTTTCGAACCATAAAGCTCTTATGGCCAGTCAATGTCACATATAAACTCAACCTTTTTTCTTTTGTATCGCAAAATGTTAAGGTTCTTTTTTCGGGTATGGGTAATTCTAACAGCGTTGCTTTTGTGAAATTTATCCCCGTTTTGTTTTTCATATCCCTTACTATTCATTAAATTTTTAGCAATTTCATTGCTGCAGTTTGTGTGAAATTTTAATAAATTTCACATAATACTTGCCAACATAAATCGAGCTCAAAATCTCTTCAAATAAAGAAATATTTAACTTTGTTAAAAGATAGTAAACTTCGTAACGAGTGACTTAGGATCTGGTGCCTAACGGCTTGAGGGTTCGAGTCCCTCCTCGAGCACCACCACCGATAAAAGACAATTTTACGGAGTACAGAGAAAACCAATTTAAAATGAACACTTGACTTGCTAACATTGACCTGCTAAAATATTAACGTTTTGGGTGTAGATTTTCCAGATGTAGATCCGGGCTCACAACCTGACCTTGAGGATCCTAGCACAGGTGGTGCTTCGGGGGAAGGGGGTGAGATAGCCGATAAAGTATCAAGGGCCAACCCTGAGGCTTTCGTTCCACCTATTAACCCATTTAACAGTATCATTATGTTTCATAATCCGGGGGATAAACTGGATTCAGCTAATGCGGTTGGCAATTTAAAATCTGGAGAATTGAACAGGATTTCGGATGTGCTAGATGGGAGTAGCAAATACGTTCAAAAATGTTCCTTGAATGATATAATGTTCCTCGTAATGTTGATTATCATAAAGGCAACATCCGAACAACGGAAATCGCGATTTGAAAATATGTCAGCAAAAAAAGCTGTGACTGCCAAAGCAGCGATTACGGTCTATGAATTAAAAATGTCGGAAGCAAAAGCCACCTACGCCAAGGAAAAAGAAGCGGCTGAACTGAAGAAAACAATGGCAGTAGTAAGCATGGGTTGTGCTATTGTATCAATTGCAGCTGCAGGGATGAATGCAGTTTCCAGTCTTTCTTCTGCCATATCTACCGCAACTAAGGCAACTCTTCAAACAATTTCGATGGTTACAAATCTTATTACTAGCCTGGCCAATGCCGTTGCTACCATCGCACAGGGAGTTATTGGACTTGATCTTGCAAAAAAAGGAAAAGCCGTTGCCTTTATTCAAGCTGAGGCTACTGCAACACAATCGTTTTTTGAAAATACTATGAAACGAGTTCGAAGTATGCAGGAGGCCTATAGTTCATCCCAGCGAAATATTACTTCGAGTTTGCAATCCATGCAAGAGATTTTGGAAAAACAACAAAATGCCCGCCTTAGTGTGGCAAGAAACATTTAATTGGTCCACGTGAAAACTAGTCTCTGTCCTGTCAAATACCGCATAGCCCAAACATCCTTGCGGCTATTAAATATGGCATATTACATTTACATAATTGACAAAGCCATTTTTTTCTCTAATTGTAAATTTACAGGGTAAAAATATGTCAACATTACTTAATACTGTATCATCGGCTTCTGATCCCAGTGCAGCATTGGCATCTTATTTAGAATCAGGCACTGTGGAAGGCCAAAAAACGGATTTAAACCCAAAATCGGAATCGATGCTCGAGGCTGCCTATGCAATGGATGATTGTCCAACGGAAGCGGGACTTGTTCAGAAGAGAGTTGCAGAACTGGACATACAAGATAAAAAGAAATCGATAACCAAAAAGAAGATTTTGAATAACCGCATTGGTAAACTGGACAAAAATCGTGATCCTAGGGCATACGAAGATTTTGAACGAAAATTTAACCGCCTAAAGCAACAGGCTATGTTGCAAAATCCGCAATTCAGGGAAGGTGAAAGTAGCAGGCAACTTACCTACGAAGGAGAGTCTTTTTTTGCCTACATACTGAGAAATCTTTCGATGGATTTTCCTGAAGTTACGGAGCAGGATAATGTTTTGGAATACTTGCTTGAAATAGAAGAGGTTGAGACTGCTGCCAATGAAGAAGCAATTCTACAATGTGAGAAAATGATTAGAAGGTTGGAAGGACAACCGGATGCAAAGTCACAACGGCGCATAGAGGAATTTTCACGAACGGCACATTCACTGCGAGAGCAAGTCCAGTTTTCGGCGGTCGCTAGGCAGTCGCTAGGAGAAGCTTTACAAAATTTAAACCAAATTCATGGCCAAGAAATCAAAGATGGACGCCATCTTATTCCGTTGGCCGTAGGGATTAAATCATTAACCGTGGGAGGAAAGCCAATGTCCCCCATTGACATAGCGACTACTTACAGGGATAACCTTTTGGGTTGCGAAAATTTTTCGGAAGTTTTCTCTGCGATTATTAGCATATGCTTTGGTAGATCCGCTCGGGGCTAATATCAAATTGTCGGCACAATGGTTTGGATGGGGAAACGTACGGCGATGGAAAGAAAAAAATCACAATCAAAAAAAACAAAAGAGGAAGAAGTCAATGTAAAGGACTTCAATATGACGGTCCATATGTTGCTCGAGTTATTGGGCCGGGACATGGAATCTGCTAATCCGTCGCGGGACAGGGATATGCTTGTGGCCATACGGGATGGGTTATTCCGTGTGGAAGTGGCTGGTCAGTTGTTCGACCATATAAAAGCATACCGGGCATTATTGGTAAAACATTTTCCAGAATGTGCAGTGGTCGAATTTAACAAAGAGCGACACATTTGCCTTGCGCAGGAAGCTGCAAAATTGTCAGTCCAAGCTTTTACTGGGAAGATGCAGATACAAGAGTTTTTGCGAGGATTTGGGGTCGACATGGAAAATCCTCAAATGGCAATATTTGCCATAACACAATTCATTGAAATGGTACGGCAATTGCCGTTGAAGTTGTTTACAGATCCTGATAATAGGCTGCAGATAATTACTGCCATGCAACGCGAATTGGACGAATTGATTATTCTAGAAGAAGCTTCACAAGAAGAAATAGTGGAAGGTGTAAACGATTAAAATTATGCAACTTAGCGAAGTATTACAGGAATTTGGAGCTCTAACTGGTTTTAAAAACCTTGCAACCAATGAACACGGCGTTGTCCACATGACAATACATAAAATTGGAGATTTGTTCATCGATGAAAAATATCGCGATGAATCGGGGGATTGTGTATTTATATATCTTCTGCGGGTATATGATCGGATAAATGGCAATGTATATAAAAAAGCTTTGTCGTTGTGTGACTATGAACCGGGTGAAGAATTTTTGGTAAATCCCGTTTTGCACAAGGATCAATCCCTCGGGTTTGCAATTAAATGTCCGCTGATAACCTTCGATTTAAATGTTTTGCAAAAAGTTATTCATAAATTAAAAGATTTACAGGATAGGCTCGAAGGATCTCTATCCGCGTAGGAAAGTTTAACCAATGGATTCCGAAGAAAAAGATAGAAAACCGACAAAGAATGCTGAAAAATACGCCATGGATTTCGGCATTGTAAATATATCGAAAATGTCGGCGGGAGGCCAACGAATGCATTTGCCGGGGAATGTACCCATTGACCCATGCGAAGGGAAAATAGAAGAAAAACTGAAAAAGGTCCTAGAGTTTAAAACTCTAAATAAGTCGATGATACAACTGCTACGACCAGCCATCACAGATAGAAGCATACTCTCTCCCCAACGATTTAGGTTAAAAATCAATCAGGCATGCGAACTTTTTGCCGATGTCATAGAAAAAGAGGGTGAAGATTATCCATATAAAGAACTCTTTGAGGATGTCATAGGTCTATTAAAAAATGAAGAAGAAAAATGCGAACTTCTCGACCAATATCGGCATATGTTATTAATGGGATAATTCCTATATCTAAAATATGTTGATTTTTCTTTTTAACATGCTAACATGTTTTACTAAACTTAAGCTGTGTGGATAAAAGTCAGAGAGAGTTCCTTTTGATATTGGCGTATTTGTACATTTGTTATGGCAAATACGACGAGGCTTTGGTGCTACACAGAGGGCTATATGAATTTGCCCCGGAGGACGTGGAAGTATTACTTGGTCTGAGTTTTTCATTATATTTCACAAGTCGCCCACTGGAAGCAATACAATACCTAGAAAAGCTTGATGGTGTTGAAATGGCTCCCAAGTATCAAAAGTTGTTTTTTTTGTTGAAAAGCCATGTAACTTGGAGCATCGGCCGAGATAGTGAAGCGCGGGACAACCTCATTTATTATCTCGGGTTAGAGGAAAAAGAAATTCGAGAACAAGAAGCCAATGTTGGCAAAGGAGTAGAGGAGTATCTATTGTGAGTGCAAAAGGTGGAGTATTGAAGTTATCGAGGTTCAATGACGTTATTTTGGCCTTTTTGGTCATGATGATCATAGTGTTAATGATCATTCCGATCCCGACGTGGCTACTCGATGTACTCCTTGCGGTTAATCTTACCATATCCGTGCTGTTGCTTATGCTGGCGATGTACATCCCACGAACGTTGGAGCTTTCTACCTTTCCAAGCATATTGCTGTTTACCACCCTGTTTAGGCTAGCCCTTAACATTACAACCACCAGGCTAATTTTAATACATGCCGATGCCGGAGAAATTATTCATACATTTGGAAATTTCGTCGTTGCTGGAAACTTTGTCGTCGGTGCGGTCATATTCTTAATCCTGCTGATTGTACAATTCGTTGTTATCGTCAAGGGTGCCGAACGTGTCTCCGAGGTTGCCGCCAGGTTTACCCTCGACGCAATGCCGGGCAAACAGATGAGCATTGACGCTGACCTGCGAGCCGGTGCCATCGATAACGATACGGCAAAGTTCAAACGCGATGAACTCGGTCGCGAAAACCAACTATATGGAGCTCTCGATGGGGCGATGAAATTTGTAAAGGGAGATGCCGTTGCCGGTTTAATCATAACGACGATTAATATAATAGCGGGGCTCATCATAGGTATTACCCAGAAGGGAATGGACGCAAGCAAGGCGTTGAAAACCTACTCGATTTTGACCATCGGAGATGGTTTGGTATCCCAGATCCCCGCCCTTTTGATTGCGATAACGTCCGGTGTTATTGTCACCCGCGTTGCTTCCGATGCATCCAGTGCTCTGGGCCAAGATATTGGCAAACAAATATTTGCCCAACCGAAAGCGCTGCTCATTGCCGGCGTGATGGTTATCCTTATGATGCTAATTCCAGGATTTCCAAAGATTCCATTTGTAATTTTGGGCGTAATGTTGTTTCTTGGAGGGAAAAGAATGGCCAAACCTGCGAGAGCAGCGACCCCTACGATTTCTCGGGCGGGAGCGGGATTACCATCCGACGCTACTCCGAAAGCATCGCAGGCAAAACAGGATGATGGTGAATTTTCCGTCACGGTGCCATTGCTGCTGGATGTGGCAACGGTTATAGAACAATCCGTTGAGCCTGACCTTCTGAACGACCAGTTGATTCAGGTTCGCCAGGCCCTATACTATGACCTTGGGGTGCCATTTCCCGGCATTCACCTGCGATTTAATGAAAACTTGAGCGACGGCATGTACCAAATCCTACTTCAGGAAGTACCCGTGTCTCAGGGGAAAATATTACCTGGCCATGTCCTTGTTCGTGAGACGAAGGAAAGCTTGGGAATCCTAAATATCCAATTCAAGGAAGAAAAACCTTTCTTGCCGAATATGCCATCGCTATGGGTGGACAACACACTGATTCCACAGCTGGAGCGGGCAAACATTCAGTACATGAAAACTCCGCAGATATTCACCTATCACCTGTCGTTTATTCTCAAAAAATACGCATCGGAATTTCTGGGTCTGCAAGAGACACGGTTTTTGTTGGAAAACATGGAAAAATTATTCCCTGAGCTCGTCAGGGAAGTCCAAAGGGTATTGCCCGTTCAAAAAATTTCCGAAGTATTGCAACGTTTGATCCAGGAAGAGATTTCCATCAGAAACCTGCGACTAATCATGCAATGTTTGATCGAATGGGGACAGAAGGAAAAAGAACCTATCCTATTGACGGACTATGTCCGCACAACCCTGAAACGCTATATCAGCTATAAATATTCCGGTGGACAAAACATTTTGGCGGTTTACCTGCTTGATCCTGCCGTTGAAGATGTCGTTAGAAAGGCTATTCGCCAAACATCTGCGGGAAGCTATCTCGCCCTTGACCCCGAAGTGGCTAAAAAACTTGTCCATGCAATCAAAGAAGAGGTCGGAGATTTTACCAATGAAACAAACCGTCCAGTGCTTCTCACATCCATGGACATTCGCCGTTACGTTCGCAAATTAATAGAACTTGAACTCTATGAGTTGCCAGTCCTATCACACCAAGAGTTGACAGAAGAAATAACAATCCAGCCACTTGGGAAAATTGCCATGCCTAGGTAAAAATAGGAACACTCATGGGGCTTGAAGGAGAAGATGATATCCTCAAAAGGGACATCGATCCTATTTGAAAAGGTTTTTCAGGAAGGAAACAGCTTTTTGGCGAAAGGATAGGCGAGAGGTTGTTTGTTTGGACTGCTTAGATATACTCCGATTAGAACTATGTGATGTTTTTGGGGTGGCCAAAAATCTTTGCCCATTTATGGACGAAACAAATTTTGAAGCAGATAAGACTGGGTCATTTATCAATTCATCGGGACTGCATCTTACAATACCACAAATTTCATCGAAGTGTAGGATACACATCTGATATGTTCCCTTTTTGTAGTTGTCCAAACATGATTTGATACGGGGAATGATGGTATTTGCAGGAACGTGTATCTTCGAAATTTTCCTATTGCAGCTATGCGTAGATACGGCGAACAGTTGTCTTTGGAGATTATAAACACTGCAGGCATGGGCCGTCGGCTCCCCATCAATCACTACCTGCAACATACTGTGGCGTTTGGAGATTATCTCATTGCTCGCAAATAATGGTTCATTAAAGTCAAATAGGTACGGAAAATTGTTGAAATGAGAGTCCAAGTACTGGAAAAATGTATCCGTTGGAGCGTTTACCCATCTGCCATGCTTTGGGTCGGTTTCACTACTGGCGATTTCCCAGTATTGGAAAATGGAATGTCCGTTTAGCAAAAATATGGCATCAAACAAAGTTTGCCCATTGGTGAACATGTTTTCGAAAAATTCATAGTGGTTGTTTTGCAGAAAGGAAATCCTGTAGGGAACCTTCGTCGATTTTAGGCCCTCCTTACATATATCGCTCGGAGGAAACCCTACAAAAACCGTGGCCTTTGAAATATCATTGATGAAAAACATTTTCTGATTTTTCCAAACATCCGCACTTAAATTTTCACATAAAAGGTCACAATCTCCACAGAGAAAAATGCCCGCTTCATTGGCACAATCTTTGATCAGTTTTAGCTGTTTATAGGCAAAAAATTGCAATATTTTATAGAACAATACCCTATCGGGGAGTTGTTTCTTTACTATATCTGCTATTCTACGGCTATACGCCTTGATAATATCTGGCCATTGGGAAAAATCGTAGGTGCCTATTTGGTCAGATAGCGCACGATATAAAGAATATTCTTCGAGCCAATAGCTATGTTTGTCGCAAAAGTTTGTAAATTCTGTCCGCAACGTTTGGGTATTATGTTTGTCAAAAAAATCCATTATTCGACCAATGGTTTCTTTGGCTGGGAAAATCCCCCCTAAAACGGCAGGAGATAAAATATTTTCATCAATTGCAAACGATGAGATGGTTTTTTCGTTTCCATGGGCAAAAATGCTTCCCATATTCAAAAATTTTATCCCGCACCCGTTAAAAAATTTCATCAAGCTCTTTATGTCATTTCTCGTTTTGAACAACTGCATGTTGCTCAGCATATCCAATCTGACACCGAAATCTTTGGATTGCCCATTGAAAGAGTTAACAAATTTCGTCCTTACATCTGCCACATTCCTAAGGATACTAAACAGACACCACTTGTAAAGTCGCCGATGACTACTTCGAAGCAAAATTTTGGCAGGGACAGAAATTTCATCTTTTGATAGGGGTATTTCTTCTTATCAAGATCCCTCGCATCGGGCCGTTGTTCATCATCTTCAGCGCTGTTTGGATGTTTTCTTCCGTGCAATTATACAATATTTTCACTTCCGAGTCTCTCTTGCCGATATCGACGGAACAAATGACTCCGACTACACTGACGCCATCATCATCCCCCTTAAAGACGTCAATTCCTTCCCCATCCTGCGACTGTGTATTGTTAATAAATCCGTAGTCTATGGGATAAATCAAATCTGAGAAACGCGGATGAGACGTACCTTTTGGGCGATCAATGGTGATCCCATATTCACCAATTAGCCGTTCAAACGTTTCAAAAAATGCATCGTCATCCCTTTGTCCCCCTTGATCACCAACGCCACTGCGAGGGAAACCCTCCATAATTTTACCTCTTGGAGAATTGGAACCGTTTTCTTGCCCCTGGCTGTCCCGGCTTTTTCCGTTCTCTAACTCGACTATCACGAGTAAGCAGGCCTTCTTTTTTCAACACCGCCCGCAATTCGGAATTCATTTTTTCGAGAGCCCGGGCAAGCCCCAACGATATTGCTCCCACTTGGCCAATTATTCCACCCCCCGAGGTCTTCACATTAACATCAAGCCTATCAACATTGTCGGTCAACACCAGCGGGGCAAAAAGTTGGCGTTCCGCACTATCGAGGGGACAAAATTCAGCAACAGTCTTTCCATTGACGTCAAACTTTCCCGTTCCTTCGCAAATTTTAACACATGCGACGGCACATTTCCTACGCCCTGTACCACAATATACCATTGTTTTCCTAGATACCATTTTCAAAAATCTTTTTACCCGTTAACATCAATGACAGTCGGTTGCTGGGACGCGTGCGAATGATTCTCCCCCTTGTATACCTTTAACTTGGTTATTAACTTCCTCGAAAGTTTATTTTTTGGCAACATTCCTCGCACCGCATGTTCTATCAAAAAGGCAGGTTTTTTCTCTCTCATGTGGGAAACGGGGACATATTTTTCTCCTCCTTGATATCCCGAATAAAACATATATTCTTTGGCATCATTTTTATTGCCGGTTAGCTTAACCTTCTCAGCGTTAATAACTATTACAAAGTCTCCCGTATCCATGTGTGGAGTGTACATGGGCTTGTTACGCCCCCGCAAAATATTAGCAATTTTGACGGCTAAGCGACCCAAAACCTTCCCCTTGGCGTCCAATAAAAACCACCGCTTATGCTCGATATCCTTCGCCGTCGCTAAAGTTGTACTCATAATAATAGGATGCAAGCTAAGTCCGACTTGGACTTTGTCAAATAATTTTTGTAATTTTCTTTAACTTACCAAAGTATTTTTGGAAAATATTTTTTTTGCAATAAATTGGCAATGGATTTTTGTCAGTACCTCACTTTCGCATCTGCCCATTGCCGACAATCTTTGTTCTTATGTGATTTTCACAACTGGCGCCCCCACCCAGACTCGAACTGAGATTAACGGTTTAGGAAACCGCGGTTCTATCCTTTGAACTATGAGGACAAAATATTTAAAAATACGATTTATGGTGCCACCATTATAATATGGGCGAATTTGTAAAGCTCCAAGTGTAACATTTTCCGTAAATGGAAATACGCACTTTGACTATGTTTCTTGGTCCAACAACTTTGGATGCCACCGAATAACACGAACTGTCCCCCTTTTTATCAATTTCTTTAGTTCTCCCATCGCGTGGGCTGCATCCGTATACACCACCCCGTAATTACGCCCTTTAGCCTCGATAAAACCACCGTGTAAAGAAATAATCACATGAACCTTCGGACATACGACAAAATCTGTGTCTTTTATGAATTTTAATACCATACGCAGTTCATCATCCGATGTTTTTTCATCCAGTTCATAGAGGCATTTTCCTTGGGATAAATTATACAACTGTCCCGTGCTATGTGGCAATGTCCATGATGAAATCCTGTGCAAGATCCCAGAACAATCCAGTCCGGCACACCTATATGAGGGATTCCCCTGATCATTGCTGTTTTTACGCACAAAAGTGTACAGACCTTCTAGGTTTACTTCGTCCAAGTTGTTACACCCCCATGCATATGGAATTTCTGTCTCCCTGTAGGAATTCAACATTTTGCACGTTTCTTGAAAATTTGGTACATCACGGGATGGTGCCATTAAATCAAACATTGAGCTATCCAGACTTCGCATTGAATGCTCAAAAAATTTCGCATGAATAAATCCATTAAACGAACACCTTTCGCTTACCTTACAAAAAACATATACGGTGCTGTTTTTTTCTTCATTGAGTACTTTCACAAACGTTCCGGGGGGTAATACGGTATCCAAGTCATAGCAATTGGTTCCGTGGGGACCAGCTTCGTATTCAAATTTTATCCCTTCACTTGTAAACAAAGGGATATATTTGTCCTCGGAAATAACAAAAGTTTCGCCTATGCCTAAAGCGAAACAGGAAGACCTTAAGCAGACAATAAGTAACAGTATCCTCCCCATACACGAATAATTTTTCCTGATCATTCTTGCTCATAACACACAAATTCATATGGCTTGTACAGCAAGTAAAAAAACCGTAATAGAAGTAAAAATATTTTACCCAAGAGATGCTAAGCCACTTTTAAAATTTTTGCCCCGGTAATACGATTGCTACTCGTCTGTTCCCAAAAACTTGTGGCACCCATAACAGAATCGCCTGTCAATGGCTTGGACAAATGTTCCCCTACCCGTAAAAAAGACAATATGGGTATTATTTTCGTGAATTGAGCCAAGCCGTCGCTTTTTTTAAATCTTCTGGAGTGTCTATTCCTATGGTTGGACATTTTGTAACTATGGTGTCTATGGTATATCCATTATCAAGAAATTTCAATTGTTCCAGAGATTCGGCAGTTTCGAGGGGGCTGGCGTGTAACTTTTTATAGCTTTCCAATACCGTACGCCTATACCCATATACCCCAATATGTCCCCAAAATTGATGGTGGGTTAGCCACTCGGATTTTTCAACGCTACGGACAAACGGAATGGGGCTACGCGAAAAGTATAGGGCTTTTCCATCTTGGCAAACCGCAACTTTCACACGGGATGGATCGTCAATGTCTGCAAAATCAGTAATTTTAAAAATTGGGGTAATAATATCCGCCCGGCTAGTTTTTGCCCGCTCACATATATCAACCAACGACTGGGGGTCTAGTAATGGCTCATCGCCTTGGACGTTTATTATGAAGTCGGCTTGCATTTGGCCCAAAACGGATACGATCCTGTCCGTACCACAATGGCATTCCGGCGATGTCATTATGGATTTACCACCGAACGTACGTACGGCATTTTCCACCTCTACGGCATCAACCAGCACGTAGACATCATCCGCGACATTTGCCTGTTTCGCTTTTTCATAGACATGCTGGATCATTGGCTTTCCGTCTAGGTCGGCCAATACTTTCTTCGGAAATCTTGTGGCCCCTAATCTGGCCGGTATTGCAACTATGGTTTTCATCGAAAATAGTTAATAACATTTTATCCGAAGGTTGGAAATCTAAATTCACGCGAAACTCAAAATAAAAGAGAAAAGAAGAGGAAAAAACTTAGGGAAGATGGATGAATAAAGCAACCCTAAGACTGACGAGGCTTTTTGTGACCATAGATGATCTTTGCAAGG
>JAISBO010000030.1 GCA_031266155.1 Puniceicoccales bacterium
TATTGGGAATTCCCTAGTGTAAGTATTTTAACGTATGGCCGACTAAAACTCTACGTGAAACTCAAAATAAAAGAGAAATTTACCAATCCATTAGCAAATGCCAAAATGGGGAGCGATGGAGGTATGAAGTTTAGGACGTACCGTTTGGCGGGAGGACGAAGGTGAAGAAAAGAGCATCGGGCATTCGTTTGAAACAGTGGAGGCTGCTAGCATCAAGTTAGGGCCACGCCCTCCGCTTGCAAACTTTCACATAGAAATTTTTTGTCCATATTTTCAACTTGCAAAACCTGTCCAGAGTAAAAGATTATGGTATTTTCACAAAAATTTCGCAGCTCCCGTATGTTTCCTGGCCATTTATATGCCGTTAATATTTTCATCACGTCAGGAGAAATTTCGACCCTATGGAGATCGTTCGATTGGGCAAAGATTTCAACATAGTAGTCAAGGAGCAATGGAATGTCTTCCGCCCTCCTGCGTAAAGGTGGCAATTCTATGGTAACAACGTTTAGGCGATAGAGTAAATCTTCGCGAAATAGCCCCTGGTCAACGAGTTTTTGGAGATTTCGATTGGTCGCACAGACAATGCGAACGTCGACGGAAATATTTTCGGAACTGCCTACCCTGTTGAAAGTTTTGGTCTCCAAAAAGCGTAGCAGTTTTATTTGGGTTTGGATATCGATTTCTCCAATCTCATCGAAAAAAATTGTCCCCCCATTACTCGATTCAAATAGCCCAATACGCTTACTATCTGCACCGGTGAAGGCACCCTTTTCATGCCCGAACAGCTCACTTTCTAGCAAATTTTTTTGCAGGCTGGCACAATGTATGGCCGTAAATGGTTTGGAAGCACGTTTGCTAAAATAGTGGACAACATTCGCAAATAACTCCTTGCCCGTTCCCGTCTCCCCTTCCAGGAGGACCGTTGCCTTCGACTGGGCAACCTGTTTTATCTTTCCTAAAAGGTCTGTGATTACTTTGGATTTTCCCACTATCATATCCGGCGAAAATAAGCTGTCCGAGGAAGCGTTTCTTTTAGTTTGTGAAATGGCACCGGGAGCGTCTTTTTTATTGTGCTGATTGTTTCTGTTTACGAGTGCACGCCGCATTAGCATTTCTAGCTTTTCAAAATCTAATGGCTTGGTTACAAAATCATAGGCTCCGTGCTTAATCGCTTCCACCGCCGTTTCTACCGATCCATAGGCTGACATCATTATGCATATGGGGTTATATGGCCTACGCAAAGCCTCATCGACGACAAACATTCCGTTCTTTCCCGCCATGCGCAAATCTGTCAAAATGATGTCAAATTTTTCATTCTTCATCAGGTTGACGGCCTCATTGAAGTTTGTTGCAAAGAAAACTTCATACTCATCATTGAGCAGCTGCCCCAGTGCATCACGGGTATTTTTTTCGTCATCAACTATCAATAGACTAGGAAGCATCCTCTCCTATGTCTCTAGCAAAAAATGGAATCTTGTCCAAGACTTTTTCCTGGAAATCTTCGAAGTATAGGTAAATTACCGGTAGGATAAACAGCGTTATTATTTGCGAAATTACCAAACCCCCAATCACGCACAGACCAAGGGGCTGGCGAGAAGCTCCATCGGCTCCCCATCCCACTGCCAACGGTATCTGTCCCATTACGGCGGCCAACGTTGTCATTATAATAGGCCGAAACCTCTCCATGCATGCCGTATGGACAGCTTTTTCTTTGCTCATACCTTCCTTCTGACGAGCAATGGCAAAGTCAATCATGAGAATTCCATTCTTCTTCACTATGCCCAATAGCATGAATAAACCTATGAACCCATATAACGACAATTCCATACGGAAGACTATCAACGTCAGAAGCCCTCCGACCATCGCCACTGGCAATGCTGACAGTACGGTCAATGGGTGGATATAGCTCTCATACATGATTCCTAAAATTATGTACATCACAAATATCGCAAGAATTAGTAACATTATTATGCTCGAAGACACTTCTCCAAATGTTTTTGCCTCTCCTTCGAAAGATCCAATGATGTGTTTCGGAATAATTTTAGAAGCCGCTTGTGTTACGAATTCTGTGGCTTTCCCTATGGGATATTTAGGATGCAAGTTAAAAAATACGGAAACCGATGGAAGGTTTTTCGTGTGGTTTACCTGGGTTGGTCCCAAAGTTTCCTTGGTCGTCGCGACGGTTTTGAATGGCAATAGCTCCCCACTGTCACTCCGGAAATACAGGGAATTTAGATTATCAGCATTTTGACGGAAGATATCATCGCTCTCAACGATGACTTTATATTGGCGGGTCTGCGTTTTAATTTGATAGCAATAATTTCCAGAATAGGCCTGCTTCAGCATGTTTTCAATGGAATACACATTTACACCGTAGCGTGCTGCCTGGGATCGCAAATAGTCTATGGAAACCTGGGGACTGTTGATCAACATATCCGTTGATATGCTGGTGAAGCCTGGGTTTTGCCTCATTGCCCCCACTAGTTCTCCCGCACATTTATATAGGGTATTCGTATCCATTCCCGATAGGACATAGGCATATTTGCCTTGATTGGTGCCTACGGCACCGGTATTTACGGATAGGGTTGGCATCGGGCGTATAAATGCCAATACGCCTGGAATGGCATACAAATCACGCATTAACATCTGCGATATGGTTTGAATTTTGGGACGTTTTCCGTCTTTTAATACGCAAATGGCAAACCCCTGATTGCCAGGTAACATTCCCGTTAGACCCGTCACTGACATTGTTTTATCCACGTAGGGATTTTTCCTTAAAATGCTATTAACTTGCGTCTGATAGCCTTTCATTTGGGCAGGGGATGTGCCTTCCTGGGCAATAAACATACCCATCATGTTACCACTATCACCTTCCGGCAAAAATGTTTTCGGCAAAGCTTTAAAGGCCAAGAATGTTCCAAACAAACTTATTGTCCAAACTATGACTGACGATCTTTTATGGGCAATGCACCAATCGAGGGCCTTGCTGTAAACCTTCAAAAATCTATGTTCCAGGTTATGGGATGCTATTTCTAGCTTTGTTCTATTTCCCTTTTTTATTGGCTTCAACATTCGAGCACACATCATCGGTGTTAATGTCAATGAAACCACACCGGATACCAAAATAGCCACCACAATGGTTATGGAAAATTCTCTAAACACCCGGCCAATTTGTCCGGACATGAAAACAAGAGGAATAAAAACGGCCGCAAGAGACAAAGTCATCGATAGAATCGAAAAACTAATCTCCTTTGCCCCTTCGATGGATGCCTTTAACGGACTTTCTCCAAAATCTTCCATCCTTCGTATCATGTTTTCCAAAAACACGATGGCGTCATCTACGAGGAAACCAACGGCAAGGGTCAGAGCCATGAGGGATAGGTTATCGACGGAGTAATTTAGCATCCGCATGACGATGAATGTAATCAATAGGGATAGAGGCAGTGCGACAATTGGTATGATCGTTTCCGTGAGCCGACCAAAAAATAGGAAAATTACGCCGACGACCAGAACGAATGCGATTACCAATGTCTGCTTTACATCCCTTATGGACTCTATTATAGATTCGGATCTATCGTACATTTTTACCAAATTAATAGAACCGGGGATTTGTTTCTTAAAAATTGGAAGCAATTCGTTGATTTTTTTCGCCAATTCTATGGCGTTGGCTCCCGCTGCACGGGAAACCGCAAGAATTACGGATGAATTATAGCTCTTTTCACGGCCAGATTGCCAAAAACTGGCGGAAAAATCATCGGTTTCCAACTTATCGATGCACTCTGCGATATCCTTCAAATAAATTGGAGCATCGTTTCTATAGGCCACAATTAAATTTAAATAGTCGCTTGCGCTTTCCAACTGGCCATTTGGTTTTATTACGAGGGTTTTAGTCGCATCTTGCAGCTGGCCAGTAGATAGGGAAACCGTTCCCGCCTGAACAGCTTTTATGACATCATCGATGGTTATTCCCCGATTGTAGAGTTTTTCATTGTTTACTAATATTTTTACTGCCCTTTGGATACCATAGACGGCAACATCCGATACTCCTTTAATGACTTTTATGCGCTGTGCAATTTCATCCGATGCATAGTCGTAAAGATCTCCGCTGGTCATCGTATCGCTCGTCAGCACCAAATAGTAAATTGGTTGGCTATTGGGGTCTGTTTTTTCAAACACTGGGGGTGTTGGCATGTCCCTCGGAAGGAAACCGGTTGCCCTGGAAATGGCAGACTGTACGTCGATAGCTGCCCCATCGATGCTTTTGTCTAGCGAAAATTGTAAAACGATCCTTGTGCTACCTTGGGAACTCGAAGATGTGACCATTTCGAGTCCTTGAATCTTCATGAATTCTTTCTCCAGTGGGGATGCAATATTTGCCGCCATCGTTGCGGGATCCATGCCGGGGAGCATGGCCCGTACCTGTATGACCGGGTAATCCACGGCAGGCAAATCGCTGACCGGCATTGCCCGATAGGAAAATATGCCAGCAATTGTCAGCATTAAAGTCAACAAAACTGTCAAAACTGGACGTCTAATAAAAGGTTCAGATATGCTTTCCATATTTACTTGGTCGTTGGATTTTTCTCCGCAATTTTCCTATTTTTTTCTAGATTTTCTTCAAAAGAGTTGGGCTGCGTATCGGGCATTTCCATAGCCTTCATTCCCGGGGCCAACATCAATTGTCCTCGTCTGACTATGGTTTCTCCTTCATTGACCCCATTTTTAACCACCAACATGTCCCCGTGTATTTGTCCAATTTCCACCAGTCGCAATTCCACCGACTTGTCTTCTTTGATTACAAAAACATACCTGCCCTGTTGGCCAAGTTTTACGGCCTCTGAGGGGACCAAAACCGAGTCCTTTGCTACGGTTAGCAAAAGTTTGGTGCGTACGGATTGGCCCGGCCAAAACTGATGTTCTTTATTTTCCATCAACGCCCTCAGTTTTATGGAACCCGTTTTTCTATCTATGGCATTATTGATAAAGTCAACGTATGCTTCCCCTTTGATACCATCGTTCGAAATCGGAGAAACTTCCATCCTCAATCTTCCTTCTTCGAGGCTGAAAGACTTTTGCAAATCATAGAAATCATTCTCGGATATGCTGAATTCGACATACAATTGGTCAACATTCTCTATGGTTACCAGTGGCTTGCCGATGGACATTGCCCCAACAACATTCCCAACGTCCGCCAGATATGTCCCGGCCATGCCATTTATG
The DNA here is from genome assembly GCA_031266155.1 of Puniceicoccales bacterium. Classification (GTDB taxonomy): domain Bacteria; phylum Verrucomicrobiota; class Verrucomicrobiia; order Opitutales; family JAIRKQ01; genus JAIRKQ01. The sequence continues at coordinate 5,221 of JAISBO010000030.1, forward strand.
GGAGACACTATGTTGCAATGTTCTATGTCGACCTTTGCCTGCATAACCTGTGCCTTTGCCGCATCGACACTGGCGATATCCTGTTCTACCTGTGTCTCGTATGATTCGTATTGCTGTTGGGAAATGTAATTTTGCGGGACCAGTGCCTTTGACCGTTCCAGCTGTGCAGTATCGACCTTCATCTTCGCTTCGGCGGCTGTCAGTTGGGCTTCCGCTTTCTTCAAATTTGCTTCGTATACGCGAGAATCTATCGCATACAAAGAATCGCCAACCTCTACTTTTTGCCCTTGCCTAAAGTTTACGGCGACGATTTGACCACTAACCTGGGGCACAATGGCAACCGATTCATATGCCACACAGCTTCCTATGGCTTCGATGTAAATGGGCAGATCTGCAACCGTTACCTTCGCTGACACCACCGGTGTCGGAGGGCGTACTGCCTGTCCTCCCCGTCCACACCCGCCGACAAACATCAGGGACATCGATGCGACTAATACATAAAATTTTTTCAAAACTTTCATCGTCTACTAACTATTGTTCTATATTATTTTTGTTTTCAAAATTTACTATTCCTACGGCATAGGCCAAATCAACCACTGTCACCGATAAATTATTTTTCGACATCACCGTCTGTCTTCTAGCCGCTGCCAATTGCGTTTGTGCTGCCATTAGGTCACCAAATGAAGAAAGCCCTTCCTTATATGCTATCACGATGGAATCAAAGGATTCTTGGGCAGATTGTTCGTAGTTCCTCGCAGCGCCAAGCTGTTTTATAGCAGATTTAAACGCATAATATTTTGCCCAAACGTCGGAAGCAATAGACAGTTGCATTCGTTTTAGTTCCTGTTCAGCACTCCTCAAGGCAGCCCGCGATTCGATAACATCGTACATATTATTAAATCCGTCGAATACGGTCCACCGCAGGGATGCATAGAAATTAAAATTATTAAAATGCCCGTTTCCATCGCGGAACCACTTCCTGTTGCCAGCCCCACCGATGACCAATTCGGGCAACAATTTTGAAGAATTAGTCCACGTGATGTCCTTTTTGGCCGTGACAACCGAATATTGGGCCAACATATCCTGTCGCGTTTGCATCGCCACAGCTATTAGATCTTGGACATTAATATCCAGGTCTTTAATGTCGTTTTCATCATTGGATTGAACGATTCGTATGGCTTCGGAAATTGGCACCCCTATGGCGGCTGCCAAGTTTGCCCGGGCTAGTTCGACCTGAGCCTTTGCATTTTCAAGGTCAAATTCCGCACGTGACCTATTGGCCTTCGCCTGTAGAAAATCTTGTATGTTAGTCAGTCCGGACTGATTTTTTATGAAAGCGGCATCGTAGGCTACAAATGCATCGTCCAAATTTCTTTGATTGGCCTCGACTGCTTCTTCTGCGGAGTCCAAGACAAAATAACACTTCTGAACGTCGTGTGCCAAAGTTTGTAGGGCTCGGTTATGCTGATAATTCGCAGCATAGAGCAATTGTCTGGCTGCATCTGCATATTTTGCATGCCCTCCGAATTGGAAGATGGAATATTGCATTTCAACGGCCGGATAAAATGCCGTTGCGGAATTTTTCAACATGGGGCTGTTGGCTTCCGATTTCTCCGCCACGCCGGATATTGTTATTCGCGGGAAAAAGATGCTGATTGCCTTCCCACTTTGTGCTGCTGCTATGCGAGCCGCTTGCCAACTTTTCTTCGTGGATGGATTATTTTCGAATGCAATATCGAGCAACATCGGCAAGTCCAATGCTGGAGAAGATAGGTCCGGGATAAAATGGGCGTTGCTATATTCCTGTAATTGTCGCTGTTTCGCCTGACTTTCCTTAGCTGGCGGATGCCAAAAGGTTCCATCCTGCTTTAACGCTCCGCTGTCGATGGTGCCACATCCAGCGAGCAATCCCATGGATACACTCACCAAGAATGGATTACATAGTTTATGGAAAAACTTTTCAACAACCACCACCTCGACAAAAATACTTTTCCACAAATTGAAAGTCAAATCTTTTAAGCATATTTAATTATTTTATCTCGCCTTAGGGGTATTATTTTTTATGGGATTTTGGAGTGTTTCCAGCAGCAAAAGATTTATTAATGGCGGAAAGTCATGCCATAGGATATGCTTCTAAAATCTTGGATGAAAGTTTTGGCAAAGCAGTCGAAATTTTGCTAAATCATCGGGGGAAAATCATTGTTTGTGGCATGGGAAAATCGGGACACATTGCCAAAAAGATAGCCGCCACATTTACCAGTACCGGACAACCATCCGTATTCCTACATCCCGCCGAAGGTGCCCACGGGGATTTGGGTGTTTATTCGCCCGGAGATCCCACACTTTTACTGTCAAAAAGCGGTACTACGGATGAAATACTCTGCCTAATTCCAGTTTTGAAAAAATTTGAGTCCAAGATCATTTCCATTGTGGGAAATACAAGTTCTCCCATTGCTAAATCATCCGACGTCGTGATTGACATTTCCTTTGCCAAGGAGGCGGATCCTCTACAAATGGTTCCCACAACCAGTGCCATCGTCAGTTTAGCCATTGGAGATGCCATTGCTGCCGAATTAATGTCCCGCCGATCCTTTTCTAGGCAAGATTTTGCAACTTTTCATCCTGCGGGGCAACTTGGAAGGAACCTCCTCCTAAGAGTAAAAGATGTGATGTCGCCCCTGCCATCCTGTGCCGTTATAAAATCTAGCAGCACCCTGCGCGAAATTGTAATTGCCATGACGGAATTTCCGTTGGGAGCAGCTTTAGTAATAGACCGGGATGATGTTTTATCGGGCCTGGTAACGGAGGGTGATATCCGCCGTTCTTTGAAGGACGATGGGTCTTTTCAAGGGATTACCGCCAAAGACATAATGACGTCGTCTCCCAAGTATATAACCGTTGACAGCTATGTCGGTGAAGCATTGCAGATCATGGAGGGTGGGCCATCACAAATATCCGTTCTTCCCGTAATGGCAAGCGACGCTCCTGCCGGCCAGTCCAAGGTCATCGGCCTGCTACGCCTTCACGACACCTATAAGCATTAAATTTTGTTTTCGTAGTTTACATCATGTCGACGAGGTCTACGTCGATGGTCCAAATGACATCCTTTGTGCCTTTGAAAGCTTCCATGCTTTCGTGAATTTTTTCCAAAACTGTGCCCACGTTTTTTGAAAAACACATGAGAGAAAAACGGAAGCGATCTTTTACTTTGTACATTACGGCTGGGGCTGGCCCTCGAAGTTCAAATAGGCCCTGGGATCGTTTGCGCAAATCATCGCAAGTCTTTTTTGCTAAAAATTCCGTCTTTACTTCATTTTTCCCGGAAAAAATTAACCGGACAATGTGGGAAAAAGGAGGATAGAAGAATTCACTACGGGCCATTAGTTCATTCCTAAAAAAGGATTCAACGTCGTTTTGGATGGCTAATTTGACCAGATCCGAGGATGGGAAATTGGTCTGTATCACAACGATCCCAGGTTTATTTCCACGTCCCGCCCGTCCCGATACTTGAATGATCGATTGAAAAACTCTCTCATTTGATCGAAAGTCGGGGAAATTCATGGCATTATCCATATTGATAATCCCTACGAGTGACACATTCGGAAAGTCCAATCCCTTGGATATCATTTGCGTCCCAACCAAAATATCAATTTCCCCATTTCTAAAGCGGTTCAAAATTTTGTAAAAGCTATCCTTCGTTGTAGTGGTATCGGAATCGAGGCGTTCAACTTTAGCCAAAGGAAACAATGTACAAATGACGCCCATAAGTTTTTGCGTCCCTACGCCACTTTGCAAAATATCATATCCTCCGCATTTGGGACATTTGGCTGGTAAGCTTTCGATGTAATTGCATGTGTGGCACCGCAATGCATTTTGCTGCCTATGGTATGTCAAGGAAGTGCTACAGTGTGGGCAAGTGGCAACGTAGTCACAATTTTTACAAAACACCACCGACGAATATCCCCGTTTGTTGAGGAATAGGATGATCTGTTCGTGTTTCGCCAAACGATCTTCAACCAATTCCCGTAGCCGCAATGAAATAATGTTCGATTTCCCCATGGAATGTTCATGGCGCATGTCGACTACTTCAATCCTAGGTAATGTGCTGCCATCGATCCTATTTTTCAACGTATTCAGCCTATACCTATTCAACGATGCATTGAACAGGGATTCGATGGATGGCGTTGCGGACCCCAGGATACAGACAGCGTTGCATAATTTGGCACGGTAGACAGCAACATCACGGGCATGGTAACGGGGAGTTTCTGCCTGCTTATATGTCGTTTCATGTTCTTCATCGACGATGATTATCTTGGTATTTTTTAGGGGGGCAAATATTGCCGAGCGTGCCCCGATGACAATTTTTGCTTCGCCATTGGCCATTGCCAACCAGGCATCGCGGCGTTCCCCTTCGGATAACCCACTATGCCAGACCACAACTTGGGCGGCGGGCAAATTTACGCCGCGTCGGATGCGATGGACCGTTTGCGGTGTTAGGGTGAGTTCCGGGACCAAATAAATTGCATTGCCGCCAGACTCCAGGACGTTTTTTATGGCATGCAAATAAACTTCTGTTTTTCCGGAACCCGTAATGCCATGTATTAAATGGGTACAAAATTTCCCTTTTGCTAAGCTTTCAGCGATATCGGTGGCGACATTTAGCTGTTCAGTCGTCAGGATTACGTCTTTCCCATTGTGCCCGCTTTCTTCAAATGTTTGACTGGCATAGACAATGCGGTTGGCCCGTTCAAAAGTCTCCCCAATGATTCCCTTGTCGACCAAAGAATTGATGGCAGAGGTGGAAAAACTTTTCAGCTCTGATTTTTCAAACGTACCGTTGGATTTGAGTAAAAATTCATATAGGGTGTATTGCTTTGGAGAACGGCGCCTCAGTACTTCACAATCTTCTTTGGACAAAGTTTTTATCAGGGAGAGCTTTGTCACAAATTTAAATCCGCCATTTCCCCTTATGGCCAGGGGGATAATGGTTTCAAGCAGGGACTTATAAGACACCGCATAGTATTTACGCATCCAAAATATCAATTTTATCATGTCCGCCCCGAGCAAAGGAAAGTCATATTCAATGTTTAGAATTTCTTTTACCTGAAACGACGATTTATTTAGGTCCATTTGGCAAGTATGAATGGTAACGCCCAATGTTTTTGTCCGTCCAAATGGTACCCTAACGAGCATGCCATCGGTCAAAATATTTTCCAGCCCCCGTGGAATTGCATACAACAACGAACCATCGAACATCCCAAACGTTAGAACTTCTGCACAAAGACATCCCATGATTTACAGTGGTAACATAAATGTCCTGACTATGGAATATGTTAAGATCGTAAAAATCGCGGATATTGGTACGGTCATAAGCCATGTGACAAATATTGTAAAGAGCAACCGTAGGTTCAGTCCTTTGAGACCCTTATCCAATCCTACTCCGATGACGGCACCGGTTGCAGCGTGGGTAGAGCTAATCGGCATCCCGAAAACGGACGCGAGGATGATCGTTGTGGCAGTCGAAAAATCTACGCTGAAGCCTTTGGAATTTGATAGCAACGTGATGCTGTGCCCCATCGTATCGATGACCCTGTGTCCAAGGGATAGAACCCCCATTGACATTCCAAGCCCACCAACGGCAAGCATCCAAATGGGTATGGAATAGTTGGCAAATGAATCCGGAAGCATGCCAAGCTTTGTAACAAAGTATATGGCAATGACCGGAGTGACGCTATTCGCAACATCATTCGACCCAATGGCAAACCCTATCAAGCACGAAGTGCCTGCCTGAAAACGCCTAAAAACATGTTCGACGCCAAACTCCCTGTCTTTGAATTTTATGGTTAACCTATATGTTATGATCCTAAATATTACGTATAGTGCCGGGAAAACCAGCAACAATATCCCCCATGCCCTACACGGATGCATACAACTTTTCCACATCTTACTTCCTTGTCCTATGGCAATGATGAGTGCGATGGTAATTATACTAGCATAGATGGGGATCCATTTACATGCCCGTTGCATAACCTTGGAGCTTTCTCCCCGATAAATTGTCAGTTTTATTAGCTTTATGGTGACCAGCGAGCATGCAGCTGCTAAAAATGGCGTAGATATCCACGATAGGGTCAGCAGGCTGAACAATTTCCACTTGACAGCGCCCACACCTCCTAATACGGTGGCAATGCCTATCATCCCTCCGACGATGGAATGGGTTGAGCTCACTGGCAATCCGGTGCGTGTGGATAGGAAAACAAAACTACCCGTAGCAACCATGCATGCCAACATTCCCGCAATGTAGGCATTTTTGTCATGGAAACAGCTAATGTTTACAACGCCGTCAATCAGTGTTTTGGAAACGTTAGCCCCTAGCAATATCGCTCCGAGAAAATTTAAGATAGCAGCGATTAGAAGCGCATGTTTGATCTTTAGGGCTTTAGCCCCTACGGCAGAAGCAAACGCATTTGCAACATCATTTGCTCCATTATTAAATGCAACAAAAATTGCCCCAATTGCAGCCAAAATCAATATAAACATCATACTGAATATGTTCCCAACAACTTATCTTTACTCACATTGAAGGTAAGAGTAATCATTGTCACTTTTTATCGAAAAGACAACCTTTTATTACAATAACAGATGCCTAGCCGCACGTGCAAACGTACCATAGTTTTGGTGCCGCAAGATTTGTCTTTAAATTTCTAGGAAATTCTGTTCACTGCTAGGCAGATTACATGAAATGAGCTTGGGTCACCATTTTAACTATGATTCTATTGTAGAATTGTCCAGTTCATCTTTTAAAGATGCCATAGGTGAAATATTGTCAACTAGTAGTTTAAAGGAAAGTGTTAGCGAAATTGCCTCGGAGTTAGAGGCCAAAGAAAATGAAAATACGTCCTACATAGGCAATCGAATTGCTATCCCCCATTTGCGTTTAGACTTTTCATCCCCCTATGAAATATGCATTGGATGGTCCAAAAATGGAGTGAGATATGGTTTCGCAAATGTGGAAGAGCGCATGCGCGTCATCGTTTTGCTGTTGGTGTCGAAAAAAGAGCACAATTTTTTAAAAATCATTGCTAACCTGGTAAATTTTTTCCAAAAACTGTCGGTTATTAGGCCCCTACAAAAGGCAGAAACATTTGAGGCATTTAAAGCTGTCCTCATAGATTTGTTAAAAAATGACAACAAAAAGATTAAATTTGTCCAGGAAGACTCCAATGAAGTTTTTCTGAAAAATGCTGTCGAAATTGCACGGCAATCGCAATGTACGAATGTTATGTTATTTGGTAACATTGATCTTAACAACATCGACATAGAAGAAATTTTCAGCGGTCTAGGGCTAATAAATGTTGTACAAAGCGAGTCCGATTCGAGCAGTATTATCTATAATTCCCACGTTGAGTTCCGCGTTAATGTAATACCAACGAACTGGATTCGCGGTTTTAGGGGAACAATTTTGTTAGGCATAGCAAAGAAAATTATCCCCCCCAATGCAAAAATTTGCTGCATTGGGAGTAATACAATTCCAAATGTTTTGGATACGTTATTTATAGTCGATGTCCAAAAGGAATTTTATCAAGTTATTTCCTCCGACACGAAATTCCTACAAGACGACATAAAACCTGAGGTATTAGAACGTGTATTGTCAATCGCTACGGAAATTGCCATCGAAGGGCGGGAAGGGAAAGCCGTTGGTTGTCTATTTGTCATTGGAGATATCAACAAAATTTCCCTATTCATGAAACCGCTTGTTTGCAACCCATTCTATGGTTATCCAGAACCCGAACGAAATATTTTTAATTCATTTATGGATGAAACCATCAAAGAATTTTCTTTGATAGATGGGGCCTTTGTAATTCGTGGCGATGGCATAATAGAATCCGCGGGGACGTTGATTTATACGCCGAATCATAATGTCATCATGCCTGGAGGGTTTGGGACGAGGCATACTGCCGCAGCGTCGATATCAAGCGTGGCCGAATGCATTGCCATCGCCGTATCTGAAAGTACACGAGCGGTAACACTGTTCAAAAATGGACAAATGTTGCAGATAATGCAGAAATAACACTATTCCTCTAAAACCTATGACCAATATAAGGGACAAGCATAGACGAAGAAAAAAGATAAAAGAGGTAGAGACGTTCTGGACGACTATGGGATTAGTTGTACCGCTTCTTCAACCGTAGTCAATCCACGGCATGCACGTATGAAAGCATCTTGGGCTAGGAATATCATCCCATCGTTGATGGCAATGGAACGGATCTCAGATTCCGATGCATTATTGACAATGGCTTCGTGTATTTTTTCATTCATACCAAGGGTTTCGAAAACCGCCATTCGGCCACGGAACCCAATGCCATTACAATGTTCGCATCCTACGGCTTCCATCAGTTTTGTGTTGGCGGGTAATTCCGAAACCTTGAAGAGGCAACGCAGTCTTTCCAACTCATCGGGCGTATTGAGTTTTTCAGATTCCTTGGCACAATGAGGGCATAATCTGCGAACAAGTCTTTGGGCGCATACCATTTCCACGGCAGAAGCAATCATGTAGTGCTCTATGCCGATATCTTTTAGTCGAGTTATGGACCCAACCGCATCATTTGTGTGTAGGGTGCTTAGGACTAAGTGTCCTGTGACCGCTGCACGAATTGCAATGTCTCCAGTTTCGGAATCTCTAATTTCTCCCAACATGATAACGTCAGGATCCTGGCGCAATATGGAACGCAATATGCTAGCAAAAGTTAATCCAATTTCTGCATGTACCTGGGCTTGATTGGCACCAGCGATTTCATATTCAACGGGGTCCTCAACGGTTATTAGGCGGGTCGTTGGTGAATAGACGTGGCGTAAAAAAGCACTAAGCGTCGTTGACTTTCCGGAACCCGTCGGCCCAGTAACTAAAATTATTCCATGTGGCTTGCTTAACGCTTTTTCTGCCACTTTAAATTGATACTCCGTCATGTCTAAATCACGCAGAGAGACTGGAGCACCACCTCCCTGTAATAGTAACCTAAGGCTAACGCTTTCTCCATATACGACAGGTAGTGTGGATATGCGACTATCGACAATGTCTTTGCCATCCCTGAATGAAATTTTACCATCTTGCGGACGGCGTTTTTCTGAAATATTCAGCGATGCCATAATTTTTATGCGTGAAATAATGGCCGCCTGAAATTTTACTAAATTTTCGGGAACGCGTACGGCGACTAAATCACCATCTATGCGATACCTTATCTGTAAAAAGTTCCTTTGTGGTTCAAAATGGATATCCGTGGCCCGCGACTTTAATGCTCGACGGATAACGTCATTCACAAATTTTACAACAGCTGCCTCTTCTTCATTTTCAGCTTCATCGTCTTGTTGCGCTGCTACGTCAACGAAACGTTCACTTTCAGAAGAAAGGCCGAAGTGAATACCCAGTTCACCCATTATTTCGGATGGCACCCCCAGGCATACTTCCGGATAATGTCCAGAAAACACTCCGATTTGTTGGCGGGTTTTTTCTTCCAACGGCCAACAACTTATCACGCAAAATTTACCTTCACCCGTCACATCGGCAATTGGCAAGAAGCCATAGGTGGTTAAAAACTCTGAAGGGTATGTGTCGAGGTATGATTTATCAAATTGAAATTGTTCTAGGAATGGAATTTCTAAATTTTCGGCTAACCAAGTAATTGCTTGTTTTTCACTTTCGCAACACAGTGCTTTTGCTAAAACTTCCGCACGCCTTTGGATAGGCGTCGCCATAATTCTATCAAAGTTTTCTTCTCCCAATTCGGACAATTTTTCAGAAAGAATATCCATAAAATTTAATTCTCCATTATAATTTGTGGATTATTTAAGAGTAATACCCAATCCTTTTAATCCATTTAAAGTATTTTTCAGCCTAACTGAAAAACTTTTCCCATCGGAGGTATGAAAATATAGCATTTTGCTACGTTCATCGAAGGAATCTATCACCGTTTGAGCGCGACTATCTCCCTGTCTGACCCATTTACTTTTGTTGCTTGTTGGATTATATATGTTAAAAAACCTGCCATTATCCCTGATCAATATTCCTCGTAGTTCGTAATTAATATCAATATCCCCCGGTCTCTTTTTTGATTCGCTAGCAAGCGATGAGGTTTGTACAGCAAACGGAGAGTTTGCTATGAGCGACTCAAAATCTTCGCCCATGAGATAGGGTGGAAAAAACAACGCAAGCACTAATATTAGTTTTGTCAATTGCATAGCGTCCCTCCTTTATAGTTTAACAGAATTAAGCCTTTTGCTACCTTGCTTTTTATTGCTCAAAGGCTTTCTTAGTTTTTCAATAACATTTGCTTCTGGCCCAGATACCTTTGCAGTTGTTGTTTGGTTTTCTAGGGATGGTGCCTTTTTATCTGAGCTCCTTCGATGATACCTTTTTGCATGTTTTTTAAAGTTGTTACTCGGAGATTTAGTACTTGATTGTTTAACGGCATAGGTGCTCGCCGCGGATTCCTTGGCCGGCAATACTTCTTTCCCCGACGTTGCGTCCGCGGCACACTCTGAATCTGTTTTTCCCGTTTTGCATTTACATTTACCTTTGCATTTGCATTCACTTAAATTGCTATCCTCAGAAGGTATTTGGCTGTAATCAATGAATGGATCTCCCAGTGTTCCTTTTGGGAATTGTATACCCGGCAAAAATTTTCCAGTCCTGTCATAGTGTTCAATTTCTGGTTGCAATTCCGATCCATCGAGCATCCGCTTGGCAAACGCTTCTTCATTTG